>JBNLVK010000292.1:0-13705 GCA_050618055.1 Myxococcota bacterium
GGCCATCAGGAAGCTGCGGAAGCAGAGCAGCACCGTGGCGAAGCCGGCCAGCGTGAGCGCCGCGCGCCAGGCGTCGCGCTGCAGGTCGAAGTCGCCGCGGGTGAAGAGGCGTCCGGCGGCCAGCAGGCCCGCCAGCGCCGCCGCGTAGGCCAGCTTCTGCGACGACAGCCAGCCCACGCCGAAGGCGAGCCCGGCGGCCAGCGCCAGGCCCGGGTTGCGCTCCGAGCGCAGCAGGGCGAAGCCGCCCCAGACGGCGGCCGCCAGCGCGATCTGGTCGGTGCGCACCTGGATCGACCACTCGAGGAACACCGGCAGCAGCGCCAGCAGCGCCACACCCAGGATGGCGTCGTGCACGCGGTGGCGCGTGTCGCGCAGCCACTCGTGGAGCAGGGCGTAGAGGCCCGTCACGTAGCCGAGGGTGATGACGACCCAGAGCCCGCGCGCCCACTGCGCGACGCGCACCTCGTCGCGGCAGCCCTCGACCAGCGGCATCACCAGCAGCTGGGTGAGCCCGGGCCGGCCGCCGCTGCGCAGCACGCCGTCCTCGAGCGACCGCGCCACCGAGTCGAACAGCGCGAACTCGTCCCAGTTGAAGGGCGCGCGCGCGACGGCCAGCGCGCGGAGTGCGACGACCCCGAGCAGCCCGGCGAACACCAGGACGTGTCGGACGAGGTCGCTCACGGCAACAGCCTCCGCAGCGAGCGCACCAGCGCGTTCGGCAGCCAGGGGCGGTCGAGCCGGCTCGGGCCCCGGCGGAAGACGGGCTTGCTGCGCGGGGGGCGTGCCTCCAGGTCGGCCAGCAGTTCGAGCCAGGCGGCGCCGCGCTCGGGCAGCGCATGGCGCGCGCGCACCCGGGCCGCCGCCGCCCGCGAGCAGTCCGCCAGCAGGTCGGGCTGGCGGGCGAGCCGCAGGATGGCCGTGGCGAACTCCTCCGGGTGTCCGGGCCGGGCCAGCAGGCCGGTGGCACCGTCGTCCACTACCTCGCGCACACCGCTCTCGAGATCGCTCACCACCGGCACCAGCCCGCACGCCATGGCCTCCAGCAGCGAGAGCGGCAGGCCCTCGCCGTGGGAGGGCAGCACGAACACGTCGTGGTCGGCGAGCCGCGCTCGGCAGGCGGCGCGGTCGAGGGACCCGGCGAAGTCGACGGTCGCCTCCGCATCGAAGGACTGCTGGAGCTCCGCGTCCTCCGGGCCCGCGCCGATCACCGTCCAGGCCACCTCTTCGCCCCGGGCGCGCAGTCGGCGGTCGATCCCGGGCAGGTCGAGCACGCCCTTCTTGCGGTCGATGCGGCCCGCGTAGACCAGCCGGAGCGGACCTCCGGCGGCCCTCTGACGGAGGTCGGGAATGGGAATGCCGGTGGGCAGGTGGTGCACGTCGCCGGAGCGATGCGGGAAGCGTCGCACCGTCTCCTCGGCCACCCGCTCGCTCACCGCGACGAACGCGTCGATCCACGGCTCGAAGCGCGCGGCCAGGTCGTAGTACATGGGGATGTCGCCGTGGAGGATCTGGACGAGTGGGGCGCCGCCACCGTGGCGGGCGCCGTAGGCCAGGCCGAAGAGCTCGCTGGCCACGATCGGGCCACGGCTGCTTCCCAGCCTCTGGTGCATGCGCCGCAGCACGGCGAAGAGGTTCTCGTCGGGCCAGACGTGATCGAGCTTCTCCCAGGAGCCGGCCGTCGCGTGCGACACCCGGGTCTGCTCCGATGCCCGCGCCGCGAGCCAGAGCAGTCGGACGCCCCGCTGCCGGACGGCGGGAAGCTCCGCCAGGTCGAGCACGTAGCTGGCCACGCCGCCCATCGCGTCGGGCAGGGGAATGCGGACGGCCGGGTCGCTCGCGGCCGGACGAGAGCGGAGCTGGACGAGGGCGGTGCGCCCGAGAAGGCGCGCGCGTTCGCGGACCGGCACGAGGCGCGTCAGCGGGGACGCCACCAGGTGCCCGAGATCGGCTTCGCCGCTGGCGTTCGCGCGCCGCGTGATCTTCCGCCAGCGCCGTCCGACGGCGCGCTCGAGGGCGGCCTGCGGGTGGACGCCGTGCGTCCGGTTGGCCCGCAGCAGGTCGGCCAGCCAGCGCTCAGCGTCGCGCGGGGCGGCGTCCGGGTCCAGCGGCTCCATTCCCAGCGGACGCAGTGCGGCACGCTGGATGCGCGCGACCGAGGCGCGCTGCTTCGCCGCGTAACGCCGGCTCACGCTGCCCGCGTGCATGCGGTAGCGGAGCAGCACCTCGCCCAGGTTCGCCAGCGGGAAGCGCTCGCTGGCGCGGACCCAGAGACCGTAGTCCTCGGCGTGGAGGTCGCTCTCCCGATAGGCCAGCTCCCCCTTCCCGAACCACGCGCGGCGCAGGCAGACGGTAGGGTGGGCGAGGGCGTTCTCGAAGATCAGCTGGCAGCGCACGTCTTCGCTGCCGGTCGGGTACTCCATGGGCCGCCCCTCGACGTCCCCGAACGTGACGGCCCAGGTGCCGCAGGCGCCGACCTCCGGGTGTGCGTCCATGAAGGCGACCTGCCGCGCGATGCGATCGGGAAGGCTCACGTCGTCCGCGTCCATGCGCGCCACGAGCTCGCCCCGCGCGAGACGGAGTCCCTGGTCGAGCGTCGCCACCAGGCCGCGATGCTCCTCGTTGCGGACGCAGCGGATGCGCGGATCGGCGAAGCCGGCGATCACGTCGGGCGTCGCGTCGGTCGATCCGTCGTCGACGATCAACAGCTCGAGGTCGTCGAAGCTCTGCTCGATGATGCTCTCGATCGCCTCCGCGAGGAAGCGGGCGCCCTGGTGGACCGGCAGCAGGACGGTGACGCGGGGATCGCTCACAGCTTCACCCAGCCTTCGGGGAGCAGGTCGGAGGTGTCGCGCGCCTCGTCCTGGAACCACGGGTCCGGAGCGACCACCAGCTTGTCGGGGCTCGGGTTCAGCCAGGCCCCCCACCAACTGAACGTGCTGTTGGCCATGATGTGGTGCCGGCACCGGCTCATCAGCCGCAGGTCCTCGAAGCCGCGACCGGGTCCGTTGTGGTCGACGAGGATGCCGGCGCTTCCCAGGTCCAGGTTCGCGCGCGTCCACTCCGGATCGTCGCTGAACACCACGAACACGGGGTCGGTCACGCGCTCCGCGACGAATCGGATCGCCCTGCGGTAGTAGTCGAGGGAGCAGACCCCGTGCATGGCCTGCACCGCCGGGTCCGACACGTAGTCGCCGCGACGCACGTGGAGGCTCGTCGCGGTGCAGGCATCGATCTCCGCGGCGAGCTCGGCGTTGCGGCCGGTGGGCTCCTTCTCGAACGCGAACTCGCGGCGCACCCGGTCCTCGACGTCGGCGAAGTAGCGCGGACTCTGCCAGTAGCCGTGCAGGCACACGCCGTCCGGAAGGTCGAGGACCGTCGGGTCGAAGTGGAAGTGCCGCTCGCGCACCAGGCGCCGCGGGCGCCCGCGCAGGCGGCTCCAGAGGGATCGGGATCGGCGCAGGAAGCTCCCGATCTCCTCGGCGCTCGCGATCTCGGCACCGGTCCGGAAGGGCTCCAGCTCGTAGAAGCGGCGGGCGCCGAAGCGGTGGGGCGCTTCCAGCAGCGAGAGGTCGAGCTTGAGCTGCGTCCCGCGCGCCACGGCGAGCCGGAGGCCGGCCGCGTACTGGAACATCTGGTTGCCGAGTCCGCCCCGGAGACGCACGAGGATCACGGTCCCGTCTCCCGGGGAAGCGCCGCGTGGAGGTCGTACCATCCCAGGGGCTCGGGCCGGCGCCACGGGCGCCAGCGCCGCCGCGGGTGGGTGTGGCTCCGCCGCGCTTCGAGGATGCGGCGATGGCGCGCGAGCGTCTCGTCCACTCCCTCCCAGCTTCCGGGCGCCTCCTCTCCGAACGGACCGCTCATGTGGCCGTCGAAGCGCTGGTCCACGTAGAGCCCCTCGAGCGGAGGGTCCGGGCAGCGCACGCTTCCGTTGAGCCGCTGGTCGACGGTCTTGAAGCGCCGGTAGCCGAGCAACCACAGCAGCGACAGCTCACCGAAGAATGCCTCGAAGTCGTCGAGGCTCGTCTCGATCGAGACGTAGCGGGGCCGCTCGTCGAAGGCGAGGAACGACCGCAGGCACAGCAGGTCCGCGCCCTCGATGTCGATCTTCGCGTAGTAGGGAATGCCGGAGGAGCGGATGATCTCGTCGAGCGGCATGCACGGCACCTCGACGGGCGTGTGCCGGCTTCCGAACGCCTCGTTGCGCGCCACGAAGGCGGGGGAGGTGGTTCCCCAGTCGCTCTTCTCCTCGTTCCGGTAGAAGGTGGTCGTCCCCTGGTGGCTGGCGATCGCCACCGGGTGGATCGTCAGCCGGCCGCAGTCGATCGCGTCGGCGAAGCGTTCCCGCGCGCGCTCGACCAGACCCGGGTCGGCCTCGACCGCCACGACGCGGAACCCCTTCGCCAGGTAGAAGGCGGTGTCCTCCCCCGTGTGCATGCCCACGTCGAAGACGAGATCGTTCAACACGTGCCGGCTCCCGCGGACCGGAAGTGCAGGTACATCTCGCTGCCGTCGCGCCGTCCGCGCCGCCGGCGCCACTCCCACGCGTCGGCGGCGATGCAGAGGCGTTCGGTCGGGCCGCGGAGCCCCGGCAGCGATCGCAGCCGGGCGAGGCCCACCAGCACCCGGCGCAGCCGGCGAAGCGATCGCGCTGCGCGCGCGTCGACCGCCGCCCCGGGGTCGGCCAGGCTCCGGACGAACTCCACGCCCTCGCGGGTGATCCACTGGATCGCCCCGGCGCGGTGGCAGGCGTAGGCCTGTGCGGCCAGCGACAGGCCGCGCGCGCCGAACAGGCGCTCCAGTCCCGCCGAGTCGAGCCGCCGCAGGTGACCGGGCTCCTCGAAGCAGAAGCGACCGTTGCCCGGGTCGATGCCGTCGCGCCGCAGGCGACAGAGCCGCTCCTCCAGGCTCCCCGCGTTTCCGCAGGGCAGGACGTGGACGGCCGACCCGCCGGGGGCGAGCACGTCGCGCAACAGGTCGAGCGTCTGCTCCAGATCGACCACGTGCTCGAGGACGTGGTGGGAGAAGACCAGGTCGAACGGCGCGTGCTGCCCGATCTCCGTGAGCGGCACGAAGCCGGCTCCGCCCACGCGCTCCCGGGCCTCGGCCAGTGCGCGTGTGCTGATGTCGGCGCCGACGACGCGCCAGCCGGGCAGCGCCTCCATCAGGACCGCGGTGAAGACGCCGCCGCCACAGCCGAAGTCGAGGGCCACGCCCCGACCCGGAAGGGCGAGCGTGCGCAGCCAGTCGCGCACCCGCGTGCGCTTCCACGCGGGCCAGCGGGCCATGTAGCCCGACGCGAAGCGCGCGTCGTAGATCCGCGCCGATTCCGCGTGCTGCGGCGCGACCGTCACGATCCGTCCTCCGCGGGGCGCCGCAGCCAGAAGCAGCCACACCCGTGGTGCTGCTGCGCCACCTGCTCCGGGCCGGCTCCCGGGATCCAGCCCTCCGGGCCCCGTTCGGGAATCAGGGAGAACTCCTCGACGTCGAGCTCCGGGAAGGCCTCGACGACCTGCTCGTAGGAGTAGATGCGCAGCCCGTTGAAGCGCAGCCGCGGGCGGCCGACCGGCACCACGAACAGCAGGCTCCCTCCCGGCGCGAGCACCCGCTGGAGCTCACTCATGGCCTGGAGATCGCCGTTCGGGTCGAGCCGGTCGCCGTAGCGACCGAGTCCGACGTGCTCGACCACGTGCATGCAGGAGAGCGAGTCGAGCGAGCGGTCCTCGAAGGCGAGCGCGGTCAGGTCCGCGCGGTCGGTCGTGACACCCGACAGGCGCAGATCGGCGGGGCGGTAGTCGAAGAAGCGGACCGGGACGAAGGCGGAGACCACCGACACGAACTGGAGACAGGAGCCGACGTCCACGTGCACCTCCGGATCGGTCTTGCGCAGGATGCGGGCCGCCCAGGCCGGGTGGTAGACGTAGTGGCGGTCGAAGGCGGTGGCGCCGGTGTCCTCGCCCAGGCACGGGTAGCGGTCGCCCCAGTCGAGCGGGAAGCGGTCGGCACCGGGCATGCGCGCGAACGCCGCGAACTGCTCCGCGAACCGGCGGCGCAGCCGCAGGCCGCGCAGCGCCTCGCGCACGCCGCGCTTCAGCCGCGTGAGCGGGCGGGGGTACGGTGCCGCCATCGGGATCCGGGGCGTCATGCTTCCCGCTCCCGTGCGCCGCGGGGAGCGATCAGCCCCCGCGCCCGGTCCTCTTCCACGAAGATCGTGTTCACGTAGGTGTCGGCGTGCACCGCGTAGCCGACGGAGGCCATGAAGGCGATCAGGTCGACCGCCTTGCGGCCGCTGCCGTCGGTCGCGTAGGAGAGGGTCTCGATGCAGAACACCTCGGGCCGGTTGGCGTCGAAGTCGAAGGCCCGGAGCACGTCGAGCTCGACGCCCTCCACGTCCAGCGACACGAAGTTCAGCCCCGCGCCGAAGTGGCGGCGCTGGATTCCGGAGGGCGCGACGACCTCGATCTCGCGCACCTCGCGGATCTCCTCGCCGCACTCGCGGACCATGCGATCGGCCTCGGCCTTCGAGAGCGTCGAGAGCGTGTCGGAGCGCATCACGTAGAACGGAACGCCGCTCTGCGGCTCGGGCCCGGCGGCGGCCTCGATGCATACGTCCCGGGGACGGCCGCGCCGGATCTCGGCGGCCCAGCGCGGGTTGGGCTCGACCAGCACACCGCTCCCGCTCAGCCGGTGGAAGAGGAACGTGTTGCTCTGGCGCGTCGGGTGGTGGGCGCCCACGTCCAGGTAGCGCGGCTGCTCGATGCCGAACACCCGGAACAGCCAGAGCACGATGCGGTCCTCTCCGCACTGGGAGAAGCTCTGGCTCTCGCGCGAGGCGAGCGTCGTGGATCTCCAGCGCGCGATCCGGTGGCGCACGGTCAGGCTCCGCCCAGCAGCCGCGCCACGCGGCGGGCGTCGGCCGGACGCAGGGCGCGATGCGGGCGCTGGAGGACGGCGCGGCTGTCCTTGTCCGTCGCGTAGTAGGCGTCGCTGGAGCCCGAGGTCGTCTCCCGCACGCGAGCGAGCGTGCGTTCGTCGTGGTCGAGCCCCAGGAAGTCGTAGAGGCGGACGGCCTGTCCCAGCGGATCGCGACACAGCTCCTCGAAGGAGACGTGGGTCACGCGCTCGTCGTCCTCCGCCCAGGCGCGCAGGAAGCACGCCAGCACCTCCGACACAGCGGCCTGGCGCAGGACCTCGCGGGTGAAGGGCCGCGGCCGCCGCAGGTAGCGCGCGACCCGGGGTCCGGCGGCGTCCGCCGCGCGGGCCAGCCGCGATCCGGGCGGGGCGTCGCCCAGGTGTCGTGCCAGGTACGCGAACTCCTCCACCAGGTAGCGACGCTCGCCGGGGCGGTGGCCGTGCAGGTAGCTGTCCACGGCACGCGCCGTGTCGCGGGTGATGACGACGGCCTTCCAGCCGCGGAGCCCGCCCGCGATCTCCGGCCAGGCGAGCAGCGAGTGCACGTCCTTGACGATGAGCTGGCGGGCGTCCGCGTCGTCGCGCTCGATGCGGACGGCCTGTCGTTCGGAGAACGGGCACTTGCCGTGGGCGAGCTCCTCGACGGCGCCGCACACACGCCGCTGGGTCGCCTCGTCGCCGGGCTCCACCATGAACACCGGGTTGGGGATGCGCTCCGGAATGCCCGGGCACAGCTCGTTCACGAAGCGCGCGGGCGTCGCGGTGAGCGCCAGGATGCGACCCAGCAGGGTGGTGCCGCTGCGTCCGACCCCGAGCGCGAAGGAGATTCCCGTTTCCCCCACGGCTCAGTCCTTGCTCCAGCGTCCCGGAATGAACGCTCCGATCTGGTCGCGCTGCTGGGCCAGGTAGGGCTGGATCAGCGGGTCGTCGACCCCGATGTCGGAGAGCGAGAAGGGCAGGACGTTCTCCGCGTAGAAGATCTTCTGCGTTCCGCGGGCGATGCCCAGCGACAGCGCGTAGCGACCCGGGGGCAGGTGGTGGTCCGGGATCTCGATCGCGAGCTGCGTCTTGCCCTCGTCGATGCGGTCGACGACGCAGCGCGAGGTCAGCAGCCGGGCGCCCAGCGAGTTGTAGACGCCGAGCCCGAAGCCGACCGTCTGGAACGGGCGCGCCAGCTCCAGGCCGATCTCGAAGCGCAGCGGCCGGTCGAAGCCGGGCGGGCGGTCGTCCTCGAAGCGCACCGATTGGATGTGGAAGTCGGGATGGCTGCTGGCGAGGTCCGTCGCGACGGGCGCTCCGCCGTCGTCCGACAGGTAGCTCGCGACCACCTCGGGCGTGGCGCCGTCCCGCACGAGCGAGCCCTTCTCGAACAGCAGGCAGCGGGTGGTGACCTGCTGGATCGCCGCCATGTTGTGGCTCACGAGCAGCACGGTGCGGCCGCCGCGCGCGACCTCGCCCATGCGGCCCAGGCACTTGCGCTGGAACGTCGCGTCGCCGACCGCCAGCACCTCGTCGACGAGCAGGATCTCCGGCTCCAGGTGCGCCGCCACGGCGAAGGCCAGGCGCACGTGCATGCCCGACGAGTAGCGCTTGATCGGCGTGTCGAGGAAGCCCTCGACCTCGGCGAAGGCGACGATCTCGTCGAAGCGCCGGCGGATCTCGTGGCGCGTCATGCCGAGGATCGCGCCGTTCATGTAGATGTTCTCGCGGCCCGACAGCTCCGGGTGGAAGCCGGTGCCCACCTCCAGCAGGCTCGCGACGCGTCCGGCGAGCACGATGCGACCCTCGCTGGGCGGGGTGATGCGCGACAGCAGCTTCAGCAGCGTGCTCTTCCCTGCGCCGTTACGGCCCACGACGCCGACGACCTCGCCCTCGGCGACGTCGAAGGACACGTCGCGCAGCGCCCAGAAGTCGTCGCGCGGAGCGGTGCGGCCGCGTCGCCACAGGCCCTCGGCGATCGTGTCGCGCAGGGTGGTGGCCCGCCGCATTCCGCCCAGGCGGTAGCGCTTTCCGAGGTGCTCGACGCGCAGCATCTACACCACGTCCGAGAACGTGCGCTCCATGCGCTTGAAGTAGACGGCACCGCTCACGAACAGCACGAGCGAGACCCCGGCCGAGACGAGGAGCGGCGCGATCGGCGGTTCTCCGTGCGCCAGCAGCCCGAAGCGCAGGCCCTCGATCACGCCGACCATCGGGTTCAGCGCGTGGATCCAGCGCCACTCGTCGGGAAGCATCGAGGCCGGGTAGACCACCGGAGACGCGTACAGCCAGACCTGGATCAGGAACGGGATCATCTGGCCGACGTCGCGGAAGTGCACGTTCAGCGCCGAGAGCCAGGTGCCGACGCCCATCGCCACCATCCAGGCCCAGACGATGCAGAG
Organism: Myxococcota bacterium; assembly: GCA_050618055.1. Lineage (GTDB taxonomy): Bacteria > Myxococcota_A > UBA9160 > UBA9160 > SMWR01 > CALDCK01. The sequence continues at coordinate 9,291 of JBNLVK010000292.1, forward strand.
CGGCACCAGGTAGAGCGCGTGCGGGCTGGGCGCCACGCCGTAGAAGGCCAGCATCGCGGCCACCACGGTCGAGGCGACCGCCAGGTCCACCAGCGGGGCGAGAGTGGCGGCGGCCGGCACGATCAGGCGCGGGAAGTAGACCTTCGTCAGCAGGTTGCGCTCGGACACCATGCTGGCCGTGGCGCGCTGGAGCGACTGGGCGAAGAACAGCCACGGCAGCAGTCCGACCAGGCAGAACAGCGGGTACGGCAGGCCGTCGCTCGGGATGCGGGCGACGCGGCCGAAGATCAGGCTGAAGATGCCGACGGTGATGAGCGGCGTCAGTAGCGCCCACAGCACGCCGAGCAGCGACTGCTTGTAGCGGACGGAGATGTCGCGCCAAGCCAGGAAGCCGAGCAGCTCCCGGTACTCCCAGATCTCCCCCAGCTCGAGCGAGGCGAGTCCGCGCGGCGGCTCGATGACGCGTTCGCCCGGGACCGAAGCCGAGGAGACCGACTCGCCAGAGAACATTCCCCACCCTTCCGCTGGTCCGCGATCCTTGCCGTCCGGACGGAACCCTGCGGAGCCGCGCGCACCCGTACGCGCGCAGGCAACTCCGCTCCTACTTCATCGGCCGGGGCGGAGCTTTCTTGACGGGTTTGGGCGGGCCGCCGCGGCCTGGTGGAGCGGTCCGCTGTGGGGCGCTCCGGCCACGTCGAGGCTTCGGGGGCCCTGGATCTCCACCGAAACCCCCCGCGGCACCCGCGCGCGCACGTGCACGCCGGGTGCGGTGTGCAGCAGGTGGACCCAGGGCTCGGCGTCGCTGGCGAAGTAGACGTCGCGGCCCTCGCTGTGGGCGTCGAAGCGCACGCTGCTGGCGCCGACGCCGCGCGCCGTCGCCTGGATCGACAGCTCGTCGCCGTCGTGGCGCTCGACGGCCACGCTGCCGAAGTCGAGGGCGATCACCAGCTGGCCGCCGCGGCCCACGGCGAAGCTGCGGTCCAGCTCGCCGGCGGCGGCCGGGAGCGCGGCCGCGGCCAGCGCCAGGCAGAGGATCCAACGGACCGGTCGCATCGGGGGGAACTTTCGCAAGCGCCGTGCCAGGCCCGGGAGCTCCCACCGCAGTCGGAGCCATGCACGGACTTCGACCCAACCATGCGTTTTCGTTGGACTTCGGTCGGGCGCGCCGAGGGCCGCAGTGCGCTCATGGCTCGCCGCCGGCCGCGGCATGCCGCCACGGGCTGCACCCGCGGGGCCGGCTCCCCGGGTATGATCCGCTCCATGCTGTGGGGTTGGCTGCTCGCCGGCGCGCTGTTCGTGGGGGCGGGGATCCGCCTCCTGGGCGGCTATCCGCGTCCGCCCACGCCCTGCCAGACCCTGTGGCGCGGCGAGTGGACCACCCTCGACGCGGTGGCCGAGGCGCTCTTCCCGCCGGGCGGCGCCGTCGAGCCGTCGGGCCGCGAGGCCCGGGTGGCCAGCTACGTCGACCGCCTGGTCACCGCCAGCCACCCGCGCCAGCGCACGCTCATGCGCGCACTGTTCTTCCTGATCGAGCACGCCACGCTGGTCTTCCCGGCGCCGGGCGGCGTCGGGGGCTTCCGGCGCTTCTCGTCGCTCGACGTCGAGCAGCGCATGGCGGTGATCGAGGCCTGGCAGAAGAGCGGCCTGTTCCTGCGCCGGCTCGTCTTCACCAGCCTGCGCGCGCTGTGCACGCTCGGCTACTTCTCGAACCCGGAGGTGCTGCGCCGCCTGCGCCTCGCGCCCTACGCCATCGACACGCCGGTGCACGAGGCCGACCTGCTCTACCCGCGCATCGGCGCCGGCCGCGCGAGCATCACGCTCGGACCGGAGGACCGCACGCCGCCGTCCGACGGACGCCCGCTCGACCTGGACGGTCCGCTGCAGGGCGGCTACGCGGAGGGCTCGTCGTGAGCGACGTCGACCTGCGCGTGTTCGCCGACTACGACCGCGACTTCGAGGAGGACGTGGACGCGGTGGTGGTGGGATCGGGCCCGGGTGGTGCCGTGGTGGCGCGCGAGCTGACGCGGGCCGGCAAGCGGGTGGCGCTGGTCGAGGAGGGTCCGCCCTTCACGCCGGCCGACTACTGCGTCGACGGCGGGCTCTCGATGGCGCGCACCATGCGCGAGGGCGGCCTGCGCTCGACCCTGGGCACCGTCATGCCGACCATGCAGGCGATCGCCCTGGGCGGCGGATCGCTGGTGAACTCGGCCATCTGCAACCGCACGCCCGACTTCGTGCTCGACCGCTGGTGCAAGGACTTCGACCTCGCGCACACGCACCTGGCCGACCTCGACCCGCACTACGACGCCGTGGGCGAGGTGATGGGCGTGTCGCCGACGCCCGAGGACGTGCAGGGCCGTCGCAACCTGCTGTTCCGCGACGGCTGCGACGCGCTCGGCTACACGAGCGAGCCCATCGCCCGCAACGTGCGCGGCTGCCGCGGCAGCGGCGAGTGCTTCACCGGCTGCCGCTCGCGCGCCAAGCAGTCGACCGACATCACCTTCGTGCCCGAGGCGCTGCACGGCGGCGCGACGGTGCTGACGTCGGCGCGCGTCGAGCAGGTGGAGCACGCGGGAGGGCGCGCCACCGGCGTGACGGGCCGCGTCGTCGAGCCCTTCACGGGCCGCGCGTCGTATCGCTTCCGGGTGAAGGCGAAGGCGGTGGTGCTGGCCGCCGGCTGCATGGCCACGCCGGTGCTGCTCCAGAAGAGCGGCGACCTGGCCAACCGCTCCGGCCAGGTCGGACGCAACCTCCAGTTCCACCCGGGTGTCGCGGTGATGGGCATCTTCCCCGACCGGGTCGACCCCCAGTTCGGCGCCACCCAGGGCTACCAGAGCAAGCACTTCCTGCACGAGGGCTTCAAGCTCGAGACGCTGTGGGCGCCGCCGGCGGTGCTGGCGGTGCGCATGCCCGGCAGTGGCCTGGCGCTGAAGGAGCGTCTGGCCGAGGTGCCGTTCTCGGCCACCTGGGACGCCATCGGAAGCTGCAACCGCTCGCTCGGTCGGGTGGAGGCACGGCGCGGCGGCCTGGATCCGAAGCTCACCTGGCACCTGCACCCGGACGACGTGCCGATCCTGGCCCGCGCCCTCTACGTGCTGGCCGAGATCTTCTTCGCCGCCGGCGCCACGCGCATCCTGCCCGGGGTGCACGGCGTGCCCGACGTGCTCCACTCGCTGGGCGAGGCCGACGTGCTGCGCCGCCACGCGCTGCGCCCCACCGACCTGGTGATCGGCGGCAACCACGCCTTCTGCACCACGCGCATGCACGGCGATCCGCAGCGGGGCGTGGTGGACGAGCAGGGCCGCTGCCACGACGTCGAGAACCTGTGGATCGCCGACACCGGCGTCTTCCCCCAGTGCCCCTCGGTGAACCCGATGTGGACGGTGATGGCGCTGGCCCACCGCACCGCCGGAGCCCTGGCCGCGCACCTGTAGCCGTCCGCTGCCAGCGGAACCCAGCGCGGACGCGGACCTACACCTCTGCGCCCGCTCTGCCGATAGGTGCGGAGACCCGGGCTCGCGATCTGGAGCCGGGGGGAGGGATCATGCGCCACATCGCCACTCTCGTGCTGGGCCTCGCCCTGCTGCTGCCGGCCGCGGCCGCCGACGCGCGACCGCAGGGCAGCTCCGAGTGTCGCCACCTCACCACCCAGATCGAGTTCTTCGCCATGCGTCTCGGCCGCGCTCGCCAGCTGAACAACGACGTCTGGGAGGCGCGCCTCGAGAACCACCTGGACCGCCTGATCGACAAGCGGGCCGCCCGCTGCGAAGGCTACAGCGACTCCGACCAGGCCTGGGAAGCCATCGAGAAGCTGGTAGAGCTCGCCGCCAAGGGCGCCGTGACCTTCTTCACCATGGGTGCATTTTGATTTGACTTCGCTCGCCTTCGGCTCGCTGCGCGCGCCCTGAAGGGCGCTTGCGGGGGCGAGGGCGTCGCGAGTTCCGCGCGGTCAGCCCTTCGCCGCGGAGGCATGCGCCTCGGCGGCCTCGACGAGAGGCGTTGCTGCGCCGATCGGCAGCGCGACTCGAACGGGCTGAGCGGACGAGCCGGCGCGCGCGAAGCTCGTCGCCCGCGCCCGTATCGGGCGACCCTCCGCCGCCAGCCGCCCGCCCGACACGGGCGCGGGCCAGCAGACCCGGCCCGCCGACCCGTCCGCTCACCCCGCGCTCGTCGAGCAACACGCACGCAGAGCACCCGCTCTCGTCGCGCCCGCCGCCCGCCGCCCGCCGCCGCGCTGAAGGGCTGACCGCCCGGAACTCGCGACGCCCCCGCCCCCCGCAAGCCGACCCGGAGGGGCGGCGCGCAGCGAGCCGGAGGCGAGCGAAGTCAAACAAGAGAGAAGGAGACGACCGGTGTAGAATCAAAGCTCGCCAGGAGGATCCCCCCCCGTGAAGCAACGCGTCCTAGGCCGCACC
>JBNLVK010000293.1:0-10701 GCA_050618055.1 Myxococcota bacterium
CGGAGTCGATCCGTCCTACGCGGTGGTCGACTGCCCGGTGGGCGGCGTCGACCTGATGGTGGGCTTCTGCCACTACCTGGGCGTGCCCTGTCCCGAGAGCGCGGCCGGTCACAGCTTCCTGGCCGGCGGCGCGCCCGTGCAGCCCCACTACGTGGTGAGCGAGGGCGTGCCGCGCCGGCCCGGGCACCGGGCGGTCCGCAACGCGCGCTACAAGCTGGTGCACGCGCCAGGCGGTCCGAACGTCGAGGGGCTGGGACTGCCGGACGCCGCGCCGGCGCAGCCCGAGGCCCTCTACGACCTGGTCCTCGACCCGGACGAGACGCGCGACCTGCTGGCGGCGCGCCTTCCGCCCCGCGGCGCCCACGAGGCGGCCCGCACCCTGCGCCGGGCGCTGCGCGATGCGGTGCCCGGGGGCGCGCCGCCGCGGCAGAGCGCCCCGGTCGACCGCCGGGCACAGGAACGCCTGCGCGCACTGGGGTACCTGGACGACTAGAATGTTCCCCGTGAGCCGCGCCTCGTGACCCTGCCCCGCCGCATCGTGAAGAGCCCGCGGCCCGCCGAGCGCACGCCCGCCCAGGTGGCGCGTGCCTTCCGGCGCCTGCTCGACGACGGCTACCGGCTGCGTCCGGTGGGGACCGCGAAGAAGCGTCCGCGCAGCCTGCTGTCACGGGGCTACACGCCGCGCTACGAGCTGCGCCTGTTCGACACGACGCTCTACCTGACCAACGTGCGCCAGAACCCGGACATCCGCTTCTTCGTGGCCTACGTGCGGAAGGACGGATCGCGCGACATCCACCCGCGGCTGTTCTACAAGGACGTGTCGCTGATCTGGCGCTCGGCGTCCCACATGATCCGCTCCCACGGCGAGAACTGGATCGGCAAGGGCGACCTGCGCACCGAGGTGGTGGACGGCGTCGAGCTCGAGGTGTCGGCCGAGGAGACCACCGACCTGCCGCTCGAGCTCCAGGACGGACTCGAGGAGCTGGCGCGCCGCCCGAACCGGGTGGTGCGCGACGACGTCGCCCTGGCCCTGGTGCTGCGCCAGGGTCCGGACGACCGCCTGGATCCCTACCAGGACTTCGTGGCGCCGCGTCGCCGCGCCGCCGCCGACCCCACCAACCTGGTCAACGGCGGGCGCCCCATCGCGCGCTTCACCCGCAGGAACGACCCCACCTCGCTGCGCTTCGTGAAGGGCTACGAGCCCGACTTCGGCGACGGCGTGCTCGAGACCAGCCGCTCGACGAGCCGCATGTACGGCGGGACGCTGCGCCGCTTCCGCGTGCTCTCGACCAACCGCCGCATCCAGTACCTGTTCTTCGCCGGACCCCACCACGTCTGGGTGATCCCCCCGCAGGCCACCACCACCGATCTCTCGACCTACGCGGTGCGCACCATCGACGTGCTGGCGCCCGAGGAGCTGTGCATCCCCGGCTTCGAGTATCACTTCATGGACGAGTCGGTGGATCCACCGGAGCTGCACAGCCAGATTCCGGAGGGCTACGCCGGCGAGCCGAGCGCCCACGACGCCTCGCGCGCCGACGCCTCGCGCTGGCTCGACCGGCTGCCGGTGGTGCAGGAGTTCCGCCGCCGGATCCTGGGACGGAGGCGCTGAGCCGACGGACGGGTGAAGCCCGGGGGCCGCCCGGCCGATAGAGCCCGCATGGCCAAGGTCCCCGTGCCGCTGATGGGTCGGATCGCGATCCACCTGAAGATGATCAGCATGGAGCAGCTCACCGAGGCGGTCCGCGTGCGCGGCCGGCCCGGCGAGGAGCGCCGGCTCGGCGACATCCTGCTCGACCTGGGCTTCGTCGACCAGGCGCAGCTCGACAAGCTGATCGTGGCCCAGCGCCAGGTGATGGCGAAGCAGCGCGAGAAGGCCGAGGGCGCGGCCGCGCCGGCGCCGAAGCCGCCCCCGGCGGTGGCCCGCGAGGCGGCGAAGCCGCCGCCCACCGAGGAGCCGTCCAGCCTGTTCACCACGCCGGACAACCCGCTCGACGTGGTGCTCCAGCAGGCCGTCTCCCAGGGCGCCAGCGACCTGCACCTGCGCTCCGGCCAGACGACGCGCATGCGGGTGGCGGGAAGGCTCGTGGAGGGTCCCACGCCGCCCTGCGACGACGTGGCCTCCATGCTGCTCGGCGCCCTCGACCCGGACACGCGCAGCCAGTTCGAGAGCGACGGCGAGATCGACTTCTGCCACACCGTGGAAGGGCTGGGTCGCTTCCGCGCGAACCTCTACCGGGAGCAGCGCGGCATCGACGGCGTCTTCCGGCACATCCCCGCCGAGGCGCCCAGCCTGGACGAGCTGGGGCTTCCCCACGACGTCGCCAAGCTCACCAACTACCACCAGGGGCTCGTGCTCGTCACCGGTCCCACCGGCTGCGGCAAGACCTCGACGCTGGCGAGCCTGGTGGACCTGATCAACGAGGAGCGCAGCGACCACGTCCTCACCATCGAGGACCCGATCGAGTACCTGCACACCAGCAAGCGTTGCCTGGTGAACCAGCGCAGCGTGAAGCGCCACACCGGATCGTTCGCCCGCGCGCTGCGCGCGGCGCTGCGCGAGGACCCGGACGTGATCGTGATCGGCGAGCTGCGCGACCTGGAGACGATCTCGCTGGCGCTGACCGCGGCCGAGACCGGTCACCTGGTGATCGCCACCATGCACACCGAGGACTCGCTGCGCACCATCAACCGGGTGGTCGGCGCCTACCCGGCCGACCAGCAGGAGCAGGTGCGCACCATGCTCAGCGAGTCGCTGCGCGCCGTGCTGTCCCAGCGCCTGCTGAACCGGGCCGACGGCCACGGGCGCGTCGCCGCGGTCGAGACGCTCATCATCACCAAGGCGGTCGGCAACCTGATCCGCGAGAACAAGGTCTTCCAGATCCAGTCGATCCTGCAGACCGGCCAGCGCCAGGGCATGCAGAGCCTGGACAAGTCGATCGACGCCCTGCTCGAGTCGGGCGCCATCACCCGCGAGGAGGCGGACCGTCACCGATCGGCGTCGGCCCGTCAGGCCGCCTAGGAGCGCACGTTGCCCACCGTCGACCGCTGGCTGCACGCACTGAAGGACACCAGGGGCTCGGACCTGCACCTGGCGGCGGGCGTCGAGCCGCGCATGCGGGTGGAGGGCGCCCTGGCCCCGGTCGAGGGCGAGCCGGTGCTCGCCGACGAGGCGCTGCGCACGCTGATGCGCGAGATCGTCGACGAGGAGCAGTGGCGGTCCTACGAGGCCGAGGGAGACCTGGACTTCGCCTACGCGCTGGCCGGCGTGGCCCGCTTCCGCGGGAACTACCTGGTGCAGGAGCACGGCGCCGCCGCGGTGTTCCGCATCGTGCCCGAGGAGATCCTGTCGGTGAAGGACCTGGGGCTGCCCGAGTCGGTGGCGACGCTGGCCGACCTGCAGAAGGGCCTGGTGCTGGTCACCGGTCCCACCGGGTCCGGCAAGTCCACCACGCTGGCCGCCATCATCGACGCGATCAACCGCCGGCACGAGCGCCACATCGTGACGATCGAGGACCCGGTGGAGTTCGTCCACGAGAACCGCAAGTCGATCCTGTCGCACCGGGAGGTCGGCGCCCACACCGGCAGCTTCGCCGCCGCCGTGCGCGCGGCGATCCGCCAGGACGCGGACGTGGTGCTGGTGGGCGAGATGCGCGACCGCGAGACCATCGAGATCGCCATCACCGCCGCCGAGATGGGCATGCTGGTGTTCGGAACGCTGCACACCAACAGCGCGGTGCGCACCGTCGACCGCATCATCGACGCGTTCCCGGCGCCGGAGCAGAACCAGGTGCGCGTGAGCCTGTCCGAGTCGCTGGCCGGGATCGTGGCCCAGCAGCTGCTGGTCTCGGCCGAGGGCAAGGGCCGCATCGCCGTGCACGAGGTGCTGCTGCGCAGCCAGGGCCTGCCCAACGTCATTCGCGAGGGCGCCACCCACATGATCGCCCAGCTGATCCAGTCGGGACGCGCCCAGGGCATGCAGGCCATGGACGACGCGCTGTTCGCCGCCGCCAAGGAGGGTCGCGTGCGGCCCTACGACGCCTACCTGAAGGCCACCGAGCGCGCCCGCTTCGAGCCCCTGCTCCAGCCCCACGAGCGCTCCCCCGCCTGAGGCGGCCGATTGCGCGGGGGCCGGCGGATGCTGCACCCTGCCCGGGGTGAGGGTCCTGGCCATCGCGCTGCTGCCGGCCGTCGCGCTCTCGGGTTGTGCGAGCGTCGAGGTCCGCGAGGATCGGCTGCCCGATCGAGTGGTCTCGCAGCCCTTCCGGCCGGGTGCCGAGCGTCTGTTCGTGATGGAGGGGTTGCCCGCGCCGATGGTCGAGGAGCTCGAGCAGTTCGTCGGCGGACCCGGTCGCACCCTGCGCGCTCCGACGTCGGGTCGCGACCTGGGAAGCCTGTGCCGCGGGGACGCGCAGGTGCTGCTGCATGCCCGCCACGATCGGAGCGCGGTCGTCACCAACGTCCCGGACCGCAACACGTCGATCATCTACTTCGCGGCGACCGTCATCGCCATTCCGATCGCGCTGGGCACGGCGGCGTTCTGGAAGTGGTACTCGGAGACGGTCGTCTCCGGATCGCTCGACGTGTGGGACTGTGCGACCGGCTCGTCGAACGGCTACGTCGAGTCGTATCGCCTGCGCAGCGAGGGGCGGGGCTTCGTGCGGGGGGCGCCACTCGAGGAGGCCCAGCTCGACGGAGCGCTGCGCGGTCTCACCCGCCAGCTGCTGGAACAGGCCGTCTACGACCCGAGGAGGGAACCATGAAGTGCCATCGACTCGTGCTCGTGTGCGTCGCGTTCGCCGCGCTGGTCCTGGGCTGTGCCTCACCGTCCGGGCCGACCACCGTGGAGCACCCGGCAGCGCCGGCGCCCCCCCAGAACGTCAGCGTGGTCGAGTTCGACATGGAGGGCGCGTGGGTGAAGTACCCGGAGGACTTCGAGAGCTTCGGCCTGGTGGTCGCCGAGGAGATCGCGGGCCAGCTTCGCGACCTCGGGCACAACGCGGAAGCCGTTCCCATCGGAGGGGCTCATACCGGCCACGTGGTCGTGACCGGTCGGGTCCTGAAGATCGACGCTGGCAGCCGCGCCGCCCGCTACTGGGTGGGCTACGGCGCCGGCGCCGCCGTCTTCGGCGTCGAGGGCACGGTGACCATGGCCGACGGCGGCGAGGCGGGGACGTTCCTTCACGAGCGCCGTTCGGGCTGGGGCGCCTTCGGCGGCAACTCGGTCTCGCTGGTCCAGAAGTGCGTGCGCGCCGTCGGTCGCGACGTCGCGCACACGGTCCACGAGAGGAGCTACTTCAAGACCGAGACGGGAAGCGAGCCGCCGCCGGAGGACGCCGAGCCGCTCTGACCCTCCGGTCCGCCTACTCGATCTCGAGCACCTTCACGTCGAAGAAGAGCGTCTTGCCCGCCAGCGGATGGTTGAAGTCGAGGGTCGCGGTTTCGCCGTCGATCTTCGAGACGGTGAGCCGCGCGGTGCGGCCCTGGTCGTCCTGGGTCATCAGCGGCGTGCCCGGCTCGCGCGCGCCTTCCGGCAGCTCGCTGACCGGCACCTCGGTGAAGGCGTCCGGGTTCACCGGGCCGTAGCCCTCCTCCGGCGCGACCGTGACCTTCTTGGCGTCGCCGACCGCCATGCCCACCAGCTCCTTGTCGAGGCCGGGGATGATCTGTCCCGAGCCCTGCTGGAAGCGCAGCGCCTCGCCGCCGACGTTGGTGTCGACGGTGGTGCCGTCCTCCAGGGTGAGCGTGTACTCGATGCCGACCTGGGATCCTGCTTCGACCACGGTGGGGGTCTCCTTGTCCGCCGGCGGCGGTTCTTCGGCGGAGGAGGCGGTCGCCGCCAGCAGCAGCGCCATCAGAATGAGCACGCGCAACGTGATCGACATGCCGGGACTCCTCGAGCCGTGGGGGTGGATGGGAGCGAGCCTCGGAACGGGCCCCACTCGATCACGGGCCGCGAAGCAGCAGGTGACCAGCAGCGTTGCGAAGCGGCGAGGAGCCTAGCACAGGGTCCCCGCTGGGCCGGATCGGCCGGCCGATCAGGCCCTGCGCTTCGCTGCGAAGTCGTAGTCGTCGAGGATCGCGGCGAAGCGCCGCTCCACCATGGGCCGCGACTCCGGGTGGGTGAGCACGTGCAGGCGGTTGGCGCGGATGGCGTCGACCACGACCGGTCCCACCTCTTCGGCGGGCATGGCGGCGATGGCGGCGGGAGAGCCCTGGCTGGGCGATCCCAGGTCGGGCGCCGCCTGCTCGCCGAAGCCGCCGGGACGGTTGCGCGACGACGTGTTCAGCAGGTCCGACGCCACCACGCCCGGGCACAGCACCGAGACGCCGATGCCCTCGTCCGCCAGCTCGCCGCGCAGCATCTCGCTGTAGCCGACGCAGGCGTACTTGCTGGCGATGTAGGCGCCGATCGGGAAGCCCTCGGTGGCGATCAGGCCGCCGAGCGAGGCGGTGTTCACGACGTGGGCGTCGGGCGCGCTGCGGCGCAGCAGCGGCAGGAAGGCCTTCACGGTCTTCACGACCCCCAGCACGTTCACCGAGAGGGTGTACTCCCAGTCCTCGACGCTGTGGTCGTCGAGGGACGCGACGCGTCCCAGGACGCCGGCGTTGGCGCACAGCACGTTGGCGCCGCCGGCCTCGTCGGCCACGCGCTTCGCGGCGGACTCGAGCGAATCCATGCGCGTGACGTCGGTCTCCACCGCGAGGGCGCGCCCGCCCGCCGCGGCGATCTCTCCGACCACCGCCTCGGCGCTCGGCCGGTGGATGTCGAGCACGGCGACGTGCATGCCTTCGCCGGCCAGGCCCAGCGCGATGCCGCGTCCGATGCCGCTGCCGCCGCCGGTCACCACGCCCACCTTGTCGGTCAGGTCCTTCATTCGTCCTCTCCGAGGTAGCCGGGCTCCTGCGAGACCGTCGTGTGGGTGCGGCTGCGCACCGCGTCCAGGCGCTGCCGCTCGCGCGCGGAGGCCTCCGGGTTCTTCGAGCGCAGCCGGAAGCCGGTGTAGAGCACCTTGCGCCCGCGCTTCACCGGCGGCTGGCTCATGTGCTGGGTGCACGACAGGTGCACCGTCACGTCGCCGGTACGCGTCGGCAGGTCGATGGGCTGGAGGTCGAGGCCGGGCTGGGCGCACGGGGCGGGCCAGACCAGCGCACGGTGGGTGCCGGGAATGACGCGCAGCTGGCCCGAGTCGGCGCCGGCGCCGGTGACCGAGACGCCGACGGTCAGCGAGCAGCACTCGTAGGAGTGGCGGCCCAGGCTGCAGTCCTTGTGCCACGGCACGTCCGAGATGCCCTTCACCACGCCGATCGGCTTGGTGAGCGCGCCGGCCCCCTGGCGCCAGGCGTGGCCGAGACCGGGAATGCGGCCGATGCGCTGGAAGCGGTCCTCGGACAGCAGCTCGAGGGTCGCCGGCGAATGGCGCTCGAAGCCCTCCATCCGCACCAGGTGCTCGGTCCCGTCCTTCGTGGTGGCGAACCAGGCCTGGGGGTCGCCCTTCGCGTAGTGGGGTGCCGCCACGTCGTAGTCGGCCTCGACGGCGGCCATCTCGCTCTCGCTGAAGACGCCGCGGATGTGCAGGTAGCCCGCCTCTTCCAGGAAGGCGCGCATCTCCTCGTCCGGATCGTCCGGCGTGAAGCTCCGGCGCACGTCGCCCGCGAAGCCGACGTCGCCGGGGGCGTGGACGCGGCGTCCGTCGAGCGCGGCGCGCAGCACCAGCCACCAGTTCAGGTAGTCGGGCAGGCCGCCCTCGGGCATGTCGAGGATGCCGTTGCTCATCAGCGCCACCGGCGTGGCCAGGTCGTGCACCAGGTCGTCGAGCTGCTCCCGGGACAGACGCACGCGGGCCCGGCCGGCGTTTCCCTCCCTCACCGTGGCGCGGTCGCCGTCCCAGCACAGGGTGAAGGGCTCGCCGTCGGTCTCGATGCACAGCGCCTTCAGCAGCAGCCCGCGCGCTCCGGGCGCGATGTCGGCCTGCTGCGCGTCGAACAGCGCCGGCAGCGTGTCGCGGAAGAAACGGGACGCCTCGGTGGGGGGGTGCTCCGAGTCGACGCGGGTGCGAAGATCGACGCTCATGACGCGCCATCGTCCCACGCGGCCGCCAGGTCGGCAAGGGGAGCGCAGGGGGAGCGGAATGAAGCTGGCCAAGGACGTCGTCGACTTCGGCCTCTACACCAACCAGCGCGAGGCGATGCTCGCCTTCTGGCAGCAGGAGGTGGGGCTCCCCTTCGAGGAGACGCTGCGCGCCGGCGGCGGCGTGCACCAGCTTCGCCACGGCATGAACGGCTCGGTGATGAAGATCAACCACGCGCGGGATCCGCTGGAGGAGCCGGGCCCGTCCGGCTACCGCGAGCTGTGGATCGCACGGGAGGGGCTCGCCGCGCCGCGAGAGCTCATGGATCCGGACGGCAACCGCATCCGGCTCGTGCCGCCGGGGACCGACGGCATGGACGGCATCGGCCTGCGGCTCGCCGTGCGCGACGAGGCCGCCCACCACGACTTCTACGGGCGCGTGCTGGGCTTCCCGCGCGAGGGCGAGCGCGGCTACCGCCTGGGCGGATCGCTCGTCTCCTTCGCCGCCGACCCCTCCGTCCCGGACGACGTCGCCGAGGCGAACAACCGGCGGATGCAGGCGAAGGGCTTCCGCTACTCGACGATCCAGGTGTGGGACGTCGATGCGGAGCACCGCCGGGTGGTGGAGCGCGGCGGCCTGGAGGGACACCCGCCCCGGACCCTCGGCCGGGTGGCGCGCATCTCCTTCGTGCGCGACCCGGACGGCAACTGGATCGAGCTGTCCCAGCGCGCGTCGCTGACGGGAGCGCTGCCGCAGCGCTAGCCGGAAGCCACCCGCGTGCCGGCCCGGCCGGCCACCAGCTCGGCGGCGTCGTCGAGCGCGCCGATCGCCGCCACGCCCCCGGTGCGCTCCACGAAGTCGCAGGCGGCCTCCGCCTTGGGGCCCATCGTCCCGGCGTCGAGGGGCAGCGCGCGCAGGGCCGCCGGTGCGATCGCGCGGATGGGCGCGTCGCGCCCGGGCCAGCTCCGGTGGACCGCGTCCACGTCGGTGAGCAGCAGCAGCATTGCCGCGCCGAGCTCGGCGGCCAGCAGCGCTGCGGTGCGATCCTTGTCGACGACGGCCTCCACGCCGGAGAGCCCGCCGTCGGCGTCGCGCACCACCGGAATGCCGCCGCCGCCGGCGCACACCACCAGCACGCCGGCGTCGGCCAGCCGGCGGATCGCCGGCAGCGCCAGGATGCGCAGCGGCCGGGGCGACGCGACGAGGCGCCCGTCGGCCCCGATCGGCTTGGTCGGGTGGGCGAAGGCCGGGTCGTCGCCGGCGACCTCCACCTGGGTGAGCAGCGTGGCGACCTCGCGCCCGGGAAGCGCGTTGCGCAGGGCCTGCTCGATCCAGTAGCCCAGCATGCCCTCGGTCTCGGCGTCGAGCACGTCGAGCGTGCGCGGGGCGCCCTCGGCCGCCGACTCGCGCGCCAGGCGTCCCACCTGGGGTCCGTTGCCGTGGGTCACGACCAGGTCGTGCTCGGCGGCGACGCCGCCCAGGGCGCGGGCGGCCCGGGCGATGTTGGCGCGCTGGACGTCCGCGGTCGGCGCCTGGCCGGGCTGGAGGATCGCGTTGCCGCCCAGCGCGGCGACGATCCTCACGCCCCGCCCGCTCCCTCCGTGGCCGCGGCCAGCCCGCGCTCCGCCAGGAAGGCGTCGACCACGCCGCGCAGGCCCGGCTCGTCCAGGTCCTTGTAGCGGTAGTGGGCGCGCACCACCGGCTGGCGCACGCCCAGCAGCTTCGCCAGGTCGAGGGGGGAGCCCGACACCACCACCTCGGCGTCCGACGCGTCGATGGTGGCGCGCAGCGACGCCAGCTGCTCCTCGCCGTAGCCCATGGCCGGGAGCACGCGCTGGAGGTGGGGATGGCGCTCGAACACCGCGGCGATCTCCGGGGTGGCGCTGCGGCGCGGGTCGACGATCTCGGCCGGTCCGGCGCGGACCGCCGCCACGTAGCCGGCCCCGTAGCCCATGCCGCCGTGGGTGGTGGTGGGACCGTCCTCCACCACCAGCACGCGCCGACCGCGCACCCGGTCCTCGTCCTCGAGCACCACCGGCGAGGCGGCGCGCAGCAGCGGCACGTCGGGACGCAGGGCGCGCACGGCGGCGGTCGCCCGCTCGACGTCGGCCGCGCCGGCCGCGTCCACCTTGTTCAGCACGACCACGTCGGCCATGCGCGCCACCGTCTCGCCCGGGTGGTGGGTGGCCACCTGGTCGGGGCGCAGCGCGTCGACCACCGCCAGGTGCAGGTCGGGGCGCAGGAACGGGAAGTCGTTGTTGCCGCCGTCCCAGACGATCAGGTCCGCCTCCTTCCCGGCCTCGGCCACGATTTCCGCGTAGTCGACGCCGGCGTAGACGACGGCGCCCCGGTCCACGTAGCTCTCGTACTCCTCGCGCTCCTCGGCGGTGCAGTGCGCCGCGGCCAGGTCGGCGCGGCTGGCGAAGCGCTGGAGGCGCTGCGCGGCCAGGTCGCCGTAGGGCATGGGGTGGCGGATCGCGACGCAGCGCAGGCCCCGCTCGTGAAGCTGCCGCACGATGAAGCGGGCGGTCTGCGACTTGCCGCAGCCGGTGCGCACGGCGGACACGGCGACGACCGGCACCGCTGCCCGCAGCATGGTGGCGTCCGGTCCCAGCAGGCGGAAGTCGGC
>JBNLVK010000294.1:0-4197 GCA_050618055.1 Myxococcota bacterium
CGAAGACCGGCTGCCGCTGGCCCATCGCTACCTGACCCGCAACGCGCGCGAGGAGTGCCAGACGGCGCCGCTGTGGCTGCTCGACAGCGACTGGCGCGAGGTGGCGGCGGCGATCCGAGCGCGCGAGCGCGGCGAGCAGGATCCCCGCATCGACTACCACCTGGGGGCGCTGGCGCTGGTGGAGCGCGATCCGGAGGGTGCGGCCCTGGCGTTCCGCCGCGCGGCCGCCGGCGGTCCGCTGCGGCGGGCCGCCCAGTACCTCGAGGTGTACGCCCTGGCGCTGGCCGGGCGCCGGGACGAGGCGGCGGCGCGCGCCGAAGCGAACCGGCTGCGCGACCACGAGAGCGAGCAGGACGCGCGCTACGACCGCTTCGTGCGGTCGGTGCTGCGCGGACGCTGACAAGACAGCTTGCGTCTCGTGCGGGAGGGCGACCCCGGTCTACACTGTGCGGCGTGACGGAAGAGGTCGATCCGGCTCAGGTCGAGCACCTGCGGCAGAAGCTGCTGGCGGAGCAGAACCTTCCGCTGGGCGCCGCCGCCGGGATCGTCGCCTCGCTCCTGGGCGCCGCCGTGTGGGCGGCCATCACGGTCGTCACCGGCTACCAGATCGGCTTCATGGCGATCGGGGTGGGCTTCCTGGTGGGACTGGCCGTACGCCTGGCGGGACGCGGGCTCTCGGTGGTCTTCGGCGTGGTGGGCGGCGTGCTGGCCCTGCTGGGCTGTGCCGCCGGAAACCTGCTGGCGGTGACGGCGCTGGTCGCCCAGCACGAGGAGATGGCCTTCTTCGACGTGGTGCTCCGGCTCGACCCGACGCTCGCCTTCGAGCTGATGAAGTCGTTCGCCAGCCCGATGGACGCGCTCTTCTACGCGATCGCCGGCTACGAGGGCTATCAGCTGTCGTTCCGGCAGCTGTCGCCCGAGGAGCTCCAGCAGAAGCTGGGACTGCCGGTCTCCTGAGCGGCGTCCGCCCGTCGGCTTGCCGTCCCCGGGGCGATCCGACAATCTCCGGGGCGCAGCGCCGGCGCCGCGGGCGATCGCGCGCAGAGGGAGACCCCATGAGGACAACGGTGCGAGCGATCGCGCTCTCCAGCTTCGCGATCGTGCTCTGCCTGACCGCGCCGCTTCCCGCCTTCGCCGCCGACGCGGAAGAGGGCGCCGAGGCCGCCGCCACCGCCCAGCCGGACACCAGCGATGCCGGGAAGAAGGGCGATCGCGCGCGCTCGCGGGGGTCCCGTCCCGGCAACGCCGTGCCGGCCTGCACCGACGCCGGCCTCACCGACTCGGCCCTGCGCGCCTGCAACAAGTACTGCGGCCGCGGCTGCCAGGGATCGGACGAGCGCACCTGCCAGAAGCTCCGCAAGCGCATGAAGAAGGCGACGGGAAGCGAGACCTTCCCCTGCGACGGCTGACGCCGGACGTCGGCTCCTCTCCATGACCGCGCGCGAAGACCCTCCCGCCTATCCCTTCCTGGCCGAGCTGGAGGACGCCGAACGCGCCTTCCTGCGCGGCCGGCGCTCCCGGCCCGATGACCTCGAGAGCGCGGTGCGCATCTTCCTCGAGTTCCTGAAGGCCTTCGAGAGCCTGGGCCCGATCGGTCCCTGCGTCACCGTCTTCGGCTCGGCCCGCTTCGGGGAGGGCAACCCCCACTACGCAACGGCGCGCGAGCTGGGCAGGCGGCTGGCCGGCGAGGGCTTCACGGTCATGACCGGCGGCGGCCCGGGCATCATGGAGGCGGCGAACCGCGGGGCGCGCGAAGCGGGCGGCCGCAGCCTGGGCTGCAACATCCGGCTGCCGATGGAGCAGGAGCCGAACGCCTACCTGGACGAGTTCATCGAGCTCGAGCACTTCTTCGTGCGCAAGGTGATGCTCGTGAAGTTCTCCACCGCGTTCGTCGTCATGCCCGGCGGCTTCGGCACCCTGGACGAGGCCTTCGAAGTGGTGACGCTCATCCAGACCGGCAAGCTGGAGCGCTTCCCGATCGTGGCGCTGGGGGGCGAGTTCTGGGAAGGGCTCCGCGACTTCGCCCACCGCTCGATGGTCGCCTCCGGCACCATCGACGAGTCCGACCTCGGCCTGATCCAGCGCGCCGCGGACGTGGAGGACGCGGTCCGCCGCGTGCGCGAGGCGAACGGGGGCGCGGGTTGAGTGACCGCGGCTGGCGCGCCGCGTTCCTGGTCTGCTCGTGTGCGCTGGGCGTGGCGTGCACGTCGGTGCGTCCTCTCGACACCCCGGCGCGCCCGCTGGCGCCTGGGACCGTCCCGGTCCTCGCGCCCGACGAGGGCATCCTGGTCGTCTTCGTCGAGACCGACATCCCGCTGACGGAGCTCGAGGTCAGCCAGGCGAGCGCGCTGGCCGACGTTCCGAAGGGCAAGTCCCTCCACCTGCTCGCCGTCAGCGAGGGAACCCACCGCTGGAGCGGCATCGTGATCTCCGCCGGCGAGGGAGACGTCTACTTCAAGCCCGACTACGGCGACTTCTGGGAGTTCCGCGTCGAGGCCGGTCGCACCAACTACCCCGGTGAGCTGATCTTCCGCGGCGTCATCGGCAAGCGTATCGTGCGGCTGGCGCCGGTGGGGTTCCGGAACCGCTCCGCCGGCATGTTCCGCAGGCTCCGCGAGTCCCACCGCGACCTGCTCGAACGCTATCCCCTGATCTACACCGGCCAGAAGTCGGACGAGTACCTGGACTTCCTGCGCGAGGACGTCCTGGAGGCGGGCGCGGAGGGGGCCGGCGGGTGAGGGCGCTCGCGCGCCGGGCGTGTGTCGCGTCGTGGACCGCGTGGCTCGCGATCGCCGCCGGCGCCGCGCCCGCGGCGGGACCCTCCGCCAGCGCGCTCTTCGCTGCGCCCGCCATCCGGCAGATGACGATCGACCCGTCCGGGGAGATCCTGGCCTCCATCGTCCGGCGCAAGGGACGCGATCGTGTCGCGCTGCGCAAGCGGGACGCGTCGGGCGAGGTGTACGTGCAGACGCGCCTGGCCGGGGTCCGGCGCCTCGAATGGATCGACGACCGACACCTGCTGGTGCGGTACGGGTCGCGCTACCTGCCCGCCCATCTCGTCGTAGGGGTCTCGGAGGACGGCGGGTCGCTCGAGCTCTCCGAGGAGCGGGTCAGCGCGAAGGGGGCCTTCGTCGACCTGCTTCCCTCGGCGGGAGAGGAGGTGCTCTGGTCCGTGCGCACCCGCGCCGCCACGTCGGTCTACCGGGTGGCGCTGTCGGACCTCGTCGGGGACGGCGGAGGGGCGTTCTCGCCCGAGGAGGAACGCCGGGTGGCTCGGCTGCGGGGAGGCGTCACCTACTGGGTGGCGGACTCCGACGCCGTTCCCCGAGCCGCCCTGACGCTGGGGCGCGGATCCCAGAAGTCGAAGCTCTGGTACCGCGACTCGGCCGACGCCGACTGGCGGCTGCTGAAGGAGACGGAGAAGGCCGAGGATGTCCCCCGACCACACGGCATGGCGGCGAACGGTCGCGATCTCATCGTGACGGCGAAGGGCACGCGGGACACCCTCGCACTCTTCGAGCTCTCCGCGGAGACCGGCGAGCTGGGTCGCGAGGTCTTCGCGCATCCCGACGCTGACGTGGTGGGCGTCTTCACCGACTACGCGACGAGGGAGGTCATCGGCGCGGTCTACGAGCGCGATGGTCTTCCCCAGTACCACCACCTCGACTCCTTCCTCGACCGCTACCAGCGGTCGCTCGCCCACGCGCTGCCCGGAGTCGTTCCGACCGTGGCGGGAACGAGCCGCGACCGCCGCTACCTGGTCGTGGTCACGAGCGGCCCGCGGGAGCCCGGCTCCTACTACGTCCTCGACACCGAGACGAACACCGCCACGCGCGTCGCGCGGTCCATGCCCTGGATCGACCCGAGCACGCTGGCGGACGTGGAGGCGCACCGCCTCGCGTCGACCGGCGGCATCGAGGTCGAGGCGTTCCTGACGCGGCCGAGGGACGTCGAGCGCCCTCCTCTGGTCGTGCTGCCCCACGGCGGCCCCTCCCTGGTCCGCGATACCCGCGCGTTCGACCCGCTGGTCCAGTTCCTGGCGGCGGGCGGACTGGCGGTGCTCCAGGTCAACTACCGGGGCTCCGGGGGACGGGGCCAGAGCTTCCTGGACGCCGGCAAGCGCCAGTGGGGACGCGGGATCGAGGAGGACCTGGAGGCCGCGTTCGACCACGTGGTCGAGCGCGGGATCGTGGACGG
>JBNLVK010000295.1:0-18657 GCA_050618055.1 Myxococcota bacterium
GCAGCCGGCGGCGCAGCACCTCGGCCTGGGTCCAGGCGGCGCGGCCCTGGGGGCTCTGGCGGCCGTAGAGCTGGGCCGCCAGCTCGAGCATGGCGACCGCCCGCACGCGCCGCTCCGAGCGCCAGTAGAGCCGCGCGACGAAGCTCGACACGTCGGCCATGTGGCTGTCGAGCCCGGTGACCTGCTGGATGCGCGCGTAGGCCCGCGGGCCGACGGTCTTCGCGTCGCCCACCAGCTCGGCCAGGCCGGTGCGGCGGAAGGCCAGGTTCACGCGCAGCGCCCGCTCGTAGGCGCCGATCGCGTCGTCGACCTCGACGTGGGGCAGCACGTTGCGCGTCTGGCCGCCCGCGCCGAAGCGGCGTCCGGCCATCGAGCGGGCGATCGCCACGTTGAGCGGGTCGATGCTCGACGCCGCGCCGGTGGGGTTCATCAGCGAGGGCACCTCGTCGGAGACGTGGATGCCGCCGAAGACGTGCATCACCTCGTGGGCCAGCACGCGCCCGACCGGCTCGTCCGGCGCGTCGCGCATGAACAGGTGCCGGCCCAGGTACGCCGCCACCCCGCGCTTCGCGCCGACGCGGCGCGGCGTGGGCTCGGCGGTGAAGCCGGCGAACAGGGCCTGCTGCGCGCCCGATCCGGTCTGGTAGACGAGTCCGCGCAGGCGCGATTCGAGGGTCGCCCCGGCCGGCGCCGCGTCGAAGGGCGCGAACGAGACCGGCGCGAAGCGCACGCCCAGCACCGGATCCAGCGCCGCCGACAGCTCGATCCACAGCCGGCGCTGCCGGAAACGCCAGCCCGGCCGCCGACGCAGCGGCTCGTCGAGGAACACGTGGACGTGGAGCAGCCGCCGCTCCTGCCAGGCCGGCGCCACCCGGCGCAGCCGCTCCACCGCCGCCGCCGCCGCGTCCGGGTCGACGTCGCACAGGGCGACCACCGCCTCGAGGTGCGCCGCCGCATCGTCGCTGCGACCGGCATCGGCCAGCCGGGTGCCGGCGTCGAGCTGCGCGCGGGGATCGAAGGGATGGGCCTCGGCCAGGGCGAGCGCGTCGGCGAGCGACGTGGCGCGACGCGGCGCCGCGCCGGTCACCTGGGCGAGCCGCGCCAGCACGTCCGGGTGGTTCGGCGATGCCCGGAGCGCGCGCTCCAGGTGGTCGCGCTCCGCCGGCGCGTCGGGCGCCAGGTCGGCCAGACCCAGGTGGGCCTCGGCCGACGCCGGATCGAGCTCCAGTGCCTCCTCGAACCGCGCGCGCGCGATCTCCGGCTCGCCGCGCGCTGCCGCCACGCGGGCCAGACCCACGCGCGCCTGCGCCGACCGCGGATCCAGCCGCGCCCAGCGCTCGTAGCGGTTGCCGGCCGCGTCCAGGTCGCCCTCGGCCAGGGCGCGCGCGGCCAGGTCGCCGAGGGTCGCCGCCAGGCTCGACTCGCGCGCGGTCGCACTGGCCGCGTCGGGCGTCGCTTCGGGAGCGGGCGGCGGCGCGGGCGCGGCGCAGGCGGCGAGGAGCGCGACGGCGGCCAGCGCCGGCGCGAGGCGCCCGGTCAGTCGCTCCAGCCGTCCTTCGAGTCGAAGGCGTCGCGCAGCAGCGCCGTCTGCCCCTGCTTGTGCAGGCGCGGCGATCCGACCGCCGGGCTCGCCGACGCGGGACGGCCGGCGTAGACCAGCGGCAGCCCGCCGGCGGCCCGGCGCAGCCGCTCGCGCACGAACGTCCAGGCCCCCATGTTCGCCGGCTCCTCCTGACACCACACGACGGTACGGGCGTTCGGGAAGCGGCGCAGCACCATCCCGATCGACTCCTCGGGCCAGGGGTAGAGCTGCTCCACGCGCACGATCGCCGTGGGCAGCTCCGCGTCGCCGTAGCGCCGCAGGCGCTCCTCCAACAGCTCGTAGTAGACCTTTCCGCTGCACAGCACCACGCGCTCCACGGCCTCGGCCTGGGCGGCGGCCTCCGCGTCGTCGATCACGTGGGCGAAGCGGCCGTGGGCCAGGTCCTCGGGTCGCGACGTGGCCCGGGGCAGGCGCAGCAGGCTCTTGGGCGTGAAGATCACCAGCGGCGAGCGGTAGCCCCGGGTCATCTGGCGACGCAGCACGTGGAAGTACTGGGCGGGCGTGGTGCAGTTCACCACCTGCATGTTGTCGTCGGCGCAGCTCTGGAGGTAGCGCTCGATGCGGGCGCTCGAGTGCTCCGGTCCCTGCCCCTCGTAGCCGTGGGGCAGCAGCATCACCAGACCGCTCATGCGCTGCCACTTCACGTGGGCCGAGCTGATGAACTGGTCGATGATCACCTGGGCGCCGTTGGCGAAGTCGCCGAACTGGGCCTCCCAGATGGTCAGCGTGTTCGGGTCGGCCAGGCTGTAGCCGTACTCGAAGCCGAGCACTGCGGCCTCCGAGAGCAGGCTGTCGTAGACCTCGAAGCGCCCCTGCTCCTCTGCCAGGTGGGCCAGCGGCGCGTACTCCTCGGCGGTGGTCTGGTCGACCAGCGCGGCGTGGCGGTGGCTGAAGGTGCCGCGGGTGCTGTCCTGACCCGAGAGCCGCACGCCGAAGCCCTCGAGCAGCAGCGATCCGAATGCCAGCGCCTCGCCGGTGCCCCAGTCGATGGCGGCGCCCTCGGACACCACCTTCTTGCGCTTCTCGAGCAGCGTGAGCAGCTTGCGGTGGGCGGCGAAGCCCGGCGGCAACGTCGCGATGCGCTCGGCCAGGTGGGCCAGGTCCTCGATGGCCACGCCGGTGTCGGGCTCGGCCTCGGGGGCCATGCGGGCGAAGCCGGTCCAGGGTCCGCGCGGCTCGTAGGGCTCGTCGGGCCCGGGCGGCCGCGTCTCGATCATCGACAGCGCCCGGTCGAGCTGCTGCGACAGGTCGTCCTCGATGCGGTCCACGTCCTCCTGGCGCAGCACGCCTCGCTCGAGCAGCGACTCGGTGTAGAGCTTCCGCACCGAGTCGCGCGCGCGGATCTTCGCGTACAGCAGCGGCTGGGTGAAGCTCGGCTCGTCGCCCTCGTTGTGGCCGTGGCGCCGGTAGCAGACCATGTCGATCACCACGTCCGAGCGGAAGCGCATGCGGAAGGCCAGCGCCAGGTGCACGCAATGGACCACCGCCTCCGGGTCGTCGCCGTTCACGTGGAAGATCGGCACCTGGATCATCTTGGCCACGTCGGTGCAGTAGAGGGTGGAGCGCGCCTCCGACGGCGGCGTGGTGAAGCCGATCTGGTTGTTCACGACCACGTGGATCGTGCCGCCGGTGCTGTAGCCCGCCAGCTTCGACAGGTTGAGCGTCTCGGCGACGATCCCCTGGCCGGCGAAGGCGGCGTCGCCGTGCACCAGCACCGGCAGGATCGTCTCGCCGGCGAGGTCGCCGATGCGCATCTGCTTGGCGCGCACGCGGCCCTCGACCACCGGGTCCACCGCCTCCAGGTGGGACGGGTTGCCGGTCAGCGACAGGTGCACGTTCTCGCCGCTGCGCGTGGTGCGGTCGTTCGAGTAGCCCTTGTGGTACTTGACGTCGCCCGATCCGTACGGGCTGTCGATCATCGGGTTGTCCTCGAACTCGGAGAAGATCGACTCGAGCGACTTGCCCAGGATGTTCGACAGCACGTTCAGCCGTCCGCGGTGGGCCATGCCGATCACCGCCTCGCGGATGCCGTGCGCCGGCGCGTCCTCGACGATGGTGTCCAGCAGCGGGATCAGGCCCTCGGCGCCCTCCAGCGAGAAGCGCTTCTGGCCCAGGAACTTGGTGTGGAGGAAGCGCTCGAACAGCTCGGCCGCCGACAGCTTCTCCAGGATGCGGAGCTTCTCGGTCGTGTCGAACTCGGTGCCGTTCTGGGTCTCCTCCAGCAGTCCGCGCAGCCAGGCCTTGTGCCCCGGGTCCTGCATGTGGGTGTACTCGACGCCCACCGCGCGGCAGTAGGTGGCCCGCAGCCGCGCCAGGATCTGCCCGAGCGTCTGCACCGGACCGCCGGGCAGGTCGCCGGCGATGTAGGGGCGATCCAGGTCGTCGTCGCCGAAGCCGTAGTGGGCCGGGTCCAGCTCCGGGAAGTAGGAGGTGCTGCCGCCCAGCGGGTCGGTTTCGGCGATGCGGTGGCCGCGGGCGCGGTAGGAGTGGATGAGCCGCAGCACGCGGGCGTGCTTGTCGGCCAGCTGGGTGGCCATCTCCGAGCGGGGCGCCAGGGGCTCGCCCGGCGGCGCAGCCGGCGCCCGGGCCGCGGGCTCGGCGTGGGGCTCGAACAGGCCCGTCCAGCTCTCGTGGACCGAGCTGGGATCGACCTCGTAGCGCTGCCGGATCTCCTCGACGAGGCCGGCGTTCACCCCGAAGCCGGACAGGGTCGGGTCCAGCTCCTCGGTTTCGGGCTCGGGAGGGTGCGACGCGGAACGGGGGGGGCCTTCTTGGGACATGGCCTGGTGCTGCGCTCCTGGTGTGCGCTCCGTCGGCAGATACTACCCGTGCATCGGCAGGGGGCCACCGCTTCTCAAGCCCGCCGGCGCTATTCGGGCACCTGCATGCCCTTCTGGACCGCCGGGCGCTCGCCGATGCGCCGAAGCCAGCTCACCACCCGGGGCCGATCCATCAGGGCCGGCGCCTCCAGGCCCAGCATCGGCTGGAGCCAGGGGTAGTGCATGACGTCGCCGATGCTGTACTCGCCGGCCAGGTAGGGGCGGTCGTCGGACAGGACGCGGTCGAGCACGCCCAGCAGCCGAGCGATCTCGGCGAAGAAGATCTGCACCATCTCCTGGTTGCGCTCCGCTTCCGGGCGGCGCAGCTGGCTGGCCAGCCGGCCCAGGTTGGGTCCGATGCCGCCGGTCTGGAAGAAGGCGTACTGGATGGCGGCGATCCGGGCCTTGGGGTCGCTGGGCAGCAGACCGCCGTGCTTCTCGGCCAGGTGGAGCAGGATGGCGCCCGACTCCCAGACCACCAGCCCGTCGTCCTCGATCACCGGGATCTTGTGGTTCGGGGTGAGGGCCAGGAAGTCGGCGGTGGGGTGGTCGTCGGCGCCGATGTCGACCCGCACCACCTCGTAGGGGAGCGAAAGCTCCTCCAGTGCGATCGAGACCTTGCGGCCGTTCGGGGTGGCGGCGGTGTGCAGTCGGATCATTCCCGCAGCCTATCACGCGGTCGCGCGCGCTACCCTCCGCTCCCGTGAAGCGGGTGCTCTGTCTATTCGGGACCCGGCCCGAGATCATCAAGCTGGCCCCGGTGCTGCAGGCGCTCGAAGCCCACGCGGACCGGGTCGACACGCTGTCGGTCGCGTCCTCCCAGCACACCGACCTGCTCCACGCCAACGCGGCCGCCTTCGGCGTGCGGATCGACCGCGACCTGCGGGTGATGGAGGAGGGGCAGACGCCGTCGGACGTGGCGGCGCGCGTGGTCGCCGCCCTCGATCCGCTGCTGGCCGAGACCGCGCCCGACCTGGTGCTCGTGCAGGGCGACACCACCACCGCCATGGCCGGCGCCCTGGCCGCCTTCCACCGCGGCGTGCCGGTGGGCCACGTCGAGGCCGGCCTGCGCACCGGCGACGTCGCGAGCCCCTTCCCCGAGGAGATGAACCGGCGGCTGATCAGCCAGCTCGCCACCCTCCACTTCGCGCCGACCGCCCACAACGTGGCCACGCTGCGCCGCGAGGGCGTGCCCGAGTCGGCCATCCACCTGACCGGCAACCCGGTGATCGACGCGCTCACCCGGACGCTCGGGCGCACCGCGCCGTCGGCCACGCTGGAGGCGCACCTCTCCCGCGTCGACGCGCCGCGCCTGATCGTGCTCACCACCCATCGCCGCGAGAGCTTCGGCCGCGTGATGGAGGGCAACCTGCGGGTGCTGCGCCGCTTCGTCGAGTCCCACGCGGACACCGCCCTGGCCTTCCCGGTCCACCCGAACCCGTCGGTGCAGGGGCCCACCCGCGCCGTGCTGGAGGGCGTCCCCCGCGTCCACCTGCTCGACCCGCTCGACTACCCCGACTTCCTGCACCTGCTGGCGCGGGCCTGGCTGGTGGTCTCCGACTCGGGCGGCATCCAGGAGGAGGCGCCGACGCTGGGCAAGGCGCTGCTGGTGCTGCGCGCCAACACCGAGCGCCCCGAGGCCGTCGACGCCGGGGTGGCGCGGCTGGTGGGCGGCGATCCGGCGCGGCTGGAGGCCGCCCTCGACGAGCTGGCCCGCGACGACGCCTGGGTGCGCGGCGTCGCCAGCATCCCCAACCCGTACGGACGCGGCGACAGCGGCGAGCGCATCGCCCGCGCCATCATCGCCTTCCTGCGCGACGGTCCCGCGGCGGCCGCCGACGCGCAGCGCTCGCTCGCCGACTTCGTCGACGCCGCGAAGCGCGAGATCCTCGAGATCAGCCCGGAAGAGGCGCGGCGCCTGCTCGACGCGCCGGACCGGGAGGGCTGGCACTTCGTCGACGTGCGCGAGCCCGACGAGTTCGCCGCAGGCCGGGTGCCCGGCGCGAAGAGCTCGCCGCGGGGCTTCCTCGAGGTGAAGGCCGACCTCTCCCACAAGAAGCGCGATCCCTGGTTCGCCGACCGGGAGCGCAAGCTGGTGCTCTACTGCGGCGGCGGTCACCGCAGCGCGCTGGCGGCCCGCACGCTCCAGGACATGGGCTTCCGCCACGTGCGATCGCTGGCCGAGGGCTGGACCGGCTGGACGGAGCGGAGCTATCCGGTCGAGCGCTGAGCGGGACGCTCGCCGACGAAGGCGAGCACCTCGCGCACGACGAGGTCCGGATCCTCCATCAGCACCAGGTGGCCCGCCGCGGCGGCGTGGACCCGGGCGTCGGCCATGCGCGACGCCACCGCCTCGTGCACGAAGCGCGGGAAGTTGCCGCCCTCGGCCCACAGGATCAGCGTGCGCGTCGTCACCCGCTCCGCCGGCGCCCAGGCGTCGAAGCCCACGCCGTTGCGGAACACCGCGGCCTCCACCCCCGGATCGCACGCCAGCTCGACGCGTCCGTCGGGGCGGTCGACGAAGCCCTCCTCCAGGTAGATCTCGAAGGAGCGGGGCTGCCAGCCGGCGAACAGGTCCTTCTCGCGCAGGCCCGCCCGCGCCGCCTCGCGGCTGTCGAAGACGCGCTGGCGCTTGCGGGTGCGATCGGCCAGCTCGAGCGCCGGGGACGAGCGCGGCTGGCCGGAATCCGGCGGCGGGTGCAGCACCGGGTCGACCATCACCAGCGCCTCGAACAGCTCCGGATCGCGCGACGCGGCGAGCATCAGCGAGGTGCCGCCGAACGAATGGCCGAGCGCGAGCCCCGCGCGATCTTCGCCCCGCTCGGCCAGCAGCGCGCGGGCCACCGCGCCGGCGTCGAGACCGAAGTGGTCCCAGGTGTAGGCGGCGTCGCCTTCCGGCGCCGACGAGCGGCCGTGTCCGCGCGCGTCCATGGCGACCACCCGGAAGCGCTCGCGCAGGGCCAGCGCCACCGGCTCCCACAGCGCCGCGCAGAAGCCGTTGGCGTGATGCAGCAGCGCCAGCGGACCGTCCCCGCCCCAGTCGAGCAGCGCGATCCCGACGCCGCGGTCGGGGAGATCCAGTCTTCGGCGGGTCGCCGTGGGCTTCGACACGGGCGCAGTCTCGCGGCCTCGCGGGCCGGGCGCCAGTCCGACCGCCCGCCCTGCGCCGCTATGCTGCGTGTCGATGCGGGCCTGGGCGCAGCTCCTGCCGCTCCTCTGGCTCGTCGCCTGCGGAGCTCCCGACCCGGGCGAGCCGCCCCCGCCGGCCCGGCCGCCCGACGTCGTGCTGATCGTGATCGACACCCTGCGCGCGGACCACGTCGGCGCCTACGGCTACGACCGGCCGACCACCCCGACGCTCGACGCCGTGGCCGCCCAGGGCGTGCTGTTCACCCGCGCGCTGTCGACCAGCAGCTGGACCAAGCCGGCGATCGGCTCGCTGTTCACGTCGCTGCACCCCTCGGAGCACGGGGCCCACACCTTCGACCGCCACCTGTCGTCGCGGCCGGCGACGCTGGCCGGGCTGTTCCGCGACGCGGGCTACACCACGGTCGGCGTGTCGGGGAACTTCGTCCACGTGAACGCCTACACGGGCATGGACCGGGGCTTCGACACCTGGGAGTCGCTCCACGTCCCGGTCGAGACCGAGAGCGAGACGCTGTGGTCGATCACGGCGGACGACGGCAGGGTCCACCGCTTCCGCGCGGCCCGCGCCGAAGAGGTGAACCGGGCCGTGCTCGCGCACCTTCCGCCCGACGGCGACCGTCCCCTCTTCCTGTACGTCCACTACATGGAGCCGCACTCGGACTACGCGCCTCCCGACGAGCTGCGCCGCCGGTTCGTACGCGCCGAGAGCCGGCGCTTCGGCGACGGACCCGTGCGTTCGAAGCTCCTCACCGACCTGGCCGCGGGCCGCGACCGGCTGAGCGAGGCCGAGCGGCGCCACGCCATCGACCTCTACGACGCCGAGGTCGCCGCGGCGGACGCCGGCGTGGCGGCGCTGCTCCGGGCGCTGGCCCGGCGCGGCGTGGAGGCGCCGGTGCTGGCGATCACCTCGGACCACGGCGAGGCCTTCGGCGAGCACGCGAGCTGGTTCCACGGCATCGACCTGCACCGCGCGACGCTGGCGGTGCCGCTGATCGTGCGCGACCCGCGCCGCGACGACGCCGGGCGCCGGCACCCCGGCCCGGTGAGCCTGCTCGACGTCGCACCGACCCTGCTGGCGCTCGCCGGGATCCCGCGGCCGGCGACCCTGCGCGGGCGCGCGCTGCTGGAGGACGAGGCGGTCGGGAGCGAGCGGACCCTCGTCGCGGAGCTGCACCCGGACGCCCACTTCGCGGAGCACGCACCGCGGCGCGAGCAGCGGCTGGCCGTGCAGCGCGGTCCGTGGAAGCTGATCGTGCGCCGCGACGGCACGCTCCGCGCCTGGCACCTGGGCCGGGATCCGCTCGAGCAGACGGACGGATCGGGGGATGCGCCCGGAGCGCTGGTGGACGAGGCCCGCCGGCGGCTCGCCGCACTCGAGCGATCGGCCGAGGCCTCGAAGCCCACCGCGCTCGAAGCGGAGCAGCGCGAGCGGCTGCGCGCCCTGGGCTACCTGGGCGACGGCCCCTGAGGCGCGCGCCGCCGGCGCTATGCTGGCCCCCATGCCCTCCCCCTTCGACGACGCGCTGCGCGAGCGCATCGCCGGCCACGTGTCCGGCTTCGAGCGACGCGTCCACGTCGAAGACGGCCTGCGCCACGCCGCGGTGGCGCTGGCGCTGCTGCCCGACGCCGAGGGCGTGGCCAGCTTCGTGCTGACGCGACGCGCGGCGAAGCTGCGCGCCCACACCGGCCAGTGGGCGCTGCCGGGCGGTCGGCTCGACGAGGGCGAGGGTCCGGCCGAGGCGGCGCTGCGCGAGCTGTCCGAGGAGGTGGGACTCCACCTGGCCGACGACGCCGTGCTGGGGCTGCTCGACGACTACCCGACGCGCTCCGGCTACTGCATCACGCCGGTGGTGGTGTGGGCGGGGGCGGAGGCCCGCCTGGAGCCGAACCCGGACGAGGTGGCCGCCGTCTACCACGTGCCACTGCGCGAGCTCGAGCGTCCCGACGTGCCCCAGCTGCGCAGCATTCCCGAGAGCGAGCGGCCCGTCATCTCGATCCCGCTGCTGGGCACCCACATCCATGCGCCCACCGCCGCCATCCTCTACCAGCTGCGCGAGGTGGCCCTGCGCGGCGAGGCGACGCGGGTGGCCCACTACGAGCAGCCGGTCTTCGCCTGGAAGTAGCGCCGCCGGCCGACCTAGAATGGGCCCCGTGAAGATCACCCACCGAAGCTTCGTCTCCTACATCGACCGCACGCGCGAGTACTACGCGGCCCAGGGCTACGAGCGGCCCTACGCCTGGTCGCGTCACACCGACGCGCCCTTCGCGAAGCTGCGCAAGCCGCTGGCCGAGTGCCGAGTGGGCCTGGTCACGACCGCCAGCCCGTTCCGCGAGCAGACCGCGGTGGAGGGCGTGCTGCGCGGCGGCAAGCAGGTGTACTCCGAATCGTGTCGGCCCGTGCCCGAGCGGCTCTTCACCGACGACCTGGCCTGGGACAAGCAGACGACCCACACCGACGACGTGCCGTCCTTCCTGCCGATCCCCCAGCTCGAGGCCTTCGCCGCCGAGGGTCGCATCGGAGGCGTCGCGCCGCGCTTCCACGGCGTGCCCACCGACTACAGCCAGCGGCGCACGATCGAGCAGGACGCGCCGGAGGTGCTCGCGCGCCTGCGCGAGGACGCGGCCGACGTCGCGCTGCTCGTGCCGCTCTGACCGGTCTGCCACCAGACCGTGAGTCTGGTCGCGCGGCACCTGGAGGCGAACGGCCTGCCGACCGTGGTGGTCGGCTCGGCCCGCGACATCGTGGAGGAGTGCGGCGTCGCCCGCTTCGTGTTCAGCGACTTCCCGCTCGGCAACCCCTGCGGTGTCCCCTACGACCGGGAGATGCAGCGCGCCATCGTGGGCATCGCCCTCGACCTGCTGGAGAACGCCACCCTGCCGCGCACCACGGTGCAGACGCCCTTCGCCTGGCCCGGCGACGAGAGCTGGAAGGACGCCTACGCCCGCGTCGACGATTCGAACCGCGAGAAGCTCCGCCGCCTGGGCGAAGCCCGCCGCGCCGCCCAGGCGAAGGCCCAGGCCGAGGCCCGCACGCGGGAGGGCTGAGGGGGTGCGAAGGCGCGATCCGAGGCGCCCGCGAGGCTGAAGTCCCGGGATCGACGGCGAGAGCCGAACCTCACCCGCACCGAGCCGCGAATCCCACTCCCGACCTGGCGTCGCCTCCGTCAGCCGATCCCCCAGAAGCCCACGTGAATGGAAGATCACCGCGTCAACGTGCTTGAAGCTTGACAGGTTCCAAACATAGCATTATTCTAAATGGCATGTCGCGGCCCAAGCAGCTGCACTTCAAGGAACGGCCGATGGGCTCTGGCCGTGGTGGAGCGCGGCCGGGCGCGGGGCGTCCACCCAAGGGGCGGCCCGGAATCGTCCACCACGTCCGGCGCGACCCACATCCCGGCCGCTATCCGGCGCACGTCACCCTGCGCGTACGAGAAGACGTCCCCTCCCTGCGCAGGAAGCCGTTCGTCAGGGAGTTCCGCCGATCCCTCGCGAAGGTGCTCTCGCGGAAGGACTTCCGGGTGATCCACTATTCCATCCAGCGCAACCACCTCCACCTGATCGTCGAGGCCTCGGGTAGAGATGCGCTCGCCGCCGGCATGAAGGCCGTCGGAGCACGGGTTGCGCGGGCCGCGAACCGGCTGTTCGACCGGCGGGGCCCCGTCCTGCTCGGTCGCTACCACCTGCGACGTCTGCGAACGCCGCGAGAGGTGCGGAACGCTTTGGCCTACGTCCTCTTGAATGCGCGAAAGCACTGGAAGGAGCGAAGGGGCATGCCGCCGCCGGTGCGCCTGGACCAGGCATCTTCCGGCGCCTGGTTCGATGGCTGGTCTCGCGAGCCACCGGGCCCACGGAGCCCGGCACTGAGAGACGTCGCGCACCCTCGGACGTGGCTCCTCTCGACGGGTTGGCGACGACACGGCCGGATCCGCCCGGAGGAGGTACCCGGGAACGGGGCGAGGCGTCGTGGCGCCCCCCGGACGCCTCCGGCATCCTGATCGGGTCGTCTGCACCTTCGAGGGGTGAACCCGAGCCGAGCCATGAAGTCGTTCGTCGCGGTCACGGACTTCGAGTGGTTCGACCTGCTCCGCCGACAGCCCGACCTCGTCGAGGTGAACTTCTGGCAGCCGGGCGGAACCAGGCTCTTCAAGACCATCGGCGTAGGCGATCTCTTCCTCTTCAAGCTCCACAGCCCGCGGAACTTCATCGTGGGAGGCGGACTGCTGGCCCACTCGAGCCTGTTGCCGATCAGCCTCGCGTGGTCTTCGTTCGGGATCGCCAACGGGGTTCGCTCGCTCCAAGAAATGAGGGAGCGCACGCTTCGGTATCGACGCAGATCCCCGGCGGATCGCGAGGATTTCACGATCGGCTGCATCCTTCTCTCCCAGCCGTTCTTCCTTCCGGAAAGCCAATGGGTGCCGGTGCCGGAGGACTGGCGCCCCAACATCGTACAGGGCAAGACCTACGATCTGACCGTGGAACCCGGCGCAACGATGGTTCGGCGCCTTCAGGAGGCTCAACGCGGCTTGCGACTTCGCGACGAGGGCACGGAGCGCTACGGAGAGGCGACCCTCGTCCGGCCGCGTCTCGGCCAGGGGTCCTTCCGCGTCGTCGTGACCGACGCCTACCAACGCCGGTGCGCCATCACGGGCGAGCGCGTGCTGCCGGTGCTCGAAGCAGCCCACGTCCGGCCCTATGCGTCGGGAGGAGAGCACAGCGTCGAGAACGGCCTCCTTCTGCGTAGCGACCTCCACACCCTCTTCGACCGCGGCTACCTGACGATCACCCCGGACCGGGAACTCGAGGTGAGCTCGCGAATCCACGACGAGTTCCACAACGGACGCGAGTACTACGCCCTGGGAGGTCGTCGACTTCGCCCGCCCCGGAGCCCCGACCAGGAGATCTCCGCGGAGAACATCCACTGGCACAACGAGCGGGTCTACCTTGGCGGGTAGAGGACCGGCGCCCTACTGGAGGCCGCGCACGAAGGATGCGGCGAGCTGGCCGCGGGCCACTTCTGCCACCGGGCCCGCCAGGGTCACGTCGTAGTCGTCGCCCACCTGGATCTCCAGCGTGCCGCCGGGCATGCGCGCCACCACCGGACTCTCGAGCAGCCCCCCGCGCACCGCCGCGCAGGCCGCGGCACTGGCCGACGAGCCGGACGCCTGGGTGACACCGGCCCCGCGCTCCCAGACGAGCAGCGACAGGTCGTGGCGACCGCTCGCCACCGCCAGCTGGACGTTGGTGAAGTTCGGGAAGATGCGGTGGGTCTCGAGCAGCGGACCCAGCTTCGATAGATCGCGCTCGGTCCAGGGGCGCTCCGGCGGACGGAACACCACGCAGTGCGGGTTGCCGACCGACACGCCGGTGAAGCGCAGCGTCACCGATCCGGCGCGCACCGGCTGGTCCACCAGCTCGTCGACCTCGAGGGTGCAGGGCATGTCCTCCGGCCGGAAGCTGGCGCGGCCCATGGCGACGGTCACGTGGTGGACGTCGCCGTGCTCGTCCCGGTCGAGGGTGAGCTCGACGACCCCGCCCTTGGTCTCGACCGTGAGCCGGCGCCGCCGGGTGCGCCGCGTGGCGTGGAGGAAGCGCCCGAAGATGCGCAGCCCGTTGCCCGACTTCTCCGCCTCGCTGCCGTCCGGGTTGAAGATGCGCAGGCCGAAGTGGGCCTTCGCCGACGGCGCCAGCGCCAGCACGCCGTCGCCGCCCACGCCGGTGTGGCGATCGCACAGGGCGCGCACGCGGGCCGGCGTCAGCTTGAAGTCGAGCTCCTCCGGGTCGACGGCGATGTAGTCGTTGCCGAGACCGTGGCCCTTGAAGAACGCGTTGCGCATGCCCGGCGATCCTACCACCGGCGACGGCCCGGCGGCGCGCCCGGGGCGGATGGGACATGCTCCCCTCCATGCCGGAGCTGCCGGACGTGACCGTCTACATCGAGTGCCTCTCCGCCCGCTGCCTGGGCCGGCCGCTCGAGAACGTGCGCGTGGTGGGGCCGTCGCTGCTCAAGTCGGTCGATCCGCCGCTCTCCGCGACCTTCGGCAGGCGGGTCACGGGCTTCCGGCGGCTCGGCAAGCGCATCGTCTTCGAGCTGGAGGACGAGCTGTTCGTGGTGGTGCACCTGATGATCGCGGGGCGCTTCCGCTGGCGCGAGCGGGGTGCGAAGCCGTCGCGCAAGGTGGGCCTCGCCGCCTTCGACTTCCCGGACGGAACGCTGCTGCTCACCGAGGCCAGCCCGAAGAAGCGGGCCAGCCTGCACGTGGTGCGCGGCGAGGCGGCGCTGGCCGGCCACGATCCGGGCGGGCTCGAGGTGCTGGGCGCCGACCGCCGGGCGTTCCGCGAGGCGCTGGTCGCCCAGAACCGCACGCTCAAGCGGGCGCTCACCGATCCGCACATCCTGTCGGGCATCGGCAACGCCTACTCGGACGAGATCCTGCACCGGGCGCGCCTCTCGCCGGTGCGGCTCACCCGCAAGCTGGGCGACGCCGAGCACGCGGCCCTCTTCGACGCCACCCAGCAGACGCTCACCCTGTGGACCGACCGCCTGCGCGAGCAGGTGGGCGACGGCTTCCCCGAGAAGGTGACCGCCTTCCGTCCCGAGATGGCGGTGCACGGCCGCTACCAGGAGCCGTGTCCCGACTGCGGAACACCGGTCCAGCGCATCCGCTACGCCGACAACGAGACGAACTACTGCCCCACCTGCCAGACCGGCGGAAAGCTGCTGGCGGACCGCGCGCTCTCCCAGCTGCTGAAGAAGGACTGGCCGAAGTCTCTCGAGGAGCTGGAAGCCCGGAAGCGGGACGCGTGAGCCGGGGCGGCTGGCGCAACCGCGACCTCACCCAGGGCGGCCTGTTCGGCTCGCTCTTCGTGCTGGCGCTGCCGCTGATGGCCAGCGGCGTGCTCGGCGGCGCCGTCTTCCAGCTCTTCGACCTGACCTTCGTCTCGCGCCTGGGCGAAGAGGCGATCTCGGCGGTGGTGATCACCAACCAGACCGTCCGCCAGGTTGCCTTCATGTTCGTGATGGGGGCCACCTTCGCCACCCAGTCGCTGATGGCGCGCGCCGTGGGCAGCGGCGACACCGAGCGCGCCGAGCACATGGCGGGCCAGTCGCTGTGCCTGGGCGTCATGCTGGCGCTGGTGGTCGCGCTGCTGGGCGGCTTCGTGCCCGGCTGGCTGTTCTCGCTGGCGGGACCCGACCCGACCTTCTACGCCCTGGGCGTCCCCTACCTCCAGCTCGTCTTCCTGCTCTTCTTCGGCGTGGTGATCAGCATGCTCTTCGGCGCGATCCTCGGCGGCGCCGGCGACACCACCACGCCGCTGCTGATCCAGCTGGTGCAGTTCCCGGTGGCGATCGGCGCCGAGTACCTGCTGATCTTCGGACACGCCGGCTTCCCGGAGCTGGGGGTGCGCGGCGTGGCCGCCGGCGTGGCCTGCGGGCACGTGGTGTCGATCGGGCTCGGCGCCTTCGTGCTGTTCCGCGGCCGCGCGCGGGTGCACCTGCGGCTGCGCCACCTGGTGCCCGACGGGAAGGCGATCGGCGAGATCCTGCGGCTGGCGGCCCCGTCGGCGCTCCAGATGATCGGTGGCGTGGCCGTGAACTTCGCCTTCATCCGCATGGCGGGCGGCTTCGGCGAGGAGGTCCAGTCGGCCTATGCCATCGGCCTGCGCCTGAGCATGGTGATCCCCATGGTCTGCTTCCCCATGGCCACCGCCTGCGCCACGCTGGTGGGCCAGGCCATCGGCGCCGGCAACGTGCCCCGGGCCTGGCGGGCGATCCGCACCGGCGTGGTGACGCTGGCCGCCGTCATGTGGCCCCTGGCCGTCGGCATCTTCGTCTTCCGCACCGAGATCGTGACCTTCTTCAGCGACGCGCCGCAGGTGGTGGCGATCGGCAGCGAGTTCCTGGCCTTCACCGCCGCCAACGTCTTCCTGTGGGCCTTCCAGTTCGTGTTCATGCGCTCGCTCCAGGGCGCCGGCGACTTCGTGGTGCCCATGCTGCTGTCGGTGGGCAACAGCCTGCTGGTGACGATCCCGCTGGGCTACCTGCTCTCGCACCACACCGGGCTGGGCCCCACGGGCCTGTGGGCGAGCGGCCTGGTGAGCTCGGTGGTGGCCACCGGCAGCACCGCCGCCTGGCTCGCGACTGGCCGCTGGACGCGGCGCGCGTCACACTCGGCTTCCCCCTGACGGTCTCCCCCTGCCCTCCTGACGGACCCCCTCCGACCATGACCACGAAGCTCGTCGCCCTCGACATCGACGGCACCCTGCTCGATCCCCACGGCCAGCTCCACGACCCGGTGGTCGAGGCCGTGGGCGCGCTGCGGCGGGCCGGGCTCCAGGTGGTGCTGTGCACCGGACGCCGCTTCCGCACGTCGCTGCCGATCGCCGAGCGGCTGGGCCTGTCTGGACCGATCGTCTGCAACAACGGCGTGCTGGTGAAGGACCTGGCCAGCGCCAAGACCCTCGACCACGCCTTCTTCCCGCCGGGCCTCTACCACGAGGTGCTGGCGCTGATGCGCGAGGTCACGCCGCCGCTGGTCTACATCGACGGCTACCTGGAGGGCGTCGACATGCTCTCCGAGCGGCCCACCGACGCCCACGCCTTCCAGCAGGAGTACCTGTCGGACCACACCGAGCACGCGCGGCTCGTCGACGACCTGGCCGAGGCCCGGCCCGACGAGGTGATCATGATGAGCGCCATGGCCGACCACGACACGCTGGACGCCCTGCACCGGCGCTCCCAGGACAGCTTCGGCGCGCGCGTCTACAACCACCGGCTGATGAACAAGAACTACCAGGGCTACATCCTGGAGTTCCTGTCGCCCGAGTCGGGCAAGTGGAAGGGACTGGCCCGGGTGGCCGAGCGGCTGGGCGTCGCGCCCGCCGAGATCGCGGCGGTGGGCGACGACGAGAACGACGCCGAGATGATCGCCCGCGCCGGACGCGGCTACGCCATGGGCAACGCGGTGCCGTCGGCGCTGGCCGGTGCCGACGACGTGGTGCGCAGCAACGCCGAGGGCGGCGCCGTCGAGGCGATCGAGCGCATCCTGCTGACCGTCTAGGCGGCCGCCTTCTCCCCGGCGAACAGCGGCGCCGAGGCGGCCAGGCGTTCGGCCAGGAAGTCGTACATGGCGCGGATGCGCGCGCTGCGGCGCAGGCCCGGGTGGGTGACGAGCCAGATCTCGAAGTTCACCACCGTCTCCGGAATGACGCGCACCAGCTCCGGGTCGCGGTCGGCGATGAAGCAGCTCTGGCCGCCCACGCCCAGGCCGGCGCGGATCGCCGCCAGCTGCGCCCCCAGCGTGTTCGCCCGGTAGACCACGTGGGCGCCGCCCAGCGCCTTCTCCAGGAAGCCGCCGGCGCCGGTGTAGACGTCGCCCTCGTCGAAGGCGACACCGCGGTGGTTCACCAGGTCGGCCGGCGACTCGGGCCGGCCCATCTCGTCGATGTAGGCCCGCGACGCGTAGAGACCGAGCTTCAGGTCGCAGATGCGCTTCGCCACCAGCTCGGCCTGCTGGGGCCGGCCCAGCCGCAGCGCGATGTCGGCCTCGCGGCGCAGCACGTTCAGCGCCGTGTTGCGCACGATCAGCTCCACGTCGATGTGGGGCTGCTGGCGCCGGAAGTCGGCCAGCTGCGGGGTGAGCCAGGAGACGGCCAGCCCCTCGGTCGCGGTGATGCGCACCAGGCCCTCGAGGGTCAGGTCGCGGCCGCTGACCGCCAGCTCGGCGGCCTGGGCCCCCTCCTCCATCTGCCGCGCCGGACCCAGCAGGGCCTCGCCTACCTCGGTGAGCGCCAGCCCACGCGGGCTGCGGCGGAAGATCTCGGCCCGGAGGCTGTCCTCCAGCGCCGCCATGCGCCGGGTCAGAGTGGGCTGGCTGACGCCCAGCCGGCGCGCCGCCTCGGACAGGCTGCCCGACTCGGCCACCGCCAGGAAGTCCTTCAGGGCCGACCAGTTGAGCGACCGGGTCGCGTCGATGTTCAGGCGCTCGTGGCGAGGATTGGAGTCCGTCATTCGAATATGAATAGCTGAACCCACGATAGATGTCCTGGATATTCTTTTTCGTTGGACGATGTTGTCGACACGCCCGCAGGAGAGAGCCCCATGGCCGCCGCCGATTTCTGGACCGTCGAGACCCCCGCCCCCGCCCCCAGGCTCCACTGGGCCCCCCTGGCCCTGGGTCTGGTCGCCGGGTTGCTGCTCGGCATCGCCGTCACCGCCCTGGCCGGCAACCCCATCGCCCCCACGACCCCCGCCGCCGAGGCCGCCCGCGAATGGCGCCACCCCGCCCTCGACCGCGAATGGCGCGGCACCCGCACCCCGGTCGACGTGAACCGCATGTTCCGGACGCGGAGGTAGGGCCACCGCTCACCGGGGCTCTGCACGGCCGGACGGAGCCCGGCCTTCCCCCACCCCTCGCGTACTGCCCTACCCTCCCAAGACGGAGGACGGCGCTTGGGCGAGACGCGGTCGGCGGCGGAGGAGCGGGCGAAGCGTAAGCAGCAGGTGGCGCTGGGGTATCGGGTGCTGGCGGCCATGCGCTGGGGCGACCTGGGGGACGGGCACATCAGCGCCCGCGATCCGGAGCGGACCGACTGCTTCTGGCTGCTGCGCTACGGCGTGTCGTACCACGAGGCGACGGTCTCCGACCTGGTGCTGGTCGGGCCCGACGGTGGGCTGGTCGAGGGCGAGGGGGCCATCAACGTCGCGGCCTACTACATCCACCACCCGATCCTCGAGGCGCGCCCCGACGCGGTGAGTGCCGTCCACGTCCACACCGGCTGGGGGACTCCCTTCTCCGCCGAGGTGCGGCCGATCCTGCCGATCAGCCAGGAGTCGTGCATCTTCTTCGAGGACCACGCCCTCTTCGACGACGAGGAGGTGCAGGTGCAGAGCACCGAGGGCGGCAAGCGCATCGCCGTGGCCCTGGGGAGCCAGGGCGCCGTCATCCTGCGCAACCACGGGCTGCTGACCGTCGCCGCCCGGGTGGACGAGGCGGTGGGCCGCTTCGTCCACATGGAGCGCGTGGCCGAGGTGCACATGAAGGCCCGCAACGCCAAGCCCATCTCCGACGCGGCGGCGCGCTGGGCCCA
>JBNLVK010000296.1:0-3163 GCA_050618055.1 Myxococcota bacterium
CGGCTACGCCGAGGAGTGGTTCGATCGCGAGCTGCGCACGACGCTCGGCATCGACGTCTTCGACGAGCCCTTCGACCGCGAGCGCGGCTGGCAGATCCTGCATGCGCGCCGCGCCGACCTGCTGCTGCTGCGCACCGAGGACCTGGACCGCACGCTGCCCGTCGGCTTCGCCGAGCTGACCGGCACCGCGCTGCCGGACGTGGCACGGGAGAACGTGCGGGCGGAGACATTCGACGGCCGGGCCTACGCCGAGATCTGGCGGCGCTTCCGCCTGCCCCGCGACGTGGTGCGGCGCATCTACGGCGGACGTCTCACGCGCCACTTCTACGGCAAGGACCGCATCGAGCGCTTCACGGCCCGCTGGTCCGGGCCGGAGGACGCCGCCTAGGGTCGGATGGAGTAGGCGCGTTCGCCCAGGTGGGCGGCCAGACGGGGCTGGATCCAGTCGATCCACTGGCAGAGCTGGCGGCGCGTGTCGCGCGGGTCGATGAGATCGTTCACGCCGAAGCTCTCTGCGCGCGGGAAGGGGGAGCGGGCGGCCGCCATGCGGTCCTCGATCTCGCGCCGCTTCGCCTCCGGGTCGGGGGCCGCCTCGATCTCGCGCCGGAAGGCCACGGCCACGCCGCCCTCGAGCGGCAGCGCGCCGCCCTCGGCCGAGGGCCAGCACAGCACGTGGGCGTCCGGCGCGAAGTGGCCCGCCGCCGCCACGCCGTAGGTCTTGCGCACGATCACCGACGCCCAGGGCACGGTGCTCTGCACGACGGCGAAGATCGCCTCGGTGCCGAAGCGGATGGTCGCCGCCTTCTCGGCTTCGCTGCCGATCATGAAGCCGGGCTCGTCCACGAACGCGACCACCGGCAGGTGGAAGGTGTCGCACAGGTCGACGAAGCGGCGCACCTTGCGGGCGCCGTCGGCGGTCATGGAGCCGGCGTAGAAGCGGGGATCGTTGGCCCAGACGCCGACCGGCTGGCCGGCCAGCCGCGCCAGCCCGGTGATCTGGCTGCGGCCGTGGCCGGTGCCCAGCTCGAAGAACGAGTCCTCGTCGAGCACGAAGCGCAGGATCTTGCGCATGGCGTACACGCGCCGCCGGTTGCGCGGCACGATCTCGAGCAGCGCCGGCTCGGCGCGGTCGACGGGGTCGCTGCACGGGGTGCGCGGCGCCGCCTCCCACACGTTGGTGGGCAGGTAGGAGAGGAAGCGCCGGATCTGGGCGAAGGCCTCGGGCTCGTCCTCCACCACGTTGTCGACCACGCCGCTGCGGGCGTGGACCCTGGCGCCGCCCAGCTCCTCCTTGGTGAGCGACTCGCCCACCGCGCGCTCCACCACCGCCGGACCCGCCACCAGCACCTGGGAGCCCTTCGTCATCAGCGAGAAGTGGGAGGCCACCAGCCGCGCCGCCGGCAGGCCGGCCACGGCGCCCAGTCCGGCGGACACCACCGGCGCCGTGGCCATCGCCTTCGCCACCGACAGGAAGCGGTGCGGCGCGTTCACCGGGTTGCCGGCGGTCACGCGCGCGCCCTTGCCGCGGGGGCCCGCCACCGATCCGCCGCCGCCCTGGAGGAAGCGCACCAGCGGCACCCGGTACTGCACGGCCAGGTCCTCGGCGTAGACGCTCTTGCGCAGGCCGGCCGGCGTCGGCGATCCGCCGCGCTGGGTGAAGTCCTCGCCGCCGGTCGCCACCGGCCGCCCGTCGACGCGGCCGATCCCCAGCACGTAGTTGGCCGGCGTGAACTTCGTGAGGTTCCCCTCGGCGTCGGTCTCCGAATGGCCGGCGATGGGACCCTGCTCGCGGAAGCTCCCTTCGTCGAGCAGCGCGTCGATGCGCTCGCGCACCGTCAGGCGCCCCAGCTCGTGCTGCTTCGCCACCGACTCGGCGCCGCCCAGCTCCCGGGCCAGCCGCCGGCGCGCCTCGATTCCCTCGACCTCGTCCTTCCAGCTCATCTCCGGGGCTCCTCGCTCAGAAGCGCAGCACGTGGGTCTCGAGACGGACCAGGTCCACCACGCCCACCTGGTTCAGGCCGGGTACGTGTCCGGCGCACTCGCCCGGGTTGAACAGCAGCGCCCCGTTCCGGCGCTCGCTGCGGTGGCGGTGGTCGTGGCCGTGGATGGCCAGGTCGACGCCGTCCAGCAGGTCGGGCGCCAGGTCCAGCGGGTCGTGCACCACCACGATGCTGCGGCCGGCCCAGGACAGGCGCAGGGGCGGGTCGACCAGATGGATGTCCAGCTCCCGGGAGGCCCGCGCCAGGCTCTCGCGCTCCAGGTCGTTGTTGCCGTAGACGCCGTAGAGGGGCGCCCGCAGGCCCGACATGGCGTGGAGGGTCTTCGCCTGGGTGATGTCGCCGGTGTGGACCACCCGCTCCACCCCGGCCTCGTTGAGCAGCTCCACGATGCGCAGGGTGTTCTTCAGGTGGTTGTGCGTGTCGCTGACCACGCCGATCCGCATCGGGCCACGGTAGCGCGGCGGCGGCGGGGGTCGCGAAACCCGGGGAACGCGCGAGAATGGCGGGCCCAGGAGGAACCATGGCCTACGAAACGCTGAAGACCGACCTCGACGCCGGGGTCCTGACCGTCACGCTGAACCGCCCCGACCGGCTGAACGCGCTGAGCCGGCAGATGGGCGACGACCTGCTGCGCCTCGTCGACGACGTCGACGCGAACGACGACGTGCGCGCGGTGGTGGTGACCGGGGCGGGGCGCGGCTTCTGCGCCGGCGCCGACCTGGGCGGGCCGTCCAGCAGCGGCGGCGCCTTCGACCGCGAGGGCCGCCAGCAGAAGGACCACCGCGACGAGGGCGGCCTCATCACGCTGCGCCTGTTCGATTCGACCAAGCCCTGGATCGCGGCAGTCAACGGTCCGGCGGTGGGCGTGGGCGTCACCATGACGCTGCCCATGGACGTGCGCATCGCCAGCGAGAAGGCGCGTTTCGGTCTGGTGTTCGCGCGCCGCGGCATCGTGCCCGAGGCGGCCAGCAGCTGGTTCCTGCCGCGGGTGGTGGGCATCGGTCGCGCCATGGAGTGGGTGGCCACCGGCCGCGTCTTCCCGGCGAGCGAGGCGCTCGAGGGCGGACTCGTGACGCGCGTGGTTCCCGAGGACGAGCTGCTTCCCACGGCCCGGGGCATCGCCCGCGAGATCGCCGAGAACACCCAGCAGGCCGCGACCGGCA
>JBNLVK010000297.1:0-2791 GCA_050618055.1 Myxococcota bacterium
GTGTGCTCTTCCGATCTGCCCCGCACAGCTCAAACAGCGCAGCGAGGACGGCACTCCCATCGGCCGCTTCGGCACCGCGCGCAGCAACGCGGTGCGCCTCTCGGGCATCGTCGACACCGGTGCACCGAACGAGTGCACCAACGAGACGTGGCTGGAGGTGGAGCTGGTGGACGCCCGCAGCCGCTTCACCTACCGCCCCACCCATTCCGCCTCGATCAAGGCGACCTCTCCCGAGATGAAGAGGCGACTCGAGGTCTTCATCGAGGGGCTTCCTTGGGGCACGGGCTTTCGCTGGCAGGCGCGGCAGCGCTGGGAGGACCGCACCTACCGCTGCGTCGACGGCGTCTGCACCTGCCCGATCAAGGAGGTGCACGAATCGGCCTGGTCCGCGCACACCTCGAATCCCCTGTTCTCCTTCCGCACGCCGGTGCCGCGCCAGGACGTGGTGGAGTGGCCCTCCGGCGTGGCCACGACCACGGGGACCGTGCTGGGAGGCGACGTCGCGAGCCTCGCCGCCGACGACGGCGACGAGTACCGGGTGCTCGCCGCCGGCGCCGCCGTCACGACGATCTGGGAGGCGACCTTCAGCGACGTCACGCCCCGTTCGCGCAACCTGGAAGGACGCCTGCGCAGCCGCAGCAACCTGGTCTGCACCCAGACCATCCACGTCTGGAACGTCCCCTCCGGCGCCTGGAGCGAGCTCGCCTCCGGAGCGATTCCCACCGTCGAGAGCGAGATGACATTCAGCCTCGCCGGCGGGCTGGGCAACTACGTGGAGGACGGCGAGCTGCGCCTCCGGGTCGCCTGCGCCAAGGGCTCGCCTCCCAACTTCGTGCTGGGCGCCGACCTCCTCGAGATCGCCTACGAGCGGGCAACCATCCAGTAGGCCCCCTCCGGCGTCTCACTCGCAGATCGGCACCGTGTCCGGCCCGCAGCCGGACACCCCGTCCACCACCGGCCCGTGGCTGCACGCGAACGACGGGAAGAGGTCCGGGAAGGTGGACGGGATGCCCAGGATGGCGATGTCGCCGCGCAGGCGCTCCGCCGTGCACTCGGGCCCCGTCTCCGTGCAGGGGAAGCCGATCACCTGGTCCAGGCACACCGCCGTCCCCGCCGGCAGCGAGGCGTGGGGATAGTCCAGGATCACGGCCCGGCCGCCGCTGGGGGGCGGCGCGCCGTCGCAGAAGTCCTGGTCGAAGCTGGTCACGTCCAGGTCGCCCAGGGCGCTGTTCGCGACGTCGTAGCAGTCGAAGCCCTTGCCTCCCTTGAGGTCGCTCTCGGCGAAGACGGAGTCGGTCACGAAGAGCTGGTCGTCGCCGTCCTTCACCTGGACCTTCAGGTCCGCGCCGGAGGTCTGGTCCAGGAAGATCACGTCGTTGCCGCCGTCGCCCCGCAGGTCCAGGCTGGCGCCGGAGCTGCGCTCGATGCGGGCGTCGAGGGAGGGCTGCACGCCGCCCTTGTCCTTGGTCTTGATCTTGGCGGTGCCGTAGAAGCTGTCGCGCACCGTGGCCTTGATGCTGGCGCCCTTCCCGATGATCTGGAGCTTGTCGTCCACGTTGCAGCGGTCGATGGTGACCTGGTTGTTCCCCTCGGCGTCCACCACGTCCACCTTGCAGGCGTCGCAGTCCTCCACGGTCACCGTGTCGTTTCCCTTGCCGGGTCGGATCTTGATCTTGGGGTCGTCGCCGGCCAGGCGGGCGTTGCGCACCGTGGTGGTGTCGTCGCCCGAGGCGTCGCCTTCGTCCTCGATCTCGATCTTCCGGAAGCGCAGGTCGTCGGGGAGGCCGTCCAGGTCGACGGTGAGGTCGTCGCCCGCGGCGCCCAGGTCCACGTCCACCTCGTCGAAGGTGCCGGGGGTGAGCTCCACCTCCACCACGGTGGGGTCGGCGTCGGCGTCGCCCACCATGGTCCCGTCCTTGCCCTCGATGCGCAGGAAGGTCATGCCGCCGGCGGTGCGGACCGTCACCTCGACGGTCTGGCCCTGGTCGTCGGCCGAGAAGATGCGGATCTTGCCGCCGCCGGTGACCACGCCCACCTCGCCCCCCGCCCAGGCGGGGCCCGCTCCCAGGACCAGGGCGAAGGCCACGGGCAGCAGGCGGCCGGGACGGGAGCGGGGGGAGAGGACGTGCACGGCGGGCCTCCGAGCCCCCCATGCCGCCCATCCTAGGGCCCGGCGGGCGCTCCGGGGAACCCCCGAAAGTCCGGCGCAACCTCGCGCCGAACCGGCGCGGCGCCGGGAAGAGGCGGAGGGGCGACGGAACGTTCCACGCGCGTGGAAACGCCTTTCCTTCCGGTGGCCTGGAGACGCCGCCGGGCTGGTGGGACCAGATCGGTGAAAGCCCCGAGGTAGAACGTGTTTCAGTTTTGCTGGAACGTGTTCCAGTTCCGGCACCGGGCTTGCACGGCCAGGGGCCCGTCCGCGGCGGGCCGTGCCGGCCCCCGCCTGGGAAGGGGACCCGATGCTCACGCTCGCTTCGAAGACGGCGGCCGCCCTCGGCGCCGCGCTGCTCCTGGCCGGCCCGGCCTCCGCCGTCACCATCGACTTCTCGTCGCTGCCCGATCAGAACGGCGCCTCCATCGCCCAGTCCAGCGGCGGCATCATCGCCACCGCCCGGGGCTTCGGGGGGATCGC
Source organism: Myxococcota bacterium (assembly GCA_050618055.1). GTDB lineage: Bacteria > Myxococcota_A > UBA9160 > UBA9160 > SMWR01 > CALDCK01. Next base: position 2,633 of record JBNLVK010000297.1, read on the forward strand.
CAACCCCAACGCCTCGCTCGTGCCCACGAACCCCACCGGATCCGGAGCCACGGACCTGGGCGTCAACGTGGGCGGCGGCGCGCCGTGCTCGGGTGCCTTCTCCACCCACGGCGTGGGCTGCGGCACCGTGACCGGGATCTCCCAGTGCGACCTCATCAG
>JBNLVK010000298.1:0-30931 GCA_050618055.1 Myxococcota bacterium
GCGCATCCAGGCCGCCCGCGACCACTTCTACACGGGCCCGGGCGCCGAGGCGATCGAGCGCTTCCTGGCGACGCCGGTGCGCGACGCCAGCGGCCAGGCCCACGCGGGGCTCCTCACCGCCGACGACCTGGCGCGCTACGAGGGCCGGGTGGAGGAGCCGGTGGCGGTGGACTACCGGGGGGCGCGCGTGTTCAAGACCGGTCCCTGGGGCCAGGGCCCGGTGTTCCTCCAGCAGCTGCGCCTGCTCGAAGGCTTCGACCTGGCGTCGATGGGCGCCGGCAGCGCCGACGCGCTCCACACCTGGACCGAGTGCGCGAAGCTCTGCTTCGCCGACCGCGACGCCTGCTACGCCGACCCGGACTTCGCCGACGTGCCCCTCGAGCACCTGCTCTCGAAGGCCTACGCCGACGAGCGGCGCACGCGGGTGGGCGAGCGCGCGTCGCTCGAGCTGACGCCCGGCCTGGGCGCGCTGCCCGCCGGCTGGCCGCTGCTGGCCGACGCTCCGGCCGCACCGGTCGAGCCGCAGGCGCTGGCCGCCCACGCCCAGGGCCGCCGCGACACCACCCAGCTCGTCGCCGCCGACGCGGACGGCAACCTGGTGTGCGCCACGCCCTCCGGCGGCTGGATCCCGACCTCGCCGGTGATCCCGGAGCTGGGCTTCCCCGTCGGCACCCGCGTGCAGATGGCCAGCCTGGACCCGCACCACCCGAACGCCCTGGCCCCCGGCAAGCGGCCGCGCACCACGCTCTCGCCGTCCATGGCCTGGCTGCCCGACGGCCGGCGCATGGCCTTCGGCACGCCCGGCGGCGACCAGCAGGACCAGTGGACGGTGCAGTTCCTGATGCAGCTGCTCGACTTCGGCGCCCGCGACCTCCAGGAGGCGATCGACGCGCCGACGGTCCACAGCGAGCACATGCCCAGCAGCTTCTACCCGCGCCGGGCGCGGCCCGGCGTCCTCTCGGTGGAGGACCGGCTGCCGCCCGAGACGCTGGCCGGGCTCGAGGCCCGCGGCCACATCCTCGAACACAAGGGCGACTGGGCCCACGGCCGCGTCCTCGCCGCCACCCACCACCCTGAGACCGGCCTCTGCGAGTCCGCCGCCTCCCCCCGCTTCCAGATCGCCTACGGGATCGTGTTGCCTTGACGGCTCACCCGTCCGATCTCCCAGGCGGCTCCCGGCGGCGAGGCAGCGCAGATCGGATCGAACGAGCACGACGCTCGAAGAACCGCTTCAGCCACCCCGGCGCATTCTCCGCGGCCTGCTCGGTGATCTCCAGATCGTAGTAGGGGTCGATCTCGCCGCGGCAGTGAATCGTGAAGAGGGACTCCTCGTCGCACCCGAGCCCGCGAAATGCAGCTTCCGCGGCCCGGGAACCGATGGAGCCCGTATATGCGGCGCGGGCCGGAAGCCGGAACTCGATGGAGCGGGGATGCCCTCGAAGCGTCACGTCCTCGAACGGTCCAGCGAGCGCCTCGAGCCGGGCCTCGACCTCGCCCCGAGTCGCCTTGCGCGTCGGGATCCGTACGCGAAGCAACTTGCGCGGTCCGCGCCCCGTGACCCGAAACCGGAGTCGCGGCACCCGGCGCGACTCCGGGTCGATGAAGATGCGCCCGCCGTCGTCGAGCGTCAGACCCCATGAGTCGACGAAACCGGCGAAATCGGAGAATCGCTGCCCCTTGTAGCGGCTCGGGCCACCGAGCCACCTGAGGAAGGCGGCCAGCAGAAGGAAGGCTGCGAGCGCATAGGCCACCGCGGTCCAGTGCCAAAGACCCATCAGGTGCCCCATCGCACCGAACACCACGATGAAGAAGACGAGATCGTAGATGCCCGGTTCCTCCCGAGAATCGCCCGCCCCTCTCATCATACGGAGCCGCGCACGTGGCTGCTTCGCGTGGGCTGGCGGCGGCACGGCCGGATCGATCCGGCAGAGGTGCCGGGCAGTGGGTAGCCCTGGGATACCTCCCCGCCGGCCGCCCGCCCCCGAAACGCCGGTTCGGCGGAGCGCGAGCCTGCTGACGTCCCTCGTCAGCAGAGGGGGTGCGGGTTGACCTATCCTGGGCGGCCCCCATGGAGCTCGACCACGTCCTGATCCGCGGCGCGAAGGAGCACAACCTTCGCGGCATCGACGTCCGCATCCCGAAGAAGAAGCTCGTCGTGCTGACCGGCGTCTCGGGCTCGGGCAAGTCGTCGCTGGCCTTCGACACGCTCTACGCCGAGGGACAGCGGCGCTACGTCGAGTCGCTCTCGGCCTACGCGCGCCAGTTCCTGGGGCAGATGGAGAAGCCCCACTACGACACCATCCGCGGACTGTCGCCGACCATCTCGATCGAGCAGAAGACCACCGGCACGAACCCGCGCTCCACCGTCGGCACGATCACCGAGATCGCCGACTACCTGCGCGTGCTCTACGCCCGGGTGGGCGTGCAGCACTGCCACGAGTGCGGCAAGCCGGTGAAGGGCCAGACCGCCCAACAGATCGCGCGGGAGCTGAAGGCGTCCGGCGACGGCAGCCGCATCGTGCTGATGGCGCCCATCCTGGTGAACCGCAAGGGCGAACACCGGGAGCTGCTGGCCGAGGCGCGGCGTTCCGGCTTCGTGCGCCTGCGCGTCGATGGCGAGATCGTGGTGTCGGAGGAGGTGCAGGCCCTCGACAAGCGGCGCAAGCACACGGTCGAGGCGGTGATCGACCGGCTGGTGGTGAAGTCGGGCGTCGGCTCGCGGCTCAACGAGTCGGTGGAGACCGCGCTCAAGGTCGGCGAGGGCATGCTGATCGCCAGCGTCGACGGCGGCAAGGACGTCGTCTACTCGGAGAAGCTGGCCTGCGGCGACTGCGGCATCTCCTTCCCCGAGCTCACGCCCCAGAGCTTCTCCTTCAACAGCCCCCAGGGCATGTGCGTCGACTGCAACGGCCTGGGCGCGCGGGTGGAGATCGACCCGGAGCTGGTCGTGCCCGACGACTCGCTCTCCATCGACGAGGGGGCGCTCAAGCCCTGGGGCCCCAACGTGTCGGAGAAGACCGGCTGGGCCCACGGCTTCCGCGGCCAGATCATCGCGCAGCTGAAGATCGACTCGGGCAAGCCGTGGCGGAAGCTGTCGCAGCGCCAGCGCGACCTGCTCCTGTGGGGCACCGGCGATCGCAAGTTCAAGGTGAAGTGGAAGGGCAAGACCGGCGCCGGCCAGTTCGACATGGCCTGGGAGGGCGTGGTACCGCGGCTCACCCGCCGCTTCCGCCAGACCGGCTCGGAGCGGGCGAAGCGCTGGTATGCCCAGTTCATCGGCAACGCCACCTGCACCACCTGCGACGGCTCGCGGCTGCGGCCCGAGAGCGCGTCGGCGCTGGTGGGCAAGCGTTCGATCGTGGCGATCTCGTCGCTCACCGTCGACGAGGCGCGCGCCTTCTTCGCCGGGCTGAAGCTCAGCGGCGCGGCGAAGCAGATCGCGGTGGAGGTGCTGAAGGAGATCCGCGGCCGGCTCGACTTCCTGGCGTCGGTGGGGCTCGGCTACCTCTCCCTCGACCGCGCCGGCCCCACGCTCTCGGGCGGCGAGGCCCAGCGCATCCGGCTGGCCAGCCAGGTGGGATCCGAGCTGACCGGCGTCATCTACATCCTGGACGAGCCGTCGATCGGGCTGCACCAGCGCGACAACCGCCGGCTGCTCGAGACGCTGTTCCGCATGCGTGACATCGGCAACACGGTGGTGGTGGTCGAGCACGACGAGGAGACGATCCGCGCGGCGGACCACGTGATCGACTTCGGCCCGGGCGCCGGCGTGCTCGGCGGGCGGATCGTGCACGCGGGAACGCCGGCCAGCCTGGCGAAGTCGAAGAAGTCGCTGACCGGAGCCTACCTGTCGGGCCGCGAGGAGATCGCCGTGCCCGAGCAGCGCCGCGAGGCCAGCGGATCCATCAAGGTGCTCGGCGCCCACGAGAACAACCTGCACGACGTGGACGTCGAGTTCCCGCTGGGCGTGCTGACCGCCGTCACCGGCGTGTCCGGCGCCGGCAAGTCGACGCTGGTGAACGACATCCTCTACCCGGCGCTGTCGCGCCAGCTCCACCAGTCGACGGTCCGCGTCGGACGCCACCGCGGGCTCTCGGGCCTCGAGCAGCTCGACAAGGTGATCCGCATCGACCAGCGTCCGATCGGGCGCACGCCCCGCAGCAACCCGGTCACCTACATCAAGGTGTTCGACGACATCCGGCGCTTCTTCGCCCAGCTCCCCGAGTCGCGCATCCACGGCTACAAGCCGGGCCGCTTCTCCTTCAACGTGAAGGGCGGACGCTGCGAGGCCTGCCAGGGCGACGGCGTACGCAAGATCGAGATGCACTTCCTGCCCGACGTCTACGTGCGCTGCGAGGAGTGCGACGGCAAGCGCTTCAACGAGGCCACGCTGCGCGTCGCCTACAAGGGCCACTCCATCGCCGACGTGCTGGAGCTGACGGTGCGCGAGGCGTCGGAGCTGTTCGCGGCCCATCCATCGATCGCGGGCCCGCTCCAGCTGCTGATGGACGTGGGCCTCGACTACCTGCACCTGGGCCAGCCCTCGCCCACCCTGTCCGGCGGCGAGGCCCAGCGCATCAAGCTGGCCCGCGAGCTGGCCAAGCGCGCCACCGGCCGCACCCTCTACCTGCTGGACGAGCCGACCACGGGCCTGCACTTCGACGACGTGCGCAAGCTGCTGGGCGTGATCGACCGGCTGGTGGACGCCGGCAACACGATGATCGTGATCGAGCACAACCTGGACGTCATCAAGACCGCCGACTGGGTCGTCGACCTGGGGCCCGAGGGAGGTCCGGACGGCGGACAGGTGGTGGCCCAGGGCACGCCGGAACGCGTGGCGGCGACCCGGGTGTCGCATACCGGACGCCACCTGAAGCCCCTGCTGCCGGGGTCGCGCCGCCGGAGGCGCTAGGCGAAGCTCGGGTCATGGGAAGCCCGACCGAGACTCCCGCCTGGAAGGCCCTGACCGCCCACCGCGGCGAGCTGGCCGGACGCCACCTGCGCGAGCTGTTCGCCGACGACCCGCAGCGGGCCGAGCGCTTCTCGTGCGAGGCGGCCGGCCTGCACCTGGACTACGCGAAGAACCTCGTCGACGAACGCACGCTCCCGCTGCTGGTCGACCTGGCCCGCGCCCAGGGTCTGCCCGAGCGCATCGACGCCATGTTCGGCGGCGAGAAGATCAACACCACCGAAGGACGCGCGGTGCTGCACGTGGCGCTGCGCGCCGCCGAAGGCACGCAGATCCGCGTGGACGGGCACGACGTGGTGCCCGACGTCCACGCCGTGCTCGCCCGCATGCGCGATTTCGCCGCGCGCGTGCGCGGCGGCGACTTCACCGGCCACACGGGACGGCCCATCCGCAAGGTGGTGAACCTGGGCATCGGCGGCTCCGACCTGGGTCCGCGCATGGCGACCCAGGCGCTGGCACCCTACGCGGACCCGGACCTCGAGGTCCGCTTCGTGGCCAACGTCGACCCGGCCGACCTGGCGTCGGCGCTGCGCGGTCTCGACCCGGCCGAGACGCTCTTCATCGTCTGCTCGAAGACCTTCACCACGCTGGAGACGCTGACCAACGCCCGCGCCGCCCGCGCCTGGTGCGTCGAGGGGCTGGGCGATCCGGCGGCGGTGGCGCGCCACTTCGCGGCCGTGTCGACGAACCTGGCAGAGGTGGCGAAGTTCGGCATCGACGCCGACAACGTCTTCGGCTTCTGGGACTGGGTCGGCGGACGCTACTCGATGGAGTCGGCGGTGGGCCTGTCGCTCATGCTGGCGATCGGTCCGGAGCGCTTCGACGAGCTGCTGGCGGGCTCCCGCGCCATGGACGAGCACTTCCGCAGCGCGCCCCTCGAGCGAAACCTGCCGGTGCTGCTGGCGCTGCTGGGCGTCTGGTACGGGAACTTCTGGGGGACCGAGACCCACGCCATCCTGGCCTACGACCACCACCTGGAGCTCTTCGCCACCTACCTCCAGCAGCTCGACATGGAGAGCAACGGCAAGTCGGTGGAGCGCGACGGTCGGCCGGCCGTCCACCAGACCGCGCCCGTGGTGTGGGGCGAGCCGGGCACGAACGGCCAGCACGCCTTCTTCCAGCTGCTCCACCAGGGGACGAAGTGCGTGCCCTGCGACTTCATCGGCTTCGCGAAGGGACCCACGCCGGCGGAAGACCAGCACGCGCTGCTGATGGCCAACTTCTTTGCCCAGAGCGAGGCGCTGGCCTTCGGCCGCAGCCGCGAGGAGGTGCTGGCCGGCGGCGTCGACCCGGAGCTGGCGCCCCACCGCACCTTCGCCGGCAACCGGCCGAGCAACACGCTGCTGGCCGAGCGGCTCGATCCGTTCACGCTGGGCGCCCTGGTCGCCCTCTACGAGCACAAGGTGTTCGCGCAGGGCGTGGTGTGGAACGTGAACTCCTTCGACCAGTGGGGGGTGGAGCTCGGCAAGGTGCTGGCCGGGCGCATCGCCGACGAGCTGGTCGGCGACGCCGACCCGGGCGAGAGCCACGACGCGTCGACCGCCGCGCTGATCCGCCGCTACCGCGCGCTGTCTTCGCGCAGCTGATCGAGCCGGCGCTGCCAGCGCTCGGATCCCGGGTCGAGTTCGAGGGCTCGCCGGTAGAGGTGCGCCGCCTCGGCGGTCCGACCCTGGGCGGCGCGCACGTTCCCCAGCAGGCCCGTTCCCACCGACGAGCGCGGCGCGGCGCGCAGGCCCGCCAGCAGGTGCGACGCCGCCTCGTCGAGCCGCCCCTGCTGCGTGAGCACGAGCCCCAGGTTGATGTGCGCCACCTGGTTGTCCTCGGTCACGTGCAGCGCGTGCAGGAACAGGCTCTCGCTGTCGCGCCAGTGGGCGATCTGCGCGCGCGTCGCGCCGGCCAGCGCCAGCAGCGCGACGATCGCCGCGGCGGCCGCCGCGCGCCGCGCCGCCGGCCACGGACGGACCGCGTCGAAGAGCGGGAAGACCAGCGCCAGCCACAGCCCCAGCTGGGGCAGGTAGACGTAGCGGTCGGCGCGCGCCGCCTGTCCCACCTGGAGCAGACCGATCACCGGCACCAGCATTCCCACGTACCAGAGCCAGCCGACCCACGCCGCGGGCCGGCGGCGTCGCTGCCAGAAGCAGGCGCCGGTCCCCGCCAGCAGCAGCGCCGCGCCGAAGGCCACCGACGCGGGCGCGATGGCGCGGCCCGGATGCGGGTAGAACACGGCCAGTCCCGACGGCCAGAACGCGTCGAGGGTGTAGGCGCCGTAGGAAGCCAGTGCGTTCCAGACGCGCACGTCGAAGGCCAGCCCCTCGAGCGGGCGGATCGTCTCGGCCGCCGCCTGGCTCCACAGCGTGGTCGCGCAGGCGGCGGCGGCCAGTGCGAAGAGCGCCGTCTTCTCGCGCAGGCGCGGCCACAGGTCGGTGCGGCTGCGCAGGCACCCGAGCGGCCAGACGTCGACCAGCAGCAGCACCAGCGGCCAGGTCACCAGCATGGGCTTCGAGAGCAGGCCGGCGGCCAGCCACACCGCCGTCCAGCGCGGGCGCCGGTTCGCGTAGGCCAGCAGCGAGGCGGCCGCGAAGACGGCGGCCAGCACGTCGCGCCGCGCCGCGGCCCAGGCCACCGCCTCGACGCCCAGCGGGTGCAGGGCGAACAGCGCCGCCACCAGCGCCGAGCGCGCCGCCGCCCCGGTCAGGCGCTCGAGGGCCAGGAAGAAGAGCACGGCCGCCAGCGCGTGCAGCAGCACGTTGGTGGCGTGGAAGGCGCGCGGGTCGAGCCCGAACAGCTCGGCGTCGAGCATCCACGAGAGCCGCGTGAGCGGCATCCAGTTGGCCATGTCGACGCTGGTGAAGGCCCAGCGCACGCTCTCCCAGCCGAGACCCGCCTCGATCTCGGCGACGCGCGTGATCAAGAGGTCGTCGTCGAACAGCACGAAGTCGGCGTCGGTCGCCGGCCGCCAGGTGGCCAGGGTCGCGGCCAGCAGGGCCAGCGCCCACAGCGCCCGGCGGCGGCGGAACGTGCGGGGCGTCGGGTTCGTCGGACGGGACACGCTGGGCGTGCAATGTAGGCGCGTCGCCGCGGCGTTGCATTCGTGCAACGTCGCGTGCGCGGGCGCAACCGCGGCAGGCGCCGCGAGAGCCCGGCGCGCGCGAGGCGCGCGCATGGCCCGGCACGGGCCTTGCTACCCTGGACGCTCCATGCTCGAAGGACGCCGACGCTGGTGGGGCGCGCTGATCGGAGCGGTCGGCGGCCTGGGCGACACGGCCCTGTTCCTGTCGGTGGGCATCGACCTCCAGGTGGGCGGTCGCGACCTGACGCTGCCCATGGCGCTCTTCATGTCCGGCAACTTCGCCGTCATGGGCTTCCTGATCGGCCATTTCATGGACGCCCGGGCCCGGGCGGCGCGCGACGCCGGGACCATCCGGCGCCAGCTCGACGAGCTGGCCGAGAGCCAGCGCAAGGCGGCGCAGAACGAGAAGCTGGCGGCGATCGGGCGGCTGGCCGCCGGCGTGGCCCACGAGGTGCGCAACCCGCTGGGGGTGATCCGCGCGTCGGCGTCGATGGTGCAGGAGGGCTTCGACCAGCAGGACGAGGCCTGGCGGGCCTGCCGCTTCATCTGCGAGGAGAGCGACCGGCTGAACGCGCTGATCACCTCGCTGCTCACCTTCTCGCGGCCCACCGAGCCGCGCTTCGCCCCGGTCCACGCGGACAAGGTGCTCGACCGGGCGCTCGAGCTGGTGCGCGACCGGCTGCGCGAGCGACGCATCCAGGTGTCGCGCGAGGACGCCGGCACCGTGCCCGCCCTGGTCGCCGACGGCGACCTGCTCAGCCAGGCGGTCTTCGACCTGCTGACCAACGCCGTCGAGGCGGTCGCCGACGGCGGTCGCCTGGAGGTGCGCCTGCGCGCCGAGCCGGACCGCGTCGAGATCGACGTGGCCGACGACGGTCCGGGCGTGGCGGCGGCCGACGCGGACCAGGTCTTCGAGCCCTTCTTCACCACCAAGGCCTCGGGCACCGGCCTGGGCCTGGCCATGACCGCGCGCATCGCCCAGGCCCACGGCGGCGAGGCCCGCCTGGTGGACGGCGCGGGCGCCGGCCCGGGCGGCCTCGGCGCCTGCTTCCGCCTCATCCTGCCGCGGCGCGACGCCGACGCGGCCGCCGCATGAAGCCCCCCGCATGAAGTCCCGGGTCGCCATCCTCGACGACGAGCAGCGCATGGTCGACATCATCGGCATGGTGCTGCGCCGCGAGGGTCACGAGGTCGCCACCTTCACCGACGCCGACGAGGCCCTGGCCGCGCTGGAGAAGCAGCCGGTGGACCTGCTGCTGACCGACCTGAAGATGCCCGGCGGCGACGGGCTCAGCGTGCTGCGGCGCGCCCGCGAGGTCCTGCCGGAGCTGCCGGTCATCCTGATCACGGCCCACGCCACGGTGTCGACCGCCATCGAGGCGATGCGCGCCGGCGCCTTCGACTACGTGGAGAAGCCCTTCGACAACACCGAGCTGAAGACGCTGGTGCAGCGCGCTCTCGACGTGACGCGGCTCTCGCGCGAGAACCGCTACCTGCGCGCCGAGCTCGGCAGCCGCTACTCGGAGGGAGCGATCGTCGCCGAGAGTGCGGCGCTGCGCGAGGTGCTCGACCGGGTGCGGCGGGCGGCGCGCAGCCCGTCGACGGTGCTGGTCAGCGGCGAGAGCGGCACCGGCAAGGAGCTGGTGGCGCGGGCCGTCCACTACCACAGCGACCGGGTGGGGCGACCGTTCGTGGCGGTGAACTGCAAGGCGCTGGCCAGCGGCGTGCTCGAGAGCGAGCTCTTCGGCCACGAGAAGGGCGCCTTCACCGGCGCCGACCGCGCCCGCGAGGGCATCTTCGAGCGGGCCGACGGCGGCACCGTCTTCCTCGACGAGGTCGGCGAGACCGACGCCGACTTCCAGGCCAAGCTGCTGCGGGTCCTCCAGGAGCGCGTCGTGCAGCGGGTGGGCGGCAGCGAGGAGCGCCCCGTCGACGTGCGCGTGGTGGCGGCCAGCAACCGCGACCTGCGCGCCGAGGTGGCCGGGGGGCGCTTCCGCGAGGACCTGTTCTTCCGCCTGGCCGTGATCCCGATCCACCTTCCGCCCCTGCGCGAGCGGCCCGAGGACGTGCTGCCGCTGGCGCGCCACTTCCTGGCCCAGTGGAACCAGCGGCTGGGCCGCAGCCTGGCCGGCTGGAGCGACGAGGCCGAGGCGCTGCTCGTGGCCCACCCCTGGCCCGGCAACGCCCGCGAGCTGGAGAACGCCATCGAGCGCGGCGTGGTGCTGGCGGCCGGCGAGCGCATCGAGATCGACGACCTGCTGCTCGAGCCCCCCGCCGACGCGGGGGCGGGTCCGGCGGCCGGTGCCGGGTCGGGCGGCGAGAGCCTCCAGGCGTTCCTCGACCGCGCCACCCGGGAGCACCTGCTGCGGGCCCTGGAGGCCGCCGACGGCAAGCGGGTGGAGGCGGCGCGGGCCCTGGGCGTCGACCGCACGACCCTCTACCGGCTGATGCGCAAGCACGAGATCGAGGGCTTTTAGCCCCACATCCGGTCGGCTGCGGACGCGCACGTCTTCTCCCTAAATACCTCCTGGGCGCGGGCCGATAGCGCAGTCGATGACCCGCGCCTTCACCTCGACTCGACGAATGGTGTGCCTGGTCCTGGCCCTCGCCGCGGTGGGTCTGGCCGGGCCGTTGCCGGCGGCCGCCCGGGAGTCCCTGGGCCTGGCGCCCAGCCTGACCGACGCCAGCCTGCTGCCCGTGGCGACCGGCTTCGACCACTGGCTGCTGACCCAGCTCCACCAGGCCGGCGTGGAGGCGGTGCCGATCGAAGGCGTGGCCAGCCTGGACGAGGCGCTGACCGCCGCGGCCGACGAGGGCCTGGCCCACGTGCTGGTGCCGAAGATGTCGGCGCGCGACGGCCAGGCCAGCGTACAGCTGCTGCTCTACGCGCCCGACTCGCGGGTGCTGCTGGTGGGCGCCGGCAGCGAGGCCCCGATGGCCGAGTTCGGCAACGCCGCGGTGGAAGCGCTGGCGCGCGTGGTCGAGCAGACCGGCGGCGCGTCGATCGAGGTGACGCCGCCGCTGCTCGAGGACCTGGCCCGCATCAGCCAGGCGCTGCTGCGCTGGAACGAGGGCGACCTGGCCGGCGCCTTCCGCGCCGTGCAGGGGAAGCTGTCGCCGACGGCCATGGCGCTGCGCGAGGAGATCGCGGACCAGGCGCGGCACACGTCGGTGCCGGCGACGGTGCGCGCCCGGCTGCTGGTCGAGATGGGCGACTCCACCACCGCCTGGACGCTGGTGGGTCGCAACGCCCGCGCCGCGCTGTCGAAGCCCGACCCGGACCTCGACCTGCTGGTCGCGGCCGGCGAGGTGATGTTCGCGAACGACGGGGTGAAGGAGGCGCGCGAGTACTTCGAGCGCGCCCTCGAGATCGCGCCGGACCAGCCCGACGCGCTGGCCGGTCTCGCCCGCGTCCAGGCCGCCCAGGGCGATCGCGCGACGGCGCGCACGACGCTGGCCCGCGCCGCAGCCATCGACACGGACGGCGTGCGCTTCGAGGAGGAGCTGGCCCGGCTCGAGGACGATCCGGCCCGGGCCGCCGCCCACTGGGTCGAGGCCGGGCGTCGGGCCGCGAAGTGGCTCGACGTCGACCGGGCCGCCGAGAACTTCGAGACCGCCATCGAGACGGACCAGGCCTCGACGGGCCGGGCGAAAGCCGCCATCGGCCAGCTGGAGGAGCAGCTCGGCCGCCCCGCCAAGGCCCGCGTGGCCTACCGGCGCGCCGTCGGCGGCGGCGCGCGGACGCCCCAGGTGCTGACCGCCCTGGGCCGCACCGAGCACCGGATGGGCGACTCGGAGGCCGCCGCCACCGCACTGAACGACGCCCTCGCCCTGGACCCGAAGCACCGCGGCGCCAAGCGGGAGCTGTCGGTGGTCTACACCGACACGGGTCGCGCCGCCGAGGCCGTGCCGCTGCTGCGCGAGGTCCACGCGATCGACCCGAGCCACGACGAGACCCGCCTCACGCTGGCGCGCGCCCTGCGCGCGACCGGCGACACCCAGGAGGCGCTGGCCCTGCTCTCCGGCGAGGAGGTCCGCCACCAGTCGCAGGCGCTGTTCCAGGCCGCCGAGATCCAGGCCGAGCAGGGCGATCTCGAGGCCGCCCGCGTCTCGCTGGAGCGCGCCGTCGAGCTCGAGCCCGGCGACGCCAGCCTGCGCGACCGGCTCGCCGTCGTCCTCGACAAGCTGGGCGACGCCGCCGGCGCCGTGGCCGAGCGGCAGCTGGCCGCGGCGCTGAACTCGGGGCGTGCCGAGGAGTCCGGCGGCAAGCACGATCCGCAGCGCGGCGCCGCCAGCGTGCTGTCGCTGGACGACCTGGTGATGAGCTTCGCCATGCAGCTCGCCAACCCGGAGTCGCGGTCCATCGTCTCGCTGGGCGTGCAGGAGCCCGACGACTGGAACACGCGCCTGCTGAAGCTGGTGCGCCCGCGCTCCCCGGACATCACCGCCCTCGAGCGGGGCCTTTCCGGCGCGCTCCAGGCGCGCTTCCAGAGCCCCATGATCGAGAGCGGCACCGACGAGGCCCTGGCCGTCCACATCGAGCGGCTCTTCGACTTCGAGAGCGACCTGTCGCTCGACGCCGAGACGATCGCGACCGTGAACGAGGTGCTGGCGGTCGACGGAACCTTCGTGACGCGGCTGGTGGTGCACAAGTCGCCGGAGCTGGCCGAGGCCTGCGCCGGCGACGCCTTCGCGGTCGAGACGCGCCTCCTGCTGGGCCGCGCGTCGGAGACGGCGTCGATCCTGTCGAACACCGACTGCCTCGACGGCGGCTTCGCCGCCTACGGCAAGTGGAACTACCTGGCCTTCGTGCTCTACCTGCTCGGCGGGCTGATCGTCGCCTGGCCGGTGATCCGCGGCTGGGGCCAGCTCGTGGTGAAGATCCAGGTGCCCGAGCGCACCAACGGCTTCTTCAGCATCCACGTCACCAAGCGGCCCGACGCGGTGAAGCGCGAGATCGTGGGCGACCGCTCGGAGAAGGCGAAGAGCCGGACCTTCGACTTCCTGATGCGCTACCAGCGCCACATGGCCGGCGCGGAGACGACCTTCAAGTTCATTCCCGCCCGCCAGCTGCCCTACACGGTGACCGTCTCGGGCCCGCTGAAGGACGCGCGCGGCGAGGAGATCATCGGCCACTTCCTCGAGGAGCAGCGGGTGACGGTGCGCCGGCGGCGCGTCTCCACCCTGGACTTCGACTTCCGGCCGAAGGAGGTGGCCGTCGAGGTCACGGTGAAGGAGAACGGCCAGCCGATCGAGAACGCGCGGGTGGGCATCCAGGGCGATCCGTCGTCGCTGCGCTACGCCCGCGACGGCATGGCCTACCTCTACCTGGGTCTCGGCGACTACACGATCCTGGTGGGCTCGGACCACGCGGCCGCCTGCTTCGACATCTCGATCACCTCCCTCGACACGGCGATCCCGCTGCAGGCCGAGATGAGCCGCGAGGAGGGGATCGTGTTCAGCCAGTGCCCGGAGGCGGTCGAGCCGTACCTCCAGAGCGATCTGGCCACCGCCGCCGCGGCGCTCGAGCGCGCGGGCAACGAGCGCGCGGCCCACATGCTGCGGGCCGACCTGTACCGCCAGCAGGGCAAGAACGCCGAGGCCGCCCGCGAGCTGGAGGCGGCCGGCGAGATCGGCGGCGCCGCGCTCGAGCTGGCCGGCGGCGACGACTTCCAGGGCAGCGCGGCGCTCTACGAAGAGGCGGGCGACATGGACCACGCCGCCCGCGCCTTCCGCGACGCGGGCGACTTCCAGAAGGCGGCCGAGTGCTTCGAGAAGGTCTACGACTGGGCCAACGCGGTCGAGTGCTGGCGCGAGGTGGGCGACTCCGAGCGCGAGATGTACATGCTGGAGAAGCTCGGCGAGTTCATGGAGGCGGCGCAGATCGCGCGCCAGATGGGCGACCGCGAGCAGGTGATCCGCCTGCTCCAGCACATCGAGCCGCGCCACGCCGAGTATCCCCAGGCCTGCATGATGATCGGCGAGCTGGCCAGCGAGCAGGGCGACCACGACATCGCCGTCGCCAAGTTCGAGGAGGCGCTGTCGTCCACCGGCGTCGAGAGCGCCTCGATCGAGACGCTGGAGAGCTACGCGAAGGTGCTCGAGGCCGCCGGCCGGCGGCAGGAGGCGCTGTCCGCCTACGAGGCGATCCGCCGCCAGGACGTGGCCCGCACCGACGTGGCCACGCGCATCGAGGCGCTGAAGCGCGAGATCTCGGCCAGCGAGGGGCAGACCCAGCGGGTCACCAGCGGCAGCGGCGGCGCCACCGCCGGACCGGTCGAGAGCCGCTACGAGCTGATGGAGGAGATCGGCCGCGGCGGCTTGGGCGTCGTCTACAAGGCGCGCGACAAGCGGCTGGGCCGCGTGGTCGCGCTGAAGCGGCTGCCCGACAACCTGCGCGACCACCCGGCCGCGGTACAGCTCTTCGAGCGCGAGGCGCGCGCCGCCGCCGCCCTCAACCACGTGAACATCGTGACGATCTTCGACGCCGGCGAGGAGAACGGCACCTACTTCATCACCATGGAGCTGCTGGAGGGGCGCCCGCTCAACGCGATCCTCGAGGCGCGCGGCCGGGTCGGCGTCCGCGACACCATGCGCCTGGGCATCCAGATCTGCGCCGGGCTCCACTACGCCCACGAGCGCAAGATCGTCCACCGGGACATCAAGACCGCGAACCTGTTCTTCACCAAGGAGCAGGTGGTGAAGATCATGGACTTCGGCATCGCCAAGTCCCTGGAGGAGGTGCGCCGCTCGACCACCGTGGTGGGCGGCACGCCCTACTACATGGCGCCGGAGCAGGCCGCCGGCGAGGCCGTCGACCACCGCACCGACCTCTACGCCCTGGGCGTCACCCTCTTCCAGCTGTGCACCGGGCACCTGCCCTTCGAGGACGGCGACGTCTCCTACCAGCACCGCCACGAGGCCCCGCCGGATCCCCGGGAGCTCGAGGTGAACGTCACGCCCGAGCTCGCCCAGGTGATCCTCGAGCTGATGGAGAAGAGCCCGGACGACCGCCCGGCCAACGCGGCCGTGGTCGGCGTCCGGCTGGGCGAGCTGCTGGCACAGATCGGCTGAGCGGAGGCGTTCAGTAGACTCGGGGGATGCGCGCCATCGCCCTCTGCCTGCTGCTCCTCCCGGCCCTCGCCTGCGCCTCGCCTCCCCAGCCCGTCCTGTACCCGAACGCCCGGCTCGAGGCGGTGGGTCGCGAGGTGGCGGAGGTCGACATCGAGGAGTGCCGCGTGCTGGCCCGCGAGGCCGGCGCCAGCGGCGGCGGAGGCGGCGAGGCGGCCGCCGAGATCGCCAAGGACACCGCCGGCAACGCGGGCGCCGGCGCCGCCGCGGGAGCGGCCGGCGGGGCGATCCGCGGCCACGCGGGCACCGGCGCCGCCGTGGGCGCCGCCAGCGCGGGCGCCTTCACCGTGGTGCGCAGCGGCTTCCGCTGGCTGTTCGGCCGGCGACGCGACGAGGCGTCCCTCGAGAAGCGCTACATGCAGCGCTGCCTCGCGGACCGCGGCTACGACGTGATCGGCTGGAAGTAGCCCGACGTCGCGACGCCGGGACGGCTCGCTCTAGCGGCGTCGGCGCGAGGCGGCCAGGGCCGCCAGGCCCAGGGCCAGCAGCGAGGCGGTGCCCGGCTCCGGAACCACGGTCCCGTCCGAAGGCGAGATGCCGACGTCCGGGAAGTCGTCGTAGCGGTTGTCGTTGCCGATCGGGAACAGCGGCGGGATCACGTCGAAGATGCCCGGGTCCCAGATGTCGCGGGTGTCCGCGACGAAGGTGGGTGCCAGGACGTCCTTGAAGAAGTCGTCGTCCACGGTGGAGTCGACCTCGTCGATCACCATCATGTCGCCCAGGTGGCTCGGGAAGCTCGGCAGCTCGCCCAGCCGGCGTCCGAACTCGCCGCGGTAGCGGCTGTCCTTGAACAGCGCCTCCAGGTTGAGCGACGGAATGAAGTCGGTGCCCGCCGCCGACGAGACGAACAGGGGCGGCCGGTCCAGGCGCACCGGACGGAAGATCACCGTACCGCTGCCGGAGCGGTAGTACTCCTCTTCCTCCTCCTCGTACGACACCTCGACCAGGCCGGGCGCCAGCATGCCGGCGAAAGCCAGCAGCGGAAGGAGCCAGAAGATCGCCGCAGCGAGACCGTGCCGGACCGGACGTCCGACCCGCCTGTCTTTCGCGCGCTTGGGCATCGACCTTCCCTTCGGGCCGCGCGTGCGGATTCGCAGCGGGCCTCCAGGGACGTATCGGGCTGTCTTGCGGCGTGCTTTACGTCAGATCGACGCGCAGCGTGCGAGGACTACGGTCGTGCAACCGTTCCGTTCCCACTGTCGCGTTGCAGTGCGGTCGCAACGGGAGCGCGCAGCGTGTGCTCCGTGATCTCGGCCGGAGCGAGCAGACGCATGGGCGGTCCCCAGAAGCCGGTTCCCCGGCTGACGTAGAGCTGCACGCGGCCCTCGCGATGGCGTCCGTCGACCCAGGGCACCGCCAGTCGCACCAGGTAGCGGAAGGGCCAGATCTGGCCGCCGTGGGTGTGACCGGAGAGTTGCAGGTCGACGGGCTCGCGACGCGCGCGGCGGAACGTGGTGGGATCGTGGGCCAGCAGCACGCCCGGCCGCTCCGGGTCGCGTCCGGCGAGCGCCGCGTCGAGGTCCTCGCCGCCGCCGCCGATCACGCCGCCCCGATGGTCGTCGACGCCGATCAGGTCGAAGCCGGCGTCTGCGTCGCCGACGGCCACGTGCCGGTTGCGCAGCGCCGTCATGCCCAGCCGCTCGACCGTCTCCACCCAGGACGGTGCGCCCGACAGGTGGTCGTGGTTGCCGGTGACGAAGTAGACGCCGTGCTTCGCGCGCAGGTCGGCCAGCGGCGCGACCTCCTCCTCCAGGTGGTCGGCGCGGCCGTCCACCAGGTCGCCGGTCACCACCACCAGGTCGGGCTCCAGCGCGTTCACGCGCTCGACCAGGTGACGGGCGAAGCGCCGGTCGAGCAGCGGACCGATGTGCACGTCCGAGAGCTGCACGATGCGGAAGCCGTCGAGGGCGCGGGGCCAGCGCTCGATCTCGTACTCCTCGCGCACCAGCCGCGGCGGCTTCGTCCCCTCGCGCAGCGCCACGCCGCACAGGAGCAGCGCCACCAGCAGGACGCCGGCGGCGCGCAGGCCCCCGGCCGCCGGCGCGGACCCGCCGGCCACGGCCGCCGTCGCCGGGCTGCCGGTGAACCAGAGCAGCAGGTCGCTGGCCAGCAGCAGGTTGAAGGCCAGGAACAGGAAGCCCATCCAGAGCGCCGCGGGCCAGGCCAGCCAGCGCATGCGCTGGGCCGGCAGGAAGCGCTCGGCGGCCGGCTGGAGCACCAGCGAGAGGCCGAGCGCAGCGATCGCGGCGACGGCGGCGCTGCGCCACGGCTCGCCGAGACCGGCGTCGAAGACCAGGCGCACGGCCAGGTAGGCGTGGGCTGCGTAGAGCACGCCGACGAAGACCAGCAGGACGGCGAGGAGGGCGAGGGAGCGGAGCACGGGACCCCGGAGGTGGGCGCAGCAGCAGGATAACGCCGGCTGGCGTCGCTACCAGCCGCGCAGGTCGATGGGCCAGTCGTCGAGCACCTCGTCGCCCGAGACGACGTAGACCCGCTCGTGGTAGGCCACGGTCGGGTCGACGTGGGCCGGCCACACGCGCACCCGGTCGCCCGGAGCCGGCCGCGACCCGGCCGGCGCGAAGGTCACGTGCTCGTCGGAGCAGAACCAGACGGTGGCGTCGTCGATCGACGGCGGTCCGTGGTCCATGCCCAGCGCCTTCAGCCCGCAGTCGGCCACGGCGAATGCGTCGTTCACCGACAGCACCGTGGCCAGCACCGACAGCGCCGGCGCGAACGGCAGGTCGAGCTTCGCGTAGGCCGTGTCCATCAGGGCGTACGACCCGGCCTGGATCTCGGTGGCCACCTCGTTGCAGTCCCAGGTGCCAGTGCCGCCGGCCGACACGACGTCGCCGCCCACGTCGGCGTGGGCGGCGGCCAGCAGCGCCCTGCTCTCGCCGGCCATGCGCTCGCGCTCCGGCCGGTCCGGGTTGCCGACCACGTGGCCCTCGTAGCCCATGACGCCGCGCACGCCGAGACCGCGCGCCCGGGCGCGATCGGCCAGGCGGCCCGCCTCCTCCGGCGCGCAGCCGCAGCGGGGCAGCCCCACGTTGACGTCGACGAGCACCTCGCGCACGCCGCCGTCGACGGCCGCCGCGATCGTGGCCTCCGAGTCGACGGCCACGGTCACGCGGGCGTCGAGCGCGCCGAGCCGGCGCGCGTCGAGCACCTCGTTGGCCAGCAGCAGGTCCTCTCCCAGGCCCGCCGCGGCCAGGCCCTCCATCTCGCGGATCGTCGCGCAGGTGAAGCCGGCGTGGCCGAGCGCGGCCTGGCGCTTCGCCAGCGCCGTGCACTTGTGGGCCTTCACGTGGGGGCGCAGGCGCGGTCCGGGCAGCGCCTGCGACATGGTCCGCAGGTTCGCGTCCAGGAGGTCCGCCTCCACCAGCAGGGCGGGGGTCTGGAGGGTGTCGATCCGCACCCCCCGAACATGGCACAGCGACGGGCGCTCGTGGCGGAATCAGCGCTCGTGGACCAGGCGCTCGTAGAGGTCGTCGAGCTGCTTCTCCACGTCCGGATCGCCCTCCAGCAGGCGCAGTCCCATGCCGTTGCGCGCGTCCAGGCGGGGTCCCAGGCCGTGGGTCACCACCTCGGCGCGGACCGTGATGGAGCGGGCCGGCTTCGCCACGTCGATGCGCAGCTCGATCTGCGCGCCGATCTCCACCGGGCAGTCGGTCTCCACGAACACGCCCTTGCGCGAGAAGTTGGTGATCAGGCTCTCCGCCAGGGCGCCGTCGGTGGCGAAGCTCACGCGCAGCCGGGTCGGCACGCGCACCGACTCGCGCGCGTCGGCGCGGTGGTCGGACAGGCCCGGCGAGAAGTGCTGCCCCAGCTTGCGCTTCAGTGCCTGCCAGCGCGCCAGGTCGCGCGGGCTGAGTCCGCCCTGCCGCCTCATGCGATCCAGGTTGGCGTACTCCCGGAACATGCGCGCGACGTCCATGCCGGGAATCATCGGCGCGAACCCCGTCGGAGCTGAGCCGGTGCAGCTACTCGCTGCGCTCGAGACAGCTCGTGCAGGACCAGGCGGCGCCGATTCCGCGCTCGGTGACCGCGGCGTATGCCTGCTCGCCGCGCGCGAGTTGCGTGCCGCAGTCGGCGCAGGTCTGGGCGCGCGCCAGGATCATGGGCTGCCAGCCCAGGATCGCGGGTTCGTCCGCCGGCGCTTCGTGCGCATCGCGCTCGACGCGCACCTCGCGTGCAGCGTCCGCGGCCTGCGATCGGGCGCGGCGCCGGCGCTGGCGGCGGATGCGCTCGGCCGCGGCCTCCGCCTCGTCGACCACGTCCTCGATCAGGTCGCCCACGTTGTCCGTCACCGTCTCCACCACGCTGAACGCCTCTTCCAGCACGTTCCGCACGATGTTCGACACCGGTACCCGCAGCTCTTCCGCCATGCGTCGAATGTCCTCCGACAGCTCCTCCGAGATGCGCGTGTGGAGCACCCGCTCCTTGCGGGCCCGCCGGCGCCGCTGGCGCCGCTCCTCCTGCTCGAAGGGTTCGTGTCTCTCCGACATGGCTCACACTGTACGACATTGTGATACATCGTGCTACAGAGCTGAACGGCTGACCGGTCGCGCCCCCGAGGCGGCGCCCGCCCGCCGCAAGCCGGGGCGGAAGCCCCGGCGCGCAGCGAGCCGAAGGCGAGCGAAGTCGAGAAGGGGGGCCCAACCCAGCGGAGCGGTGCAGAAGACCCGGTCCGCGAACGGCTCAGACGTAACGCAGCCAGCGCTCGTACTTCGCGTCCTTGCCGGCGACCACGTCGAAGAAGGCGGTCTGGAGCGTCTTCGTGATGGGGCCGCGGCCGCCTTCGCCGATCTGGCGGCGGTCGATCTCGCGGATCGGCGTCACCTCGGCGGCGGTGCCGGTCAGGAACACCTCGTCGGCCACGTAGAGCTCGTCGCGGGTGATGGCCCGCTCCTCGACCCGCATGCCCTTGTCCTGCGCCAGCTCGATCACCGTCGCGCGCGTCACGCCGCCCAGCACGCTGTGCAGGGTGGGCGTGGCCAGCACGCCGTCGCGCACCACGAAGACGTTCTCGCCCGACGCCTCGGACACCAGCCCCTGGGTGTCCAGCATGATGGCCTCGTCGTAGCCGTCGAGCAGCGCCTCGCGCTTGGCCAGGATCGAGTTCACGTAGTCGCCGCAGGTCTTGCCCTTGGTCATCTTCGAGTTCACGTGGTGGCGGCTGAAGGTCGAGACCTTGGCGCGGATGCCGCGCTCCACGCCCTCGTCGCCCAGGTACTTGCCCCAGGCCCAGGCGACGACCGCCACGCGGATGGCGTTGTTGCCCGGGTTGAGCCCCATCTCGCCGTCGCCGATGAAGGCCAGCGGACGCAGGTAGCCCTCGGGAAGGTGGTTGCGCCGCAGGGTCTCGAGACACACGTTCTCGAGCTCGTCCCGGGCGAACGGGATCTGCATCAGGTTGATGTGGGCCGACTCGTAGAGCCGGCGCACGTGGTCCTCGAGGCGGAAGATCGCCGAGCGGTCGTCGCTGGTGCGGTAGCAGCGGATGCCCTCGAACACGCCCAGTCCGTAGTGGAGCGTGTGGGTGAGGACGTGGACGTTCGCCTCGGACCAGTCGACCCACTGGCCGTCCAGCCAGATCGTCTCTCCGCTGACTGCGGCCATGTTCGGGGGGCTCCTGGAAGGGCTAGCGCCTGAGCAGGCGCCGCATCAGGCCTTTCGATTTCTCGCGCCTCATGTTGATCAGGCGAAGCTCGCGCAGGGCTTCCACGCACTCGGGCTGGATGTGCACGGCGCGGGTGAACATCTTCTCCGCCACGTCCGCGCGCCCGACCGTCTTGTACAGGCGACCCATGAAGAGGTAGGGCTTCTCCCGATGGCTCGCCAGCTTGAGCCCCTTGCGCACGTGCTCGAGGGCCTCGCCGATGATCGAGGAGTCGCCCGGGTGGCACAGGTAGAGGGCCCAGCCGTAGTGGGCGTGGTGATCGCCCTCCTCCGGGTACAGCTCGAGCGCGCGGCCGAAGTGCTGGAGCGCGATCTCGTAGTCGCGCCCGTTGAGTGCGGCCTCGCCCTTGCGGAACTCGGAAGCCGCCTCGAAGGCCAGCTCGGCCTGCTCGCGCTGCGCCTCGTTGCGCTTCGCCTTCTTGCGCACCAGGTTGTACTCCTGGAGGCGCTTCGGGTCGGAGAGCGTCTGGTAGGCCTCGTTCACCTGGTCGTGGACCTCGGCCGCCAGGTCGCGCAGCGCCCGGCTGGCGCTGCTGAAGCGGTCCGGGTGGGTGCGCTCGGCGAGCCGGGCGTAGGCCGCCTGCAGGCTGCCGCCGGTGGCGCCCGGGTCGACGCCCAGGATGCGGAAGTAGTCGCCGCCGGCGAGCTGCTCCTTCAGCTGCTGGAGCTCCTCGAAGCGCGGGTCGGGGCGATCGGGCGCCGGCTTCTCGGCCGCCGGTGCCGGAGCCTGCCTGGCGCGCGCGCGCTTGCGCACGGCCGCCTTCTCCTGGTCGCCGGTGCGACGCAGCTCCAGCAGGCCGGACGCCAGCAGGCCGTAGATCGTGCGGCGCAGGCTCTCGTCCTCGCCGGCGAAGTCGGCCAGGCGCTGGGTGCCGTCGAGGCCGCGCAGCAGCGCCTCCTCGGCCGGCTCGATCTGCACGTCCTGGAAGCGGTAGAAGGGACTCTCGCCGTGGGCGACGTAGCGCTGGCCGTGGGTCTGGAGGTAGCGATCGACGCGCTCGATGGGGAACGCGGTGCGCACGCCGCGCAGCACCAGGTTGGCCGGACTGCGCTCGAGCCCCAGGGCGTTGGCGCGCTGCAGCCGTGCGCCGCGCTCGAACTGGAACTCGCCGGACGTCCACGAGAAGATCTCGAACAGCTTCTCGTCGGCCTGCTCCTTCAGCGCCGCGGTGATCTCCTCTTCCGAGAGCACCTCCATCGCCACCAGGATCTCTCCCTGGCGCCGGTCGCCCACCTCCATCTGGCGGCGCGACTCCTCGAGCACCGTGCGCGTGATGCGTCCGGTGCGCACCAGCAGGTGGCCCAGCGTCTCGCGCACCAGGTTCGAACGCACCGCCACCGGGTAGCCGTCGCGCAGCTGGATCCACTTGCGCTTCTTCTCGCTGGCGATCTGGAGCACGCCGCTGGCGCGCAGTCCGTGCAGGTGGTGGAGGATGGCCGGGAAGGGAATGCGCTCCAGCCGGCCGCTGATGCCGCCGGGCCTGGGCGCCTGCTGGTCCTCCGACGCCGCCTTCGCCTCGCCGAGCTGGGTGGTGGCGACCTCGATGATCTTCTCGAGGGGCACCGGCTTGGTCAGCAGGTCGAGGGCCTTGAGCGTGTTGGCGCGCTGGGCGTAGACGGGCGTGGGCGTGCAGCCGGTCATCAGCACCACGGGCACCTGGCTGACGCTGCCCCCCAGGCCGCGGATCTCCTCCAGCACCTCGAAGCCGTCGCGCCGCGGCAGCAGCACGTCGAGCAGCATCAGGTCGGGCTCGTGCTGGTTGATCTGCTCGATCGCCTCGTCGCCGTCGAAGGCGGTGAAGACGTCGTACCCCTCTCCCCGCAGGGCGCGCGCAACGATCTGGCAGAGGTTCCGATCGTCGTCGACGCAGAGAATGCTCGCGGCCATACAGCTCCTCCGGCTCTACCGAAGGCTCTGGATCGCCCGAACGAGGGCCCGACTTGATGGGAAATCACCCCAATTTGGGGCATTCTGGGTCGGGTCAGTTCTTGCGCTTGGACCCGCCGCCGAGCAGACCTTCCAGCGCTTCCAGGCCCTTGTCGACGATGATGCCGCTTCCCTCGCCCAGCTCGCCCTCCACCCGGTCGCGCAGCTCGCCGCCGTAGCCACTGGAGGCGTAGGCGGAGGCCACCCGGACCGCCGCGCCGTCGGCCAGCCGGACCTTCGGCGCGTCGAGCGTGCCGCGCACCGCCGCCAGCGGGATCACCCGGGAGCGCGGCTCGTAGCCGTCGGGCAGGTTCAGCTCCTGGGCGATCTCGGCGTCGAGCTCGGGCTGGATCGTCAGGTCGCCGGTCATGTCGAGGGCCAGGTCGGCCAGCCCCAGGGTGCCGCGCAGGGTGGCCACGTAGCCCTGGTAGACGAAACGCAGGTCGTCGGTGCGGGCGACGCCGTCACGGATGTCGAGCACTCCGGTGAGCAGCTCGAACTCGTCGCCGTAGAAGCGCTGCAGGTCGCGACCGCCAAAGGCCCGCCCCAGGTCGAGGGCCAGGTTGCCCACCGCGCCGAGCCGGTCGGTGACGGCCTTCAGCAGCGACACGCCGGCCAGCTTCCCGTCCACGATGCCGAAGTCGACGCGGCCCTGGAGCGCCTGGAGCAGGTCGCCGCCGGTCGTGCCGCGCAGGGTGGCGTCGAGCCCGAGCGGACCGAACAGGGTGTCCGGCTTGCCGAACAGCTGGCCCACGACGGCGTTGGAGTCGGCGTCCTTCGCCGCCGCCGCCACCTGCCAGCGCGGCGCGCCGAACAGGTCGTCGAGCCGCGCGTCGAGGTCGACGCTCTGGCCCGCGGCCCGCGCCACCAGCGCCTCGCTCACCAGGGCCTTGCCGTCGGCCCGCAGGCGTCCGTCGAGCACGATCGGGGCGGCGCCGCCGCTGCGCAGCGACACGTCGTCGAGCGACACCTGGCCCGTCAGCGACTGCGGCGCGGCCGTGTAGCGCAGGTTCGCTAGGCCCAGCCGGCCCTCCGGCGCGGCGTCCGCCAGCGCCGGAAGCAGCGCGCCCCAGCCGGCCAGCTCGAAGGGCTCGGCCGACAGCTCGACGCGCAGCGGATCCAGCGAGCCCAGCCGGCCGCGCGCCTCGAAGTTCTTGATCACGAGCTTCACGTCCTCGAGGGCGAGGCCGCCGCCGTCGGCGGGCGCCACGCGACCGGTCACCCGCGCCTTCGTGCCGGGCGGCTTGGTGAAGCCGCCGGAGACGAGCAGCTCCGCATCGGTGACGTCGAGCTCGAAGCTGCCGTCGGCGTCGGCGGTGGGTCGGGCGATGCTCGCCTGCGCGCTGACCGGGCCGCGCACCTCGAGGTCGCCGAGGCCCAGGTCCAGGTCGGCGCCGGAGAGGTCCGCGTCGAGGGTCTCGAGCGCGTCGGCGGGACCCGCCAGCGACACGCGTCCGCCGACCCGGCCCGCCAGCCGCTCGACGTCGCCCCCCAGGTAGGGCGCCAGCGGCGCCAGCGCCACGTCGTCGAGGCGCAGCACCAGGTCCAGGTCGCCGGCCCGCGTGGCGGTGCCCGACACGGCCAGGCTGCCGCCGCTTCCGAGCGCCGACGCCAGGTCCAGCTCGATGGGACCGTCGAGCGAGCGGCCGCTCGCCGTGGCGTCGAGCTCGCGGATCTCCCAGGCGACGGCCGGGCGCACGGAGCGGTCGTCGAGCAGCAGCGTCGTGTCGACCAGCCGCACCTCGCGCACCGCCAGGTCGATGCCGGTACCGGACGCCTCGCCCTCGGCGCCGTCGGCGCCGCGCTCCGCGTCGTCGTCGCGCGGCGCGCGCTCGGCGTCCGCGTCGGGCCGCGGCCAGGCGATGCCGTCGGCGGTGCGGACCAGCCGCAGCGTGGCGCCCTCCACCACCAGCGAGTCGACCAGCACGGTCTGGAACAGCAGCGGCAGCAGCGCCACGCGCAGCGAGATCTGGCGGGCCTCGACCAGCGGCGGATCCGCCGGCGTCTCGCCGGCCAGCGCCGTATCGATCGCGCGCAGCGACGGCGGCAGCAGACCCAGCTCGAGCTTCGCGTAGCGCAGCTCGCGGCCGACCGCGTCGCGCGCCGCCTGCTCGATGCGCCCGCGCACCGACGGGTCGTCGAGCAGGCGCGGCAGGGCCACCAGCGCCGCGCCGACCGCCAGCACGACCAGCAGCACCAGCCCCACCGCGATGCGCCGCAGCAGCTTCACGTGCCCTTCCCGGGGCCGATCCTCTCCGCCAGCAGCGCGCGCACGGCGGCCGGATCGGCCTTGCCCTGGGTTCGCTTCATCACCTGCCCCATCAGGAAGTTCAGGACCTTCGTCTCCCCGGCCCGTACCCGTTCGACGTCGTCGGGGTGCGATTTCATCACGTCGGCGACCGCCGCCTCCAGCACGCCGCCGTCGGACACGGTCTCGAGTCCGCGCTCGGCCACCAGCGCCGCCGGGTCGCCGCCCCGCTCCACCAGCTCGGGCAGCAGCCCGCGGGCGGCGCGGGCGGTGGTGGTGCCGGCGTCGACCAGCCCGACCAGCGCGGCGAAGGCCTGCGGGGTGAGCTGCGAGCCGTCGATCTCCAGGTCGCGGTCGTTCAGCGCGCGCAGCACGTCGCGCAGGATCCAGTTGGCGGTGGTGCGCGCGTCGGCGCCTTCGGCGATGGCCGCCTCGGTGAAGTCGGCCAGCGCCCGGCTCTCGGTCAGCACCCGCGCGTCGCGGGCCTCCAGGCCGAACTGCTGCTGGAAGCGCTCGCAGCGCGCCTCGGCCAGCTCGGGCAGCGACTTCGCCACCTCCTCGATGCGGGCCGGATCCAGCACCAGCGGCACCAGGTCCGGGTCGGGGAAGTAGCGGTAGTCGTCGGCGTTCTCCTTGGTGCGCATGACGCGGGTGCGGCCCGAGCCCGGGTCGTAGAGCATGGTGGCCTGCACCACCGCGTCGCCCGCGTCGAGCAGGTCGGCCTGGCGAAGGATCTCGGCCTCGAGCGCCGCCTCGACGAAGCGGAAGGAGTTCAGGTTCTTCAGCTCGGTGCGGGTGCCCAGCTCCCGCTCGCCGTGGGGACGCAGCGAGAGGTTGGCGTCGCAGCGGAAGTGGCCGCGCTCCATGTCGGCGTCGGACACGTCGACGTAGCGCAGCACCTGGCGCAGCACGCGCAGGTAGGCCACCGCCTCGGCCGGCGAGCGCAGGTCGGGCTCGGTCACGATCTCCAGCAGCGGCACGCCGGCCCGGTTCAGGTCGACGTGGGTGACGTCGCTGCCGGTGACCGCGTCGTCGTGGATCGACTTGCCCGCGTCCTCCTCCATGTGGATGCGGTGCAGGCGGACGCGCTTCGTCTCGTCGTTCAGCGGGACGTCGAGCCAGCCGCCGGTGGCGATGGGCTCCTCGTACTGGCTGATCTGGTAGCCCTTCGGCAGGTCCGGGTAGAAGTAGTTCTTGCGCGCGAACACCGAGTGGGGGTGGACCGTGCAGTGGGTGGCCAGGGCGGCGCGGATGGCCAGCTCCACGGCGCGGGCGTTCAGCACCGGCAGCACGCCGGGCAGCGCCAGGCAGACCGGGTGCACCGCGTGGTTCGGAGGCTCGCCGTAGCGCACCGGCGCCGGGCTGAAGAGCTTGGACGCGGTCTTCAGGTGCGTGTGCACCTCGAGGCCGATCACGACCTCGTAGTCCGGGTGGGGGTGGGGGGTGGCGCTCATGCCGGGTCCGGGGGGCGCGCCAGGTGGTGGTCGGTGCGCCTCTGGTAGACGTCGGCGGCGCGCAGCAGGTTCGCCTCGTCCAGCGGCGCCGCCAGCAGCTGGAGGCCGATGGGAAGGCCGCCGCTCGATCCGCAGGGCAGCGAGATGCCGGGCAGTCCCGCCAGGTTGGCCGAGACCGTGTAGACGTCGCCCAGGTACATCTTCAGCGGATCCTCCGCACGCTCGCCCAGCGGGAAGGCCACCTCCGGCACCGTCGGCGTGGCGATCACGTGGCAGCCCTCGAAGGCGCGCTCGAAGTCGCGGCGCAGGAGCGTCCGCACCTGCTGGGCCTTGCGGTAGTAGGCGTCGTAGTAGCCCGCCGACAGCACGTAGGTGCCGAGCACGATGCGCAGCTTCACCTCGGCGCCGAAGCCCTCGGAGCGCGAGCGCAGGTAGAGGTCGGAGAGGTCGGTGGGGTGGGCGGCCCGGTGGCCGTAGCGGACGCCGTCGTAGCGGGCCAGGTTGCTCGACGCCTCGGCGGTGGCGATCAGGTAGTAGGCCGCCACCGCGAAGCGGCTGTGGGGCAGCGACACCTCCTTGACCTTCGCGCCGGCGCGCTCTAGCTCCGCCACCGCGTCGCGCACCGCCTCGACCACCACCGGGTCGGCGCCCGGGAGCTCGAAGTACTCGCGGGGCAGCCCCACCACCAGGTCGGAGACGTCGCCGGTCAGTGCCGCCGCCAGCTGCGGCGCCGGCTCGGGCAGCGAGGTCGAGTCGCGCGGGTCGTGCCCGGCGATCCGTTCGAGCACCCGCGCCGCGTCGGCGGCGGTGCGCGCGAACACGCCGATCTGGTCCAGCGACGAGGCGTAGGCCACCAGCCCCC
The DNA here is from genome assembly GCA_050618055.1 of Myxococcota bacterium. GTDB lineage: Bacteria > Myxococcota_A > UBA9160 > UBA9160 > SMWR01 > CALDCK01. The sequence continues at coordinate 27,341 of JBNLVK010000298.1, forward strand.
AGCGCGACACGCGTCCGTAGGTGGGCTTGAGCCCGACGACGCCGCAGAAGGAGGCGGGCTGGCGGATCGATCCGCCGGTGTCGCTGCCCAGGGCCACCGGCACGATGCCGGCCGCCACCGCCGCGGCGGATCCGCCCGACGAGCCCCCGGGCGTGCGCTCCGGATCCCACGGGTTGCGCGTCGCGCCGAAGCAGGAGTGCTCGGTCGACGAGCCCATGGCGAACTCGTCCAGGTTGGTGCGCCCGACCACCACGGCGCCGGCCGCGTCCAGGCGCTCCACCACGGTCGAGTCGAAGGGGGAGACGTAGCCCTCCAGGATGCGGGAGGCGCAGGTGGTGGGCTCGCCGGCCCGCACCATCACGTCCTTCAGCGCGACCGGCACGCCGTCGAGCACCGAGCGCGTCTCGCCGGCGGCCCGCCGCGCGTCGGAGGCCTCGGCCTCGCGCCGGGCCTCGGCTTCGCGCAGGCCCACGAAGGCGTTCAGCGCGGCTCCCGCGGTCGACGCGCGCTCGAGGCTGCGCGCCACCAGCTCGCCCGATCCGACGGCGCCGGCGTCGAGCTGCTCGCGCAGCTCGGCCAGGCTTCCCAGGGGCCCGGCCACTAGCCCTCCTCGCCCTCGATCACCTTCGGCACGACGAAGGCCGACCCCTCGTGCTCGGGGGCGTTGGCCACCGCCAGCTCCGGATCGATGGGCTCCACCGGGACGTCCTCGCGCATGGGCGTGGCCAGGGGAATGACGTGGGCGGTGGGCGGGACCCCTTCGGTGTCGACCCCGGCCAGGGTCTCGACGTAGCCGAGCACCGCGTCCAGCTCCCGGGCCATGCGCTGGAGCTCCGCCTCGTCGACGGAGAGCCGCGCGAGTGCGACGACGCGCTCGACCTCCTCGCGCGAGATGCCCGACATGCCGCGGACGGTAGCACCTGGGGTCCGCCCCCCGGGCGCTCCCCCGTCGCATCCCCGTCGGGAGGCCCGCATGCGGGGGTTCCCCACCTGAGATAGCTTCGCGCGCCACGAAATGAGCGACACCATCTTCGACGAGCTCCCCGAGGAGATCCAGGCGGGCATCCGCGAGCTGGGCTGGAAGGAGCCCATGCCGGTGCAGGCCCGGGTGCTCCCGGCGATGCGCGAAGGCGACGACCTGATCGTCAAGGCGCAGACCGGCAGCGGCAAGACCGGCGCCTTCGGCATTCCCATCTGCACCACCATCGATCCGGCGCTGCGCGCCTGCCAGGCCCTGATCATGCTGCCCACCCGCGAGCTGGCGGGCCAGGTGGCCAACGAGATCAAGGTGCTGGGCCGGGCCAAGGGCATCGACTGCCTGCCCATCTACGGGGGGGTCGGCTACCAGCAGCAGATCGACGGCATCGAGGCGGGCTACCACGTCATCGTGGGCACGCCGGGCCGCATGCTCGACCACCTGGGCTCGGGCCGCCTGAAGTTCGACAACGTGAAGATCCTGGTGCTCGACGAGGCCGACGAGATGCTGTCCCTCGGCTTCTGGCCCGACATGCGCGAGATCGGCAAGCACCTGCCGAAGGAGCGCCAGTCCTGCCTGTTCTCGGCGACGATCCCCGAGAAGGTCCGCTCGCTGTCGCGCTTCTTCCTGAAGGACCCGAAGTTCATCGCGCTCGACGAGGGCGCCGGCTCGCCCCAGGAGATCGAGCACTTCTTCGTCGTCACCACGGCGCAGGAGAAGGAGGCGAACCTGGCGCGCATCCTGGAGTACGAGGATCCGGAGAGCGCGATCATCTTCTGCAACACCAAGGACGACGTCCGCTTCGTCACCAGCTACCTGCAGCGCCGCGGCTTCGACGCCGACCAGATCTCCGGCGACCTCTCCCAGGCCGCCCGCGAGAAGGCGATGAAGCGCATCAAGGCCGGGAAGCTGCGCTTCCTGGTCGCCACCGACGTCGCCGCCCGCGGCATCGACATCAGCGACCTGACCCACGTGATCGGCTACTCGGCGCCCGAGTCGCCCGAGGTCTACGTGCACCGCACCGGCCGCACCGGTCGCGCCGGCAAGGCCGGCACCGCCATCTCGCTGGTGTCGGGCCTCGACATCGGCAACTTCCGCTACCTCCAGCAGGTGAACAAGATCCAGATCACCGAGCGCAAGGTGCCCACGGAGGCCGACCTGGGTGCGCTGCTGTCGAAGCGCCTGGCGGTGAAGACCGAGCAGGAGCTGCGCAGCCTGCCGGCCCGCGAGCGCCAGGCGCTGCTCGAGCGCTTCGCCCCGGTGGTCGAGAAGCTGCTGGCCAGCCCCGAGGGCCGGGCCGACCTGGCGGCGATCTGCGCCTTCTACCTCCAGGAGCACAAGCCCGAGACCAGCGTGCCCGACCCGGAGACGGACGCCGACGAGGGTCCCGACGATCCGGAGAGCCACCGCACGCCGGCCGAGCGCCGCGCCCAGTCCCGCGACGGCCGCGGCCGCGAAGGGGGCGGAGGCGGCGGCCGGGGCCGAGGACGCCGACCGCGCAGACGGCGCTGATCGGTTCGTGCGCATCACGGTCTTCTGCGGCTCGAGCCGGCGGTCGGGCGAGCCCTACGTGTCCGCCGCCGCCGCGGTGGGTCGCGAGATCGCCCGCCGCGGACACGCGCTGGTGTACGGCGGCGGCCGAACCGGCCTGATGGGAACCGTCGCCGACGCGGTGCTCGAAGGCGGCGGCCAGGTGCACGGCGTGATCCTCGCCGCCTTCGTCGCGGCCGACGTCCACCACCGCGGGCTCACGGCCCTGCACGAGACCAGCGACATGCGCCAGCGCAAGGCCGGACTCGACGGCCGCGCCGACGCCTTCATCGCGCTGGCCGGCGGGCTCGGCACGCTGGAGGAGCTCGCCGAGATCCTGTCCTTCCGCAAGCTCGGCTTCCACCAGCGCCCGATGGTGCTGCTGAACACCGCCGGCTTCTGGGATCCGCTGGTGGCGCAGGTCGACCGCTTCGTCGAGACCCGGTTCGACAAGCCCGCGGTCCGCGACTACTGGCGCGTGACCGACGACCCCTCGCGGGCCGTCTCGCTCTGCGAGGAGCGGGACGACGCCTGAAGGCTGCGCGACGCCAGGTCGACCCGGCTCGGCGAGACCAGCAGCGACTCGATCCGGCTGCGGCCGGTGCCGCGGTCGGCGAGCAGCTTGGCCAGGTGCGCGGCGTCGGGTCCCAGCACGAGCACGCCGGACTCGGGTCGCCGCACCTCGCGCCCGGCGACGCCGAGCTCGACGCCCGCCAGCTCGCCCTCGGCGTCGGCCAGCAGGATGCGGGCGCCGGGCGCCGCCGGCCGTCCGGTGCACCAGGCCAGCGCCGACTCGACCGTCTCGAAGCGCTCCAGGCAGTCGCGCGCCAGCAGCGCCGCATGGGCGGTGCAGCGCGCGGGCACGCGGCCCCCGCTCACCGCCAGCGCCAGGCCCGACTCGTTCACGCCGATCCAGGGCGACGCCAGCGCCGGCGACGCCAGCTCGATCGAGCGGAAGCGTCCCTCGGGCTGCACCCGACGCAGCGCGCCGTCGCGCGGTCCGCTGCGCCAGAGCTGGGCGCCCTCGGGCCCCTCCACGCCCACCAGCGCGGCGTCCGCCTCGCCGGCCAGGACGGCGATCGCCT
>JBNLVK010000299.1:0-2796 GCA_050618055.1 Myxococcota bacterium
CGCGGAGACCGCACGCGGTCTCCGCGCCTCCACTCGTTCCAGATCGGGAGGCAGAACCCATGGGCTCCTTCGACATCACTCTCGGCCGGCGCACCGCTCGCGCGATCGGAACGCTGGCGACGCTCGCCGGCCTCGCGACCCCGGCGTCGGCCCAGATCCACTACGACGTCTCCTTCCAGGAGAACGAGTCGGACGGACGCCTCGGCATCCACGGTCGCGACTTCGACCAGCTGCCGGCCTTCCGCATGGTTCCCGACCAGCGGGTGTTCGGACGCAGCTTCGAGCTCTCGGGCAACAGCCTGGTCCAGAACGACCCGGGCTTCACCGCCTCGGACAACGACGTCGAGATCGACCCGGTGGGTCTCGACGCGCCGGTGCCCAACACGAACGTCCACTTCCGGATCCTGTCGCCGCCGGCCATGCTCGCCGAGCTGGGCGGGCGCAACCTGAGCTACTGGGACGGATCCGGCAGCGTCAGCTGGGGTCCGGTGCCCGGCGGCGAAGCCATCGAGATCTCCGACTCGCCCAGCGTGTTCGCCATCGCGGACGGCTCCACCGCGGACGTCCCCGGCTTCGTGATCGACGCCACCGACAACGAAGGGGGCATGCACCGCCACATCGACTTCCAGCTGCTGCCCGACAGCGGCGACGACGGCGTGTACCTGCTCATGCTCGAAGGCACCCTCGACCCGTACGCCGAGTGGGTCCCGTTCTTCCTGATCTTCGAGGGCTTCGCGGGTGGAGCGCCGACCGTCGATCTGGCGGTCGACGACGTGGAGTCGGACCTGCTCTTCCCCCTCTGCAGCGACGGCATCGACAACGACCGCGACGGCAACATCGACTACCCGGCGGACGCGGGCTGCGAGGACGCGCTGGACATGTCCGAGCGGGGCACGTCGCCCGAGTGCGACAACGGCCTCGACGACGACATGGACGGCGACGTCGACTTCCCGAACGACGCGAGCTGCGGGTCCGCTGCCGGAACGACCGAGCTGCCCGAGCCCGGAACGACGAGCATGCTCGCCGCCGGCGCCGGGCTGCTGGGTCTGATCGAGCGGCGCCGACGCCGGACGCGCTGCGCCGCGTGAGCGGAGCGCTCGCGCTGGTCGCCGGCGCGGCATCGCTCGCGGCGAGCGCGGTCGCGGTCCAACGGCTGTGGCTGCGCAGGAGTGCCGCGCGCCGGCTGGATGCGGACGCGGAGAGCACGACGACTCCGGTCGAAGCGGCGCAGCTGCCCCCGCTGCTGCCCGCGGCCGTCGCCGCCGCCGCGGCGTTCGCCGCGGCCCGGCTCGCCTTCGCGGTCTCGCTCCCCGTGGCGCTGGCCATCGGCTTCGACGTCGGAGCGCTCGCCTGGGTCGTCGCCGCCACCCGCCGCCGGTCCCGCGACCTGCGCGCCGAGCAGCAGCTCGGCGACGCCCTGCGACTCATGACCGGCGCGCTGCGCGCCGGCGCCAGCCCCAACGACGCACTCGAACGCGCGGCGAGCCAGGTGGGAGCGCCGATCGGACCGAAGCTGCGCGATGCGTCGGGCCGGCTGCGGCTCGGGGAGAGCGCCGGCGACGTCCTCGGCACCCTGGGACGCGAGACCCACCTCGACTCGCTGCGGCTGTTCAGCCAGGCCCTCGCCGTCCAGTGGCGGGCCGGCGGCAGCCTCCAGCACACGCTCTCGACCGTCGGGACGTTCGTCCGGGACCGGGTCGAGCTGCAGCGCCGCATCGAGAGCCAGGTGGCGCCGACGCGCTCGTCGGTGCTGGTGCTGACCGGCGCCACGGCCGCCGTCGCCTTCCTCGCCTGGTCGAACGATCCGACGAACGTGGGGCTCTTCGTGTCCTCGGCCTTCGGCCGGGTCGCCATCGCCGCCTGCTTCGTGCTCCAGGGCCTGTCCTTCCTGTGGATGTGGCGCCTCGCCCGGGTCGAGCCGTGACGCCGAACGCGCTGGGCGGACTCGCGGGCGTCGCGCTGATCCTGGTGGCCGCGTTCGTGCTGGCGACCGCGCAGCAGCGGGCCCACGTGCGCCGGCGCCTGTTCGAGCCGGAGGACGAGGCGAGCCCCGACGAGGGCGAGTCGGAGACCGGCGTCGGCGCACCGCGCTCGCGGCTCGCCCTCTGGCTGGCCCGGGCCGGATACCGGTCGCCGCGGGCACCGACCTGGCTGGTCGCGAGCATCGGCACGTGCACGGTCGGCGGAGTGCTCACGACCTGGGTGCTGCTGACGTCCGCCTGGCTGCCCGCGGGAGCCGCGTCGCTGCTGGGACTTCCCGTGGTGGGCGGCGGGGCCGCAGCGCTCCTCGGCCTGGCGCCCTGGGCCGTGGGCGGCGCCGTGGCCGCAGCCCCGATCCTCTGGGTGAGGGCGCGCCGTCGCGATCGGGCGAACGCCGTCGAGCGCGACCTCCCGCTGTGTCTCGAGAGCCTGGCCACCCTCGCCGAGGCCGGCTCGGGCTTCGACGCGTCGATCGCACACTGGCTCGACGCACACCCGGGCGACCGCCCGCTGGCGCAGGAGCTGCGCCTCTACCAGCTCGAGATGCGGACCGGCGCCGGTCGGGTGCGCTGCCTCGAGCGCCTGGCCGAGCGCATCGGCACCTCGCGCATCGACGACGTCGTGACGGCGCTGGTCCACGCCGAGGGGACCGGCGCGGGGCTGGCCGGGATCCTGCGCCCCCAGGCCGACGACGTCCGCCAGCATCGTCGCGAGCGGGCCCTGGCGCGGGCGGAGGCCCTGCCGGAGAAGCTGGTCCTGCCCCTGCTCCTGGGCTTCCTGCCCGGGCTGATGATCTGGACGCTCGGGCCGGCGTTC
>JBNLVK010000300.1:0-4240 GCA_050618055.1 Myxococcota bacterium
GGCCGGGTGGCGCGCCGACACCAGGCCCGGCGTCTCGACGCCGCCGGCGCGCAGCGAGCGCCGGGCGAAGCGGCCCGCCGGGTCGTCGCCCACCGCCGAGACGAGGCGCGCGCGGCAGCCCAGCAGCGCCGCCTGCACCAGCGCCGTGGCGACCATGCCGCCGGCCGACTCGGCCCGCGCGGCGTAGCGCGTGCGCTCCTCCTCCAACGTGAAGCGGTCCACCTCGTAGAGGTGATCCACCACGGTCAGGCCGACCCCGACGACGAACGGTCGCGCTCGCGACATCCCTTCCCCCGCGCGTACTTACCCGATGGAACGGCGATCCGCTACGCTCGCCGTCCCTTGGGGAGGGGGGAGAGGGGGAAGGCCTGACGGCCCTCGCGGCGACCACGCTCGGCCTGTGCGTCCTGGGCATCGCGGGCGCCATCCTGCTGGGAACGCGGCGGGGTGCGGCGGTGGTCGGCCTGGCCGGCGTGTTCACCGGCGTCGCGCTGCGCCAGGCCGTGGTGCTCCATCGGGGCGATCTCCCCGCCCTCGTGCCCGCACTCGACGCGGCGCTGCTCGGCGAGGCGGCCCTGCTGGGCGTGGCCCTGGCGGGTCTCGGCGCGCTGCGCGCCCTCCAGCGCACCACCCGCGAGCGCGACCGGGCCGAGGACCTCCACTGGGACAGCATGGAGGCGGTGCGCGTGATGAGCGAGCTGGCGGCGCGTCCCGGCGCCGGGCTCGAGGAGAAGCTCGCCACCATGCTCGAGCTTGGCGCGGCGCGCTTCGGGCTGGAGCTGGGCGTGGCCTGGCAGCAGGACGACACCGGCGGACGCGTACTGGGCGCCCGGGCGCCGACGCTGGCGCCGGAGCGGCGCGACGACCTGCTGGCCGCGCTGACGCCCCACCTGCGCGACGCCAGCCGCGCCGCGCGACCGCTGCTGCGCCTGGACGACCGCGAGGCTCCCCACACCCTGCTCGCGGTGTCCATCGCGGCCGGCGGGGCCACCTGGGGATCGCTGGCGTTCGTCGGGCTGCGCAACGTCGGCAACCGCTTCACCGCCACCGACAAGGACCTGCTCGGCCTGATGGCCCAGTGGCTGGCCACCGAGATCGAGCGCCGCGAGCGCGCCGCGGCGATCGCCGCCCTCGCCGAGGCGCCGGTCTCCTTCGGCGACGTGGCGCGCAGCGTGTTCCGGCCGCGGCGCGGTCACGACCTGAACCACGTGGTGGGCCGGCTGGAGCGCCGGCTGCGCCAGCGCGTGGGCGCCGACGGCACCCTCACCCTCGACCTGGGCGACGTCCCGCCGGTGCAGCGCGGCCAGCTCTCGCTGCCACGGCTGGTCGAGAGCCTGGTCGACGCGGCGGCGCGGCTGGCGCCGACCGGGCGGATGCACGTCGCCACCGAGCCGCCCGAGGACGACGGCGCGTTCGTGGTGCTGCGCATCCGGGTCGAGGCGCCGGAGATCGCGGGCGACGCGCTGGCCCGCCTGTTCGCCGAGTCGCAGGACGCGGAGGCGGTGCCCCACGGCACGCTGCCGCTGCCGCGGATCGAACGGCTGCTGCGCGTCGACGGGGGCGACCTGTCGGTGGCGGTCGAGCCGGAGCGCGGCGCGACGCTCACCGCCTGGCTGCCGACGCCCGCGACCCGCGCGACGACCGACGACGCGCGTCCCGATCAGGCCGCGCCGTCGCCCTCGCGATAGGTCGTGTGACGGGGCGGTCCGGCGAGGATGTTCTCCTTGCCCCAGCTCGTCACCTTCTTGAAGCGATCCGAGGCGATGAAGCTGCGGAAGGCGTCCTCGCTCTCCCAGCGCGACACGATCAGGTAGACCGGCTCGCCGCCCACCCGGTGGTAGAGGTGCGACTCGTCGTGACCGTCGATCCCCTGCATCGCCTCGACCACGCTGGCGCAGGCGTCCTCGAACACCTTCTCCTTGCCGGGCAGCACGCTGTAGTTCATTCCGATGGTCACCATGGGGAGTCTCCTTCTCCGCGGGCGGAACCTTAGTGCCAGCGGCGGCGGCGGGCCAACCGAAGGTGCTGCTCGTGGGCGGCCACGCGCAGCGGATCGCGGAAGGGGAAGATCAGCAGCAGGCCGGCCAGGAAGCCGCCCACGTGGGCCCAGAAGGCGACGCCTCCGCCGGTGTTCGCCAGCGCCGGCACGCCGCCGATCAGCTGGAGCAGGAACCAGTAGCCGAGCATCAGCACGGCGGGCACCGAGATGCGGTCCACGTAGAAGCCCAGGAAGACCAGCATGTGCACCGGGGCGCGCGGGTAGAGCACCGCGTAGGCGCCCATCACGCCGCCGATCGCGCCGGACGCGCCCACCAGCGGGATCGGACTCGCCGGCTGCGAGGCGGTCTGCGCGGCCACCGCCGCCACGCCGCAGACGAGGTAGAAGACGACGAAGCGCAGCGGCCCCATCGCGTCCTCCACGTTGTCGCCGAAGATGTAGAGGAACCAGAGGTTGCCGAGGATGTGGAACCAGCCTCCGTGCATGAACATGGAGGTGAGGACGGTCACCCAGCGCGCCTCGCCGCCGACCACGCACACCGCGTCCGGTCCGATCGGGACCTGGGTGCCCGGCGGAACCAGGCCCATCAGGTCGCCCGGAATCGCACCCAGGGTGCAGACCGAGCGCGACAGCGCCGGCTCGGTGCCCAGCCCCTGGACCAGCAGCCAGGCCGCCGCGTTGATGCCGATGATCGCGAAGGTGGCGACCGACGTGCTGAGCGCCGGGTTGTCGTCGCGGAGGGGGAACACGCTACGGCGTGGAAGCGTACAGGCCGCCGCTCTGGGCGCAGCGGAAGCCGATGCCCGGATCGCGCACGCCCGCCTCGTAGGTGTCGCGGGAGGACGAGATCGGTCCGGCCTCGCTCTGCCAGGATCCGCCGCGGACCACGCGCCGGCTGCCCTCGCCCAGGTCGGCGGTCCACTCGAGCACGTTGCCGGTCATGTCGAACAGGCCGAAGGGGCTGCGTCCGGTGGCGCGGCTGCCCACCGGCGAGGTGGAGTCGCGACCGCAGCCCGGCGCGCCCTCGCCGGCGATCACCGCCCGCGTGCAGCTGGCGGCGTCGTCGCCCCAGGGATACAGCCGGCCGTCGGTGCCGCGGGCCGCCTTCTCCCACTCGCGCTCGTAGGGCAGGCGCTTGCCGACCCAGCCGCAGTAGGCGCGGGCCTGGTCCCAGGACACGCAGTTGACCGGGTGGTCGCCGCGCTCCGGCTCGCTCCAGTTGCAGCCGCTGGTCGCCGCCGGCTCGCTGCACGCGCCGGCGTCCACGCAGGCGCGGTACTCGTTCACGCGCACCTCGGTGCGGTCGATGCGGAAGGCGCCCAGCGCCATGCGCCGCGCCGGCGATCCGTACAGGAACTCGCCGGCCGGCACCTCGACCAGCTTGATGGCGGCGCGCGCCCGGCTCGGCGGAGGCGCCGACACCGGCGGGACCGCACGCGCGGTGTCGCGGGACGCGGTCGCCGCCGGTCCGGTCTCGGCGTCCGGCTCGGGGGTCGACGCCACCGGCTCCGCCGCCGGCGTCGCGTCCGCCGTCCCGCCGGGCTCCGGCTCGGCGGCCCGCGATGCGGCGGCCACCTTGCGCCCCTCGGCCAGGGCCGTCGCGAACTGCTGCGAGGCGCGCCGCAGGTCCTGGATGGCCTGCTCGAAGTCGCCGCCGGCCAGCCGCTCCCGCGCGCCCGCCAGGATCTCGGCGCCCTGGGTCGCGGCGGGAAGCTCCTCGAGCGCGGCCGACGCCGCCAGCGCGCGCCAGGCCTCGAGCCCGGCTTCCGCCTCGGAGCGGGCACCGACCGCCTCTTCGACCACGTCCAGGCGGGTGAGCGCCGCCTCCAGACGGCCCCGGGCCTCGGCGAAGGCGGCGGTGGCCGCCTCCATGTCGCCCGCCTTCTCGTGCTCGGCCGCCTGCTCCATCTTTCCGTAGGCCACGGTCAGGTCGTCGCCGGACAGCACGTGCTGCTCGGCCAGCTCGGCGTGCTGGATCGCCAGGTCGCGGCGCGCCCGCAGCCGCCCCACCTCCAGGGCCATGCGTTCGCGCTCGGCCGGATCGCCGGCGCTCGACCAGGTGCGCTCCAGCTCCTCGACCCGCGCCCGGAGGGTCTCGACCCGTCCCTGGAGCTCGACGCGTTCCTCGGCCACGCGGTGGCGGAGCGATTCGGCATTGCGCCGCGCGTCGACCAGTGCCGGCGGCGGACCGGCGGGTGCGATCCGCTGGAGCACCACCTCGGGACCCCAGGCCTCGAGCGT
>JBNLVK010000301.1:0-3622 GCA_050618055.1 Myxococcota bacterium
GGCCGGGGGGCGGGCCCCCGCACCACGAAGCCGCGCGGAAGGGCGGCCTCGGCGTCCAGCAGGCGGAGGTCCGCGGTGCGGTCCAGCAATGCGCGGGTCGCGACCCGCAGCTCGCCGCGGGCCAGGTGGAGGCCCGGACACGAGTGGCTGCCGAGGCCGAAGGTGAGCTTGCGACCCGTGTCGCGGTCGAGGTCGAAGCGGTCCGGGTCCGGGAAGACGGCCGGGTCGCGGTTGGCGCCGGTGATGCTGAACAGCAGCGTCGACTTCGGCGGGACGTGCACGCCGGCGAGCTCGCCACCCGACAGGGTGAGCCGCGGCAGGTTCGCCACCGGCGTCTCCCAGCGCAGCAGCTCCTCCACCGCCCGGTCGAGCGCGTCCGGCTCGCCGCGCACCCGCTCCAGCACGTCGGGGCGGGCCAGCAGAACCGACCACAGGTTGCCCAGGGCGTCGAAGGTGGTGGTGGCGCCCGCGGAGAACAGCAGGCGCACGTGGGAGAGCACCTCCTCGTCGCTCATGCGGCGGCCCTCGACCTCGGCCTGCAGCAGGCCGGAGACCACGTCGTCCCGGGGCTCGCGACGCCGCAGGGCGATCAGCGGCCGCAGCACGGCGGTGAACTCGGCGTTGGCCTTCGCGTCGAAGCGCAGCATGGCCGTCGCCCAGCCGTGGAAGGCCTCCTCCCGGTCGCGCGGAATGCCCAGCATGCGCGTGATCACCAGGAACGGGTAGATGCGGGTGAAGCGGTCGACCAGGTCGACCCGGCCTGCGCCGGCGAAGCGGTCGAAGAGCTCGTGGGCCAGCGGCGCCAGCTCGTCCTCCCAGCTGCGCAGGGCGCGGGGGCGGAAGGCCGGCGTGGCCAGGCTGCGCAGCACATGGTGCTCGTGCCCGTCGAGGCCCTGGAAGGTGCGCCCCTGGCTCGGCTCGAGGGCGCGCTTGTAGTGCTCGCCCGCCGGGAAGGCGGCCTCGTCCTTGAACGCGCGGGTCAGCGCGTCGTGACCCAGCACGAGCCAGGCCGGCCCGCCGCCGAACGGGACCTCCACCACCGGTCCGCGGGCGCGCAGGCCGTGCAGCCAGGCGTGCATCGCGTCGCCCGGGTAGTGGAGCGACGCGTGCTCGTCCGCCCGGAGCTTCGACACCCGAGCTAGCTCACCTGGGCCGAGCCCGGTCCCTTCTCGAAGGCGGGCACGCCCTCGGGAAGCTGGTGGAAGGGCTGGCGGTCGCAGCAGAAGATGGCCATCTGCGGCGTGCCGAACACGCTCGGATCGTCCAGGGTGCCGGCCTTGAGCATCAGCGCCCCGGGCAGCGCCGGCGACTTCGCCAGGATGTGGGTGCCGCAGTCGGCGCAGAACTCGCGCGTCACCGGATCGTCGAGGTCGCTGCGGGTGAAGCCCTTCGGCTGGCCGCTGGTGTAGGCGAAGCCCGCCTCGGGCATGCCCATCACGACGTTCACCGAGCCGCCGGAGACGTACTGGCACTCGCGGCAGTGGCACTGGCCCTTGAACAGCGGATCCCCCTCGGCGCTGTAGCGCAGCGCCCCGCAGTAGCAGCCCCCTTCGACCTTCATGGCGTCTCCTCCGTCGTGGAACCCTCGGCCGGAGGCTACCACGGGGGAGCGCCGCCGGACGCAGCTGTGACATGATGGGCGCGGGAGGGAGCGTGATGTCTCGAATCCGCCGCCGTGGCCCGTGGCTGCCGGGCGCGCTGGCGCTGCTGGCCCTGCTGACGGGCCCGGATGCCGCCGCCCAGCCGGTCGAGCCGATCGGCCAGGTGACGCCGATGCCGCTGGTCGGCGACCACGCCGTGTGGGTGCCCGACCTGATCTTCGGCCACAGCGTGCTCTACGACGGCGACACCGGCGAGGTGATGGCCAGCGTCGACGCCGGCACCACCCTCTCGCCCAAGCCGCCGCTCTACTCGCCGGAGCGCGACGAGTTCTACGCGGTGGAGATCGACTACTCGCGCGGGCGCCGCGGCGATCGCACCGACTACGTCACCATCTACGACGCGAAGACGCTGGCGATCGCGGGCGAGGTGGTGCTGCCGACGCGCACCTCGGAGAGCGCCGCCTCGCTGGGCTACGCGGCGCTGCTCGACGGCGGCCGCTTCCTCGCCACCTTCAACCAGTTCCCGAACACCTCGGTCTCGATCGTCGACCTGGCCGCGCGCCGCTTCGTCGGCGAGATCGTCACCTCGGGCTGTGCCGGCATCTACCCCACCGGCGACCAGAGCTTCGCCATGCTCTGCGGCAACGGCAGCGTGCTGGCGGTCGACCTGGACGAGAACGGCGCGAAGCGCGACATGCGCGCCAGCGAGACCTTCTTCGACGTGATCGAGGATCCGCTGATGATGGCCGGCGGCCGCGTCGGCAGCCGCTGGGTGTTCCCGACCTTCGCCGGCCGGGTGTTCGAGATCGACTTCGCGGAGCAGACGCCGGCGATCGAGAGCTGGTGGCTCTCCAGCGACGCGGAGCGCGCTTCGGGCTGGCGTCCCGGCGGCCGCCAGATGGCGGCCCTGCACGCGAAGTCGGGGCGCTTCTACGTCGCCTTCCACCAGGGCGAGGCGGGCTCCCACAAGGAGCCGGGTCCGGAGGTGTGGGTCTTCGACCTGGCGCGGCGCGAGCGGGTCGGACGCTTCGAGATGCCCAACTTCACCGCCGCCTTCCTGGGCGGGCGCATCGGCGTCGAGGGCGGCTTCGCCGGCTTCCTGCTGGACGCCCTGCTGCCCGGCGGCGGCGCCGACACCATCGCGGTCAGCCAGGACGACGCGCCCCTGCTGTTCGCCCGCAACTCCCAGCTCGGCGCGGTGGCCGTGCTCGACGCCGAGACCGGCGAGCACCTGCGCAACCTGTTCGAGGCGGGTCTGGCGGGCATGCGCCTCGAGGTGGCGCGCTGATGGCGCTCGACCCGGTGGTCCACGAGGCGCTGCGCTGCTCGCTGGCGCTGCTGTTCGCGGCGGCCGCCTTCCATAAGCTGCGCGACCTGCCCGCGTTCGCCGCCACGCTGGGCGACTACCGGCTGCTCCCGCGCGCGGCCGGCCGGCCGGCGTCGGTCGCCGTGGTCGCGGCCGAAGCCGCCGCCGCCGGCGCGCTCCTGCTCGACCTGACGCCGCTCGGCCCCGCCCTCGCCTGCACGCTGCTCGCGCTCTACGCCGGCGCCATCGGCTGGAACCTGGCGCGCGGCCGCCGCCACATCGACTGCGGCTGCACGGGTCCGCTGGGCCGCCGGCAGACGCTGGCCCCCTGGTTGCTGTGGCGGAACGCGGTGCTGTGCGGCGCCGCGCTGCTGCTGCTCGTCGACACGGCGTCGCGCGCCGTGTCCTGGCTCGACGCGCCGGCGCTGCTTGGCAGCGTCGCCTTCCTCGCGCTCCTCTGGAACGCCATCCCCCGGCTGGGCGCCGTCGCCGGCGCGGCGCCGCCCGGGAGACCCGCATGAACGAAGCCCTGATCGTCTCGAACGTCCTGCTCTGGCTGGCGGTGGTGGCCCTCGCCGGCGTGGTGCTGGTGCTGGTCCGGCAGATCGGCCTGCTGCACGAACGCCTGGCGCCGGTGGGTGCGCTCACCGGAGAGCAGGGACCCGCCGTGGGCGAGCCGGCACCGCGGCTCGACCTGGTCGACCTGGACGGCGCG
>JBNLVK010000302.1:0-4601 GCA_050618055.1 Myxococcota bacterium
GTCGTCGGCGCCCTTCACGACCGCGTCGTCGGGACGTCGCAGCGCGTTCAGCCAGCGGTCGTGGACGTTGGCGTCGGGCGTGCCGTTGGCGACCGACGGCACGCCGTCGTTGGCGTGGGTGCGCACGATGTGGTCGACCAGCGTTCCCACGAAGGCCGCCAGCCGCTCGGCCGCGGGCTCGTCGGGTGGCTCGTCCGCCTCGAGGGTGAGCGCCCGGGCCACGGCGGGCATCTCGCCGGCCAGCGACTCGAGCCGCTCGGCGTCGTCGCCGATCCACACCGGGCTCCAGCGCGCCAGGTAGGTGCCGTCCTCTTCGGCGACGTCGGGCAGGTAGCGCTGGCGGGTCACCAGCGAGCCGGCCACGCGCAGCGCCCGCGTCCAGTACTGGAAGTCGCGGCCCGGCATGACGCCGTGCACGCTGCGTCCCGATCCGGCGGCGGCGGCCAGCAGCGCCAGGCTCTCCTTCGGCTCGAGCAGCAGGCCGTTCACGACCCAGGGCTCGATCGTCGTTTCCAGCTCCGAGTCGGGAGCCTCGCCGATCAGCGAGCTCGAGGGGATCGGGCGGCCGTCCTGGGTGGGGAGCCAGGCCAGCGCCTCGACGTGCCGACGCTTGGTGGGCTTCAGGCCGCTGGGCAGCGACTTCACCGCGCGGGCCACCGCGTCGAAGCCGGCGTCGTAGGGGAACGGCGCGCCGCCGTTCTTGCGGCGCCGACGCTTCGGCGCATCCGCCGGGGCTTCTCCCCAGACGAACAGGCGATCGTCGACGAAGGCGCCGTGAAGAATGATCACGGGGCGTCTACGCCGTGCATGCGAACCTCGCCGTCACGCTCGTCATCACGTGTCCAGGCTCTGTGGGCTCTCCGCGTGCCCCGGGGCGCCCGGCCTCTGCCGGGCTCCGCCGTCACGCTGTAGGGACCGCCCGGCCCGGGGGCCGGACCGTTCAGGGGTCCCGTTCCAGGAATCCAGGATCCAGAATCTTCCTTGGCGGCGTCGGCAGCCGCTCTCCGGGTGGATCACCGCCCGAGTCCGCGAGGTCGCCTGCCGGGGCCGGCGCTCGGGTGGACTGGCGATCCTGGGCAGCGCCCTCCGCCCTTCTCGGCGGAACGGGGCTCTCACTTTCGGATCGCGACCGTCCGGGGCCGTTCTGGACGAGGTCCGTGGGGCCAACCCGGTCGCCGAAGCCTTGCCGTGACACAAGTGAACAACGCGGGATCGCTTCGCGCAACCCCTATCTTGGAGTCGCCCGGCCGACTTCCGGGCGCCGCGCTAGCGCAGCAGGGCGGCAAGCTCCTTCGCAGCGCGCTCGAACGGGTCGCCGGGTGCGGGCTCGCGGCGGGCGCGCACGCCGCCCGCCAGGAAGAAGGCGCTCTGCACCAGGAAGTAGCCCCAGGTGGCCAGGGCCAGCGACGCCCAGCTTCCGGCCGCCAGGAACGCGGCGAGTGCCAGGCCCGCGACCAGCAGCACCGCCTCGACCGACCAGGCGCGCAGCGGTCGCGCCCGGTAGAGCAGGCCGCTGCGGCAGACGGCCACGATGGCCGCCGCGCCGGCTGCGGTCCACGCGATGCCGAAGGGCAGCAGCAGCAGCAGGGCACCCAGCGCGGCGGCCGCGCCGGCGGCGACGAAGCCGCGCCGCCAGTCGGGTCCCAGACCGGCCAGGTAGGCCACCGCCACGCCGACTGCGAACACGCGCAGGGCGCCCACGGCGCCGAAGATGCCGGCCAGCAGCGGCCCGGCCAGCAGCAGCGCGGCGGCGGCGACGGCGCCGAACACGAGGGCGCGGCCGAAGCCGTTCCAGCCGCTCATCGCACCGCCTCCGCGCCCGCCGTGCGCCGGCGCAGCAGCTCGAGCTCGATCTCCTCGTCCGCCGCCGGCCGCTCGGGCGCGGCGTCGGCCTGCTCGCTCTCGCGATCCGCCGCCAGCCGCAGCCGCACCTGGCGCGCCAGCTCCTCGAGCTCGGCTTCCTGCTCCTCGAGCTTCGCGGCCAGCCGCGCCCGCTCCTCCTGGACCTCGGCGGCGCGCTGGGTCAGCTGCTCCAGCGCACGCCGCTTCGGCAGCAGCTTGCGCAGGGCGAAGCGCGCCAGCTCCTCCTTGTCGCCGGCCAGCGCCAGCTCGACGTCCTCGTCGAGGGCCGCGATCTCGGCGGCGAGCCGTTCGCCCTGCTCCCGGGCGCGCCGCGCCTCGTCGTCCAGGGCCTCGCAGCGCGCGCGCTTGCGGGTCAGCTCGAGCTCCGCCTCGCGCAGGTGCTGCTTGGCCAGCAGGCTTCGCTCCTCGAGCTGCTCCAGCACGCCGTGGGCGTCGGCCTTCACCAGCATCGTCAGTCGATCGATCCACTTCATGGGGTCTTCCTTCCTTCGGAACGGGTTCGTGTGTTTCGGCTACTCGTGCTTGCTGCCGACGCGGCGCGCGTCGCGGCCCGCCTCCAGCAGCTCCTTGCCCAGCCGGTTCTGCTCCTCGGGCTTCGCCGCCGACGGGGCGGCCACGCGGGCGCGCAGGTCGACCACGGCGGCCTCGTCCTCGGGCACCGCGTAGCCGAGGGCGCGCAGCTGGTCCTGCTGCATCGAGTCCATGTAGCCGTCCACCTCGGCGACGGCGTCGTCGCGGCGGCCGTCCTTCATGAGCTTCGCCACCTTCTCCTTCAACGCGCCCAGGCTCTCGCCCTGGCTTCGTTTGTAGGCGTCGGTGTCGAAGGAGGCCCAGTAGTCGTCCTCGGCCTCGACGCGGGCCAGCTTCGGCAGGCCGACCAGGCGCAGGTCGCGGCGCCGGCCGTCGGCGTCGGTGAAGCGCAGCGCCAGCTCGCCGAGGGCCACGTCGCCCGGACCGTCGGTGGGGGCGTGCAGCGTCAGCCAGACGCGGCGCTCCTGGCCGGCGAACAGGTCGCCCGGGCGGAAGCGCACGCCGTCGGGCGCGCGTTCGAGGGGCAGGCCCGCCGCCGCGCGCAGCTCGACACCCGGTCCGGGCTGCAGGTGCACCTCCAGCGCCTTCGCCACCCGGTCGCGTGCGGCGGCGAACTCGGCGGCGAACACGCCGGCCAGCTCGCGCACGTCGGGCAGGTAGTAGAAGTTGCCGGTCCCGGCGTCGGCGATGGCGCTCATCACGGTCTCGTCGAAGCCCTGGCCGACGCCCACGGCGGACAGCGCGTACTCGCCGGGGACGGCGCGCGCGGCGCGACCGCGCAGGGCGTCGACGCCGTAGTCGCCCTGGTTGGCGTGGCCGTCCGAGATCAGCACGATGCGCGGCGAGTGGCCGTCGCCGCGCGTGCCGGCCACCAGCGCGTGGGCCAGGTCGAGACCGCGCGACATGTTCGTGCCGCCGTTGGCCTGGATGCCGGCCAGCGTTCTCTGCCAGCGCTCGCGAGCGTCGCCGCGCGGCGTCTCCAGGCCGATCGCGACCTCGCCGCCGCTGGCGTAGGTCACCAGGCCGAAGCGATCCTCCGCGCCCAGGCGCGACACCAGCTCGCGTACGGCGGCCTTGGCGAAGTGGAGCGGCTCGCCCTGCATCGAGCCCGAGCGGTCGAGCACGACCACCAGGTCGGTGGGCACGCGGGGGGCGAAGCCGTCCTGGCCGCTGGCCGCGTCGGCGCCCAGCACCAGCTCGACGCGCACGGTTCCGTCGCCGCCCCGCAGCACCGAATGGCGGTCCAGGGTGGCGGCCAGGTGCACGCCGCCGCCCTCCACCCGGGTGGCGCCGGGGGTCGCGTGGACGGGGCCGGTCACGATGCCGCCGGTCGTCGCGCCGCCACCGATCCGGGCGGCGACGCCGGCGCCGAAGGTCAGGGTGAGCAGGCTGGCGACCAGCAGGGCGTGGGTTCGCAGGGGAGTTCGCGTCATGGGGGGTCTCCTCGAGTGGCGGCGCCGGTGCGCCGATACACGAAGAGCTTCCGCCGCCGCGCGGCGGCCCGCCGTCAAAGACCCGTAAACCGTGGCCGCGCCGATTTACACGGCGTTTACGCGGCCCCGGGAGCAGGAGACCTAGACTCTCCCCATGTCTTCCGAAGCGAAGCTGCCGGTGCTGGTGGTCGAGGACGAGGCCGCGATCCGCCGCGGTCTGTGCGACGTGCTGGCCTTCCACGGCTACGCGCCGGAGGGTGTCGAGCGCGGCGACGACGGCCTGCGCGCAGCCGGACGCAACCAGCATGCGCTGGTGGTGCTCGACGTCATGCTGCCCGGCATGAACGGCTTCGACGTGTGTCGCGCGCTGCGCGAGCAGCTGCCGCGCCTGCCCATCCTGATGCTCACCGCCCGGGGCGCCGAGCAGGACGTGCTCGACGGCTTCGCCGCCGGCGCCGACGACTACGTGACCAAGCCCTTCTCGGTGGCCGAGCTGGTGGCCCGGGTCGACGCGCTGCTGCGTCGCTCCGGCGCGCGCCGCGCCGAGGCCGCGCCCGAGAGCTTCGAGATCGGCGGCTGGAAGGTCGACGCCGGCGCGCTCCAGGCCCGCCGCGGCGACGACGCGGTGGAGCTGACCCGCCGCGAGGCCGAGCTGCTGGCCCTGTTCGCCCGCGAGCCGGGACGCATCCTGTCGCGGCGCCGCCTGCTCCAGGAGGTGTGGGGCTTCCCCGAGCCCGACCGGGTGGAGACGCGCACCGTGGACATGCACGTGGC
>JBNLVK010000303.1:0-3562 GCA_050618055.1 Myxococcota bacterium
CGGCTCGGGCTTCGGCGCAGGCTTCTTCACCGGCGCCGGCTCCGGCGCGGCCTCCGCGGAGGCCACCGTCACCGGCGCGCCCGGAATGCGCAGCCGCTGGCCGACCGTGATGCGGTTGCGGCTCGCGAGACGGTTCTCCGCCACCAGCGCGTTCTGCGACACGCCGAAGCGGCGGGAGATGATCGACAGCGTGTCGCCGCGACGCACGGTGTAGTAGCCGCTGGCCGGCGGATCCTGCCGCGCCACCGCCACCGGCACGTCGCTGCCGCCGGGCAGCGTCAGGATCTGCCCGACGCGGATGCGGTGGCGGCTGCGCAGGTTGTTCAGCTCCACCAGCTGGCCGACCTTCAGGCCGTAGCGGCGGGCGATCACCGACAGGGTCTCGCCGCGGCGGACCTTGTGGTAGCGGTCGCGGTGCTGGCGGGCGAGCCGCTCGTCGGGCGGAATGCTCGCCAGCAGCGTCGGCGGATCCGCCGCGAGCGCCGCCGTGGGCACGCGCAGCGAGTAGCCGCGGGGCACGAACTTGTTGCCCTGCCAGACGGCCGGGCGCAGCGCGGTGTTGTGCCGGCGCAGCAGGTCGGTGTCGACGCCCAGGGCGCTGGCCAGGGTGGTGGCCCGGTAGAAGTGGGGCATCTCGATCAGCGTGTAGGCGACCGGCTCGTCGCGGTCGAGCACGCCGAACAGCGCGTCGGCCCGGGCGTCGACCGACGACGCCGCCAGGAACGAGGCGTAGAAGTTGCGCGAGGCGAAGCCGAAGGTGCGGCTGTTGTACTTGCGCACGATCGTGGCGATGTCGTTGGTGCCGAGCTTGCGCGCCGCGCGCTGCATGCCGGCCGCGCCGTGGTTGTAGGCGGTGATGGCCAGCGGCCAGGAGCGGGTGATCTCGTGGTTCTTCAGCAGCAGGCGCGCCGCGGCGTCGGTGGCGATCCAGGGGTCGAGGCGCTCGTCGACCACCGAGTCGATGCGCATGAACAGGCGCCCGGTCGAGCGGGTGAACTGCCACATGCCCGAGGCGCCGACCCGCGAGTAGGCGCCCGGGTTGAACGACGACTCCACGTGGGGCAGCGCCGCCAGCTCCACCGGCACGCCGTAGCGCCGCATGGTCGTGCGGATGTGGTCGATCCACGCGCCGGAGCGCACCAGCCCGGCGCGGAAGCGGTCGGCCTGTCCCAGCTGGAAGCGCACGTTGCCGGCGGCGCGCCGCAGGGTCCCGTTGGTCACGCCCTCCGGCCACAGCGCCAAAATCTCGGCGTCCTCGCTGGACAGCCCGCTGCGCTTGCCGCTGGCCAGTCGCCGCAGGCTGGCCCGGATCTGGTCCTTGCGCTTCTCGATGCGCTTCTCGCGGGCCCGGTGCGACAGGCCTTCGGGCAGGCGGATGCGCTCGTACACCACGTCCAGGTACTCGGAGTCGTGGATCAGGCCGCCGTCCGAGGGCACCTCCGAGTAGACCCGCTCCCAGAAGCGGACCGCCGGCTCGAGGCCGTCCGGCCGCGGCAGCAGCGGGTTGGCGCCGGCGCCGGCTGCGACGGCGAACGGCAGCAGGAGCAGGCCGACGAGGGCGCGGTGCAGGGTTCGCATGGGTGCTTCGTGGATCGGCCACCAGGCTCCGAAACCTGTGTCTCCCCGTGGGGAACCGGCCCCGCTCAGCGTCTCCGGTTCTTCTTGCGCGACTTCCGCGCCTGCTTCCGTTTGCCCTTCTGACGGGAGCGCCGCTTCTCCTGTTCCCGGCGGTTGGGACCGCCGCCGCCGCCCAGCAGGGCGCTGGGATCGAGCCCGCCGGGCCCGGCGCCCGCCAGGTTGCCCATGCCCGGCATGCGGGACAGCAGCCCGCCCTTGCCGCCCAGCGACGCCATCATCTCGCGCATCTGGCCGAAGCGCTCGATCAGGTCGCGCACGTCCTGGCTGCGCCGGCCGCTGCCCCGCGCGATCCGCGAGGCCCGGCTCTTGTCGATCGTCTCGGGCTGGCTGCGCTCGCCCGGCGTCATCGAGCGGATCAGCGACTCGACCTTGACCAGCTCGGTCTCCTCGACCTGGTCCGCCAGGCCGCCGAACATGGGGAGCTTCGCCACGACGTCCCGCAGCGGGCCCAGCTTCTGGATCATCTTCAGCTGCTTGAGCAGGTCGTCCAGGCCGAACTGGCCCTTCAGCATGCGCTCCGCGTCGGCCTCGGCCTCCTTCTCGTCGACGACCTCCTCGAAGTCCTTGACCAGGCCGACGATGTCGCCCATGCCCAGGATGCGCGACGCCAGGCCCTCGGGCCGGAACTCCTCCAGCCGGTCGAGGGTCTCGCCGGTGCCCAGGAACTTGATGGGGACGCCGGTGACCGCCTTCACCGCCAGCGCCGCGCCGCCGCGGGCGTCGCCGTCGAGCTTGGTGAGGACGAGCCCGTCGAGGGCGAGCCGCTCGGCGAAGGCGGCGGCCACGTTCACCGCGTCGCGGCCCATCAGCGAGTCGCAGACCAGCAGCGTGTTGGCCGGCTGCGTCGCCCGGGTGATCTCGTCGAGCTCGACCATCAGCGCGTCGTCGACCGCCAGCCGGCCCGCCGTGTCGTAGACCACCGCGTCGAAGCCCTCGGCCCTGGCGCGCGCGGCGGCGTCGGCGCAGATCTTCGGCGGCTTCTCGCCCTCGGCGCCGGTGTGCACCGTCACGCCCAGCTTCTCGCCGAGCTGCTGGAGCTGGAGCACCGCGGCGGGGCGGTAGACGTCGGCGGCCACCAGCAGCGGGCGCTTGCCCTCGGACTGGAGCTTGCGGGCCAGCTTGCCGGCGACGGTCGTCTTGCCGACGCCCTGGAGGCCCACCAGCATGATCGTGGTGCGCCCGTCGGCGACGGCCAGCGAGGCGTCCACCGGCCCCATCAGGGCCACCAGCTCCTCCTCGCAGGTCTTCACGAAGTGCTGGCCCGGCGTGACCTTGATCGTGCGGCCCTGGGCGTCGCGGACGCGGGTCCCGACCTTCTCGCCGAGGGCGCGCTCCTTCACGCGGGCCAGGAAGTCGCGCACGACGGCCAGGTCCACGTCGGCCTCGAGCAGCGACATGCGCACGTCGCGCAGCGACTCGGCGACGTTCTCTTCCGTCAGCTCGCGGACGCCGGACAGGCGTTCGCGCGCCGCGGTGAAGCCCTGGGTCAGCGTCTCCAGCACGGGGGCGGAGAATAGCGCGACGCCCGAGCGACGGGGCTATGCTCCGACCGCCCCGCGCACGGGGGACGAGGGAGTGTCGATGCCGACGGAGGTCGAGGCCCAGATCGCCGGGAACGTCTGGAAGATCGAGAGCCAGGTGGGCGCCCGGGTCGAGGAAGAGGACGTGCTGATGATCCTCGAGTCGATGAAGATGGAGATCCCGGTGGAGGCGCCGTGCGGCGGCCGCGTCGCGGAGATCCGGGTGGCCGAGGGCGACAGCATCGACGAGGGGGCCGTTCTCGCCGTCATCGAGTGACGGCCCCGGGGCCCGGCATGCGATCGATCGAAGCGCGGCTCCTCTCGCCCTCGGAACGGGAAGAGGCGCTCGCCTACCTGCTCGAGGACGCCCGCGCGAACCTGCTGCTGATCGATCTGGTGGCGCG
>JBNLVK010000304.1:0-3812 GCA_050618055.1 Myxococcota bacterium
GCTGCGTCCGGTGCGCGGGCTCTCCGGCGGCATGAAGCAGAAGCTCCTGCTGGCCCTGGCGCTGGCCGCAGACGCTTCGCTGCTGATCCTGGACGAGCCCACCGGCAGCCTGGACGCCGAGACCCGCGAGCGCTTCTTCCCGCTGCTCGACGCCTCGGCCCGCGACGCCACGGTCGTCCTGTGCTCGCACCGCCCCGACGACCTGGCGGGACGCGTCGACCGCGAGCTCGAGCTGGCCGACGGTCGCGTGCAGTACGACGGCCCGGCCCGCACGCCGGCGCGGCCGCGCCTGGAGGTGATCCGTGGCCCGGCCTGAGTGGCGCCGCGTGGCGGCGAGCGCGGGCATGGTCGCGCTGCTGGTGCTGGCGGTCGGCGCGGCGGTGACGCTCTCGGCGCGCCCGCCCGGCGGTCCGGTCGACGTCGACTGGGACGGCACGGCCTGCGCGCGCTGCGGCATGCTGGTGAGCGATCCGGCCTTCGCGGGCCAGCTCCACCTGGCCGACGGCGACGTGCGCCACTACGACGATCCGGGCTGCCTGCTGGCCGATCTGGCCGAGCTGGCCGAGCTGGCGACGCCCGAGGTGCACGCCGCCTGGCTGCACCACCATCGCGAGGAGCGCTGGCTGCCGCTCGAAGAGGCGGCCTTCGCGCCGGTCGACCACTCGCCCATGGGCTACGGCCTGGCCGCCGTCGCCGCGGGCGATCCGGCCGGGACGATCCCGCTGCACGCGGCGAAGCAGCGCTTCGCGGGGGACGCCGGCGACGCCCATGCGCCCGCGGCCGATGCCCGCGCCCACCACGCCGGCCACGGGGAGGCGGCGCCGTGAGCCGCGAACGCGATCTGGCGGCGGTGGTGCGCCTGGAGTGGGCCGAGGTGGTGCGCTCGCGCTGGCTGCTGGTCTGCCTGGGCGTGTACGCCGGGCTGGCCGCGCTGTTCGTGTGGGTGGGGCTGCGCGAGTCGAGCGTGCTCGGCTTCACCGGCCTGGGCCGCATGCTCTTCTCGCTCTCCCACGCCCTGCTGCTGCTGCTGCCGCTGATCGCGCTGGCGGCCACCGGTCAGGTGGTGAACCGGGCCCGCGAGGACGGCGCACTCGAGCTGCTGCTGAGCCACCCGCTGCGCCGCAGCCGCTACCTGGCCGCCGTCATCGGCACCCGCTTCCTGGCGTTGTCGGTGCCGCTGGTGGCGATGCTGCTGGCGATCGGCGCGGTGGGCCGCGCCGTCACCGGCGAGGCGGTGCCGTGGAGCTTCCTGCTGCGCGCCTGCGCGCTGTGCACGGCGCTGCTCTGGGCCTTCACCACGCTGGGCATCGCCATCTCGGTGACCGTGCGCAGCCCGGCCCGCGCCATGACCTGGGTGGTGCTCGCCTGGGGCGCCGGCGTGTCGCTGCTCGACTTCGGCCTTATCGGCATGATTCTCACCTGGCGGCTCGACCCGGCCGCCGTCTTCTCGCTGGCCGTGCTGAACCCGGTGGAGTGCGTGCGGGTGGCGCTGCTGGCCGCCGCCGAGCCCGACCTGGCGACGCTGGGACCGGTGGGCTTCTTCCTCTCGAGCCGGCTCGCCCCGGGCGAGCTGCTCTCGCTGGGCCTGCTCTGGCCCTTCACCTTCGGCGCGCTCGCCTGGACCGCCGCGCTGCGCAGCTTCCGCCGCGGCGACCTGGTCTGAACCAAGGAGACACACCCGTGAACGAATTCTTCGCCCGCTTCGATCGCACCCTGGACGGCGGACTGATCACCCGCAGCCGCCTGGTGCTGGTGCTGCTGGTGGCGCCGCTGCTGCTCAGCCTGACGGCGCCGCTCTGGATCATGCACTTCCAGGCCCCCCAGTACCCGGACGGCCTGGCGCTGGAGATCTTCGCCCACACCGTCACCGGCGACGTGCAGGAGATCAACACGCTGAACCACTACATCGGCATGCACAGCATCGACCGCGCCTCGCTCTCCGACCTCGACTGGATCCCCTTCGGCATCGGCGTGCTGGTGCTGCTGGCGCTGCGCGTGGCGCTGATCGGCGACGTGCGCTCGCTGTTCGACCTGACGGTGATCTTCGTCTACCTGTCCGCGTTCTCCTTCGCGCGCTTCGTCTACAAGCTCTACGTGTTCGGCCACGACCTCGACCCGAAGGCGGCCATCACCGTCGACCCCTTCATGCCCGGCGTGCTCGGGACGAAGCAGATCGCGAACTTCACGACCATCAGCCTGCCCGGCATGGGCAGCCTGTGGCTCGGCGTGTTCGGCGTGGGCCTGACGGCCGTGCTGCTGTGGAACCTGGCGCCCGCCTGGCGCAACTCGCAGTCGCAGTCGGCCGCCTAGCGGTCGAAGCGGGGGCGCTCGGGCGCGACGCGCTCGGGCTCCGGCGGGGGCTCGAAGCGCTCCTCGGGCGCGAGCTGCTGCTGCCAGAGCTCGAGCTCGCCGATCAGCAGCACCTCGGCCGGACTGCCGGGACCCACCGCCTTCGACATCAGGAAGAGAGCCACCAGCAGCGAGACGAGCGCCGCCACTCCCGAGAGGACGTAACGGACCGCGTCCCGCCGGGCGGCGCTCACGACGCGTCCGACCGGCGCAGCCTTCCCCGGAAGACGCCCTCGGACCAGCGGCTCACGCGCTGGATGGCCTCGAGCGCGTCGCCCTGGCCGGGCCAGGCGTCGCGCACCACGTCCGGGTGGACGTGGTTCAGCAGCCGCGACAGCGCGGCGGACACGACCAGCAGGTCGTCGACCAGCCCGACGGGACCCAGCAGCAGGCTCGGCAGCAGGTCGACCGGCGACAGCACGTAGCCGACGCCCAGCAGCGCCACCAGCTTGGGACCGCGCGGCACGCGGCGATCGCGCAGCATGCGCACCAGCAGCACGGTCAGGTCGGGCAGCAGCAGCGCCACGTCGCCGAAGCCGGACCCGCTGCCCGGCTCCTTCACCACCACGCGCTCGCGCAGCGTGTCGTAGAGCCGCTGCTCGCGCGGGTTCAGCTCGATGGTGATGGTGGAGGCGGCGTTGCTCACGTGCCCTCGTCGAACTCCAGGGAGAGGCGCCGGTCGGTTCCGTCGTAGGTCTCGGTCACGAAGAAGGGATCCCCTCCGGCCAGGGCGCGGGGCAGCAGCACCGCCACGTCGTGCACCAGCGCGAGAGAAGATAGCTCGGAGACCGGCTGCCAGCGCAGGGTCAGTCCCTCGGGCGACACCAGCCGGCGGCGCGGCGCGGCCCCCGTGAAGACGAACACCACGTAGGCATGGCCCAGCAGCCCCGACTCGTGCAGCACCCCGCACAGGCGCAGGTCCGGCACGTCCAGGCCCGTCTCCTCGCGGATCTCGCGGCGCGCCGCCTGGCGGATGCCCTCGCCCTCTTCCACGTGACCGCCGATGCCGTTCCACTGGCCGGGGAAGCGCTTGCCGTCCTCCGGGTGACGCAGCAGCAGCACGTGGTCGCCGTCGGTGACGAACGAGACGGTGACGAGCCGGGCCTGGTGCCGGTCGTCCGCGCTCACCGCTGCGACTCGGGCGTCAGCAGGCCGACCAGGGCGCGTCCACCGGCGCCCTCGAGGCGCAGACCGAGCAGCCGGGCGAGCGTGGGCGCCACGTCGGCCTGGCGCATCTCGGGCACGCGCAGGCCGCGTCGCACGCCGGCGCCCCAGGCCACGAAGAGCGTGTCCATCTCGGGGCGACCGGGCAGGTAGCCCCCCGCGCCGCGACGCTGCGCCGGCACCAGCAGCTCGCCGGCCGATCCGTTGCGGAAGGCGAAGCCCCGCTCGGCATCGATTCCGAACCAGGCCTCCGGGTCGGCCCCGTGGCCGATCATCTCGTCGGCGCTGACCACGCGGAA
>JBNLVK010000305.1:0-23805 GCA_050618055.1 Myxococcota bacterium
GCGGAACCAGCACCAGCGCCGTGTCGGTCAGGCGGCGCCAGATCAGGAAGACCACCACCGCCACCGCCAGCAGCGCCGACAGCATGGCCTGCTGGAGCGACGCCACCACGGCGCGGCCGCTGCCCACGATCTCGCCGGCGCTGCCCGCCGCGCCCGGATCGATCTCGCGCACCGCGTCGACGAAGGCGGCCAGCGCGCGGTGGTCGGAGAGGTCGGCCTTCGGGAAGGTCTGGATGCGCACCTGGCCCTCGTCGCCCACCATCTGCGAGATCAGCGCGTCCGGCAGGTTCTCGAGCGTCACGCGCCCCGCGCCGAGCGCCGCGTTCAGGATGCGCAGCTGCTCCGGCAGGCTGCCGAGCAGGCTCTCCTCCAGCGCGTCGAGCGAGTCGCCGGCGGAAGGCGCCCCCTCGACCGTCGCCAGGTACTGGGAGAGGCGGCTGCGCAGCAGGTCCACCGTCGCGGCGAAGTCGGGCGGGAGCGCCTGCGGGTCGATCTTGCCGAGCTCGTGCTCCAGGTGGCGCAGGGCCTCGACGCGCTCCTCCACCGACGGCTCGGGCAGCGCGCCGCCCGGCTCCGCCACCGGACCCAGGAACAGCGCCACCTCCTCGATGATGTCGAGCTTCTCGCCCTGGTCGCTGGGCACGAAGTCGGTGAGCGTGACCACCCGCTCGACGTTCGGCAGCGCGCGCAGGCGTTCGGCCAGCGCGTTGGCGGTCTCCACGTCCGGCGCCAGCGAGTTCAGGCTCCAGGGCGACGTGGCGCCGCGCTCGAGCAGCTCGGCGAGCGTCTCCACCGACTCGCTGGCCGGGTCCCGCACGTTCAGCGGGTTGTTGTCGAAGCGGGCGCGGGGCAGCAGGAAGACCGAAACCAGGCCCAGCAGCAGCGCCACGCCGCGCACGGCGCGCGGGTAGCGGACCGGCAGCTCGATCCAGGTTCCGTCCCAGCGGGTGCCGTGCACCACCGCGCCCGCGCGCGGCGTGGGCGGCAGGCTCATCAGCGCCGGCAGCAGCGTGAGCGTGCAGAACAGGCTGATCAGCATGCCCGCGCCGGAGATCAGGCCCAGCTCCGCCACGCCGATGAACTCGGTGGGCACGAAGGCGAAGAAGCCGATCGAGGTGGTGACCGCGCACAGCACCAGCGAGCTGCCGACGTCGCGCGCCGACTCGCGCAGCGACGAGACGTGGTCCTCGCCCTCGCCCAGCAGCTCCCGGTAGCGCACGCACAGGTGGATGCCGAAGTCGACGCCCAGGCCGATGAACAGCACCGCGAACGCCACCGAGATCATGTTGAAGTGGCCGACCGCCAGCGCGGTGAAGCCGGCGGTGTAGACCAGGCCCACGATCAGGTTCAGCAGCACCGCGAACACCAGGCGCGCCTGGCGCAGGCCGGCGAACAGGATGACGCCGACGCAGACCAGTGAGCCGACTCCCGCCAGCGTCGCCTGGCTCTTCACGACGCCCATCTCCTCGTAGGAGAGCGCCACGTCGCCGGTCACCCGCACGCGCACGCCGGTGGCCGGACCCAGGTCGAGCGCCCGGATCTCGCGGCGCAGCGTCTCGATGGAGCGCCGCGCCGGCTGGAGGTCGGCGGTCTGGAGGGCGGGCTGCACCAGCAGCACGCGTCGCTTCGGGTCACCCTCGAACTCCTGCGACGCCAGCACCTCGGCCCAGGAGAGGTGGTAGTCGCGGCGGGCGAGCCGCGCCGTGAGCGCCTCGGCGGTGCGCTCGTACATGGCGGACAGGCGCTCCGCCTCGACGTCGCCGTCGCGGACCGCGCGCGCGCCGCGCGCCAGGATCGACGCCAGCCCGCGAATCGACCCGTCGCGCGACAGCTCGGCCAGGTAGGGCTGGGCCTGGGCCAGCTGGTCGGCCAGGTCGGACAGCTCCTCGGTGTCCAGGTAGAGGAAGGCGTTCTGCTCGAAGAAGGCGCCGCCGCCCGGCAGGAAGACCATGCGGAAGTCGTCGGGCAGCTCGGCGAGGCGCTGCGCCAGCTGCGCCGCCGCCTCGCCGGCGCGCTCCGGCGTCACGCCGTCCACCACGATGAACATGTTCTCGAACTGGGTGGGGAAGGCGTCGTAGTAGACGCGCTCGGCCCGCTTGTGCGGCAGGTCGTCCGAGAAGAGCGCCTCGGTGTCGCCGCGCAGACCCAGGTTGCCGGCGGCGTAGAAGCCGGCGGCGACCGCGCCCAGCAGCATGCACACGATGGTGACGGACGGGCGACGGATCGCGCCGCCGACCCAGGCCGCCAGGAAGCCGCCGAGCCTGGCCTCGAGCCCATCGATCATCCGAAGTGCTCCTCCGAGATCCCTGGCGCGCCCGGCGGGTGAATGGATCGCCCGCGGGGCCCGTCCCATGGGTAGCAAACGGGGTCCTGCGGGCCCCGCGACGCACCCGGACCGCTACACTGCGACGCGGGTGAGGAGTCGAGGAGAGGTATGAGGGTGATCCGGATGCTCGGGGTGTGGGCGGCCGTCGCCGCGCTCGCCGTGGCCTCGACCGCCGAGGAGCCGTCCGGCAGCCCGTCCCACACGGTCGACGGGCTCCACGAAGTGCTGATCGACGTGATGAAGAACGCCGACACGCTCGGCTACGAGGGCCGGACCCGGAAGCTCGAGCCCGCCATTCCCGAGTACTACGACGTCGCCTTCATGGCCGAGAAGTCGGTGGGACGTCACTGGCGGAAGGCCACCGAGCAGGAGCGCGAGCGCTTCCTCGCCACCTTCCTGCGCTTCATGGTCGCCAACTACGCCGGCCAGTTCGACGGCTACTCCGGGCAGCACTTCGAGACCCTGTCCGAGGAGCCGGCCCGCCTGGACACGGTGCTCGTCAAGAGCGTGCTGGTGAACCCGGAGGGCGACGACGTCGAGCTGAACTACCGCATGCGCCAGGTCGACGGGCGCTGGAAGGTGATCGACGTCTACCTGGACGGGACCGTCAGCGAGCTGGCGCTGCGCCGCAGCGAGTTCTCCGGCATCGTCAAGCGCGAGGACTTCGACGCGCTGATCGCGGCCATCGACGAGCGCATCGAGAAGCTGGCCTCGGGCACCGAGTCCTGACCCTCGGCGGACCGGGACCTCGCCTCCGCGCTGGCCGCCGCCGGCGCCCCCCAGGACGCCTCCTCCTCCATGGCCTGCCGGCTCTGGAGGTAGGCGCTGCGCATGGCCGAGTAGTAGTCGACCGACGAGTCGCGCAGCGCGTCCAGCGAGTCCAGGTGCGAGTCGCGCACCGCCAGGCCGAAGCTCCCGCCGCGCACCAGCTGCCACTCCAGGTTGACCGGACCCACCAGGTAGGTCACCGGATCGATCGCCACGTCGACCGCCCGGCCCAGCGCGTCGCGGGTGGTGCTGGGCCCCAGCAGGGGCAGAACCACGTAGGGGCCGCGCGGAACCCCGTAGCGCGCCAGCGTCTGGCCGAAGTCGGCGTCGCCGCGCGGAATGTCCATGTGCGACTCGGCCACGTCGAACAGGCCGGCCACGCCCCAGGTCGAGTTGGCCAGGAAGCGTCCGAAGGTGGTGGCGGCGGCCTCGGGCCGCAGCTGGACCACCTCGTTGGCGAAGACCACCGGGGATCGCAGGTTCAGGAAGAAGTGGTGGACCGCCTCGCGGACCGGGTGCGGCACCGCCCACTGGTAGGCGCGGGTGACCGGGTCGAGCAGCCAGTCGTCGAGCTGCTGGTTGAAGCCGAAGATCACCCGGTTGCCCGACTCGAGCGGGTCGTGCTCCAGGGCGTCCCCCGCCAGGTACTCGTCGTCGAACAGCGGGTCGTAGTCCTCCGCCGGGGCGGAGCCCGGAAGGAGGCCGACGGCGGTCGCCAGCAGCACGACCGCGAGGGAGCGGCGTAGTTGCATCGATCCTCCCAGGAAGCGGAGGAGACGCCGGGAAGGCGCCCAAGGGTGGAGGGGGGCGGGTCCCCAGGAGTCTACGTGCTGGCGCCGGGACCGACCACCGGCCGGGGCCCCCGCTCGCCGGGCTCGCCCAGGCTGCGATAAGCTCCGCCCACGGACCCGCGCACTCCCCCCCACGGGAAGCCCACGTCCTTGCCCAGGCCCTGCCGCCAGCCCGGCCCCACGTGCCTCCCCGTGCGCACGCAGCCTCCCGTTCAAGTGGAGGACGCGTCTGGCCGTCCTTCAGGGAGAGCATGAGCGTGGATCTCTTCGACAAGTGCCGCGGCAACGCCGAGCGGGTGCGGGCCGCCCGGGCCGCCGGCGCCTACCCCTACTACCGCACCATCTCCTCCTCCCAGGACCCGGTGGTGACCCACGAGGGCCGGGAGCTGGTGATGCTCGGCTCCAACAACTACCTGGGCCTGACCGCGCACCCGGAGGTCAAGGAGGCGGCGGCCACCGCACTGGCCCTCTACGGCACCGGCTGCGCCGGCTCGCGCCTGCTGAACGGGACCCTCGACCTGCACGTGGCGCTCGAGCAGCGCCTGGCCGCGTTCATGGGCCGGGAGGCGGCGCTCACCTTCGCCACCGGCTTCCAGGTGAACCTGGGCGTGCTCTCCTGCCTGCTGGGCCGCCAGGACGTGGCGATCCTCGACGCCCTCGACCACGCCTGCATCATCGACGGCTGCCGGCTCGGCTTCGGCAAGACCTACAAGTTCCGCCACAACGACATGGACGACCTGGCGAAGAAGCTGCGCGTGGCCCCCGCGGATCGCGGCGTGCTGATCGTGGTCGACGGCGTCTTCTCCATGGAGGGCGACCTCTCCGACCTGCCCCGCGTGGCCGAGCTGGCCCGGCGCCACGGCGCCCGGCTGATGGTCGACGACGCCCACGGCCTGGGCGTGTTCGGCGAGCACGGACGCGGCACGCCGGAGCACTTCGGCGTGGAGGACGACGTCGACCTGGTGATGGGCACGTTCTCGAAGTCGCTGGCGGCGGTGGGCGGCTTCGTGGCCGGCGACCAGCAGGTGATCGACTACGTGAAGCACCAGGCGCGCAGCGAGATCTTCAGCGCCGCGCCGCCGCCGGCGTCGATCGCCGCCGCGCTCAAGGCCCTCGAGATCGTCGAGCGCGAGCCCGAGCGGCGCAAGACGCTGTGGGAGAACACCGACCACATGCGCCACGAGCTCCAGGCGATGGGCTGGGACACCGGCGACTCGGCCTCGCCGGTGATCCCGCTGGTGGTGGGCGAGGACATGACCGCCTTCCGCATGACCATGCGGCTCCAGGACGAGGGCGTGTTCGTGAACCCGGTGGTGTCTCCCGCCGTCCCCGAAGGCCGCGCCATGATCCGCACCAGCTACATGGCCACCCACACCCGGGACCAGCTCGACCAGAGCCTCGAAGCCCTCCGCAAGGTCGGCCGCGAGATGGGTCTGCTGAACGGCTGACCGGCGACCCCGCCACCTCGGAGACGGCCCGCGCAAGCCCGGCGTGAAGCCGGGCGCGCAGCGAGCCGAAGGCGAGCGAAGTCGAAAAGGGAAGAGTCAGCGGAGCGGAGCAGAAGACCCGCCCCGCTCCCGCCTCAGTCGCTTCCCGCCGGAGTCGGCTCGTCGTGCTCGTCCTCGATCTCGCCCACGATCTCCTCGAGGATGTCCTCGAGCGTGCAGACCCCGAGCACCGGACCGTCGCCGTCGCGCACCACCGCCAGGTGGCGCCGGCCGCGCCGGAACTGGCGCAGCGCGTCGACCACCGGCAGGTCGCTGCGGATGAACGTGACGGGCCGCACCGCGTCGAACAGGTGCACCACCCCCTCGCGGGCGTAGACGTTGAACAGGTCCTTGGTGTGCAGGATGCCGACCGTCTGGTCGAGGGTGCCGTCGTAGACCGGCAGGCGCGTGAAGCCGCTCTCGCGCAGCAGGTCGAGCAGCTCGTCGGCGTCGATGTTGCGGTCGATGGCCAGCACCTGCTCGCGCGGAACCATCACGTCGCACACCCGCGTGCGGGACAGGCGGAAGACGTTGCCCAGGATGCGACCGGCGTAGGGCCGGATCACGCCGGCCGCCCGCGACTCGGACACCAGCATCGAGAGCTCCTCGGGCGAGTGCACGCCCTGGCCGTGTCCGGCGGGCTGAACGCCCAGCGCGCGGACCAGCCGGTTGCCGGCGCCGTTCATCATCCACAGCACCGGACGGAAGATGCGCCCGAACACCAGCAGCGGCCTGGCGGCGAACAGCGCCACCGGGCCCGGGTGGTCCAGCGCGATGGCCTTCGGAGCCAGCTCGCCCACCACCACGTGCAGGAAGGTGATGATGGCGAACGCCACAGCGATGGCGAGGGTATGCACCGCCGCCCCGCTCGCCAGCGGCGTCGCCTCGAGCAGCGGCGCGATCAGGCGCGCCAGCGCCGGCTCGCCCACGAAGCCCAGGCCGATGCTCGCCAGGGTGATGCCGAGCTGGGTGGCCGCGATGGCGTCGTCCAGCCCGTCGATGGCCGCGGCGGCGGACGACGCTCCGCGACGCCCCTCGTTCACCCAGAGCTCGATCTGGGTGCGCCGGACGGCCACCAGGGCGAACTCGGTGGCGACGAAGTAGGCGTTCGTCAGGATCAGGGCGACGACGCTGAGCAGTCCGATCAGCGAGAAGCCTAGAGCTGGGCTCTCCAACGAGCGTGGTCCTCCGAGCGGCCGCCGGGCGGAAGCCGGCGCCGAGCGTCCAGACTAGCGCGTCTGCCGGTCGCGCAGCGCCTCGCGCCCGGCGCCGAGCGCCTCGCGCCCAGCGAAGTCGTCGACGAACTGGCGCGCCGTGCGCCCCGAGCGCGTCGAACGCTGGAGCGCCCAACGCAGCGCCTCTTCGTGCAGCTGCTCGCGCGGCGCCCGCACGCCCGCCTGCCCGGCGTAGTGGTCCACGATCGCCAGGTAGGTGGCCTGGTCGAAGGGGTAGAAGCCCAGCACCAGCCCGAAGCGGTCCGACAGGGCGAGCTTCTCGTCGACGGTCTCGCCCATGTGCAGGTCGCCGTGCTCGTCGATGCGCGCCTCCCGGTTGTCGTCGACGCTCTGGGGCAGCAGGTGACGGCGGTTGCTGGTGGCGACGATGCGCACGTTGCCCGGCGGCGCCGTCAGGCTGCCCTCGAGCGCGGCCTTCATCTCCCGGTAGCTGGCCTCGCCCGCGTCGAAGGCCAGGTCGTCGCAGAAGAGCAGAAAGCGCAGCGGCGATCCGCGCAGCGCGGCGAGCACGTCGGGCAGGTGCAGCAGGTCGCCCTTGTGCACCTCGACGATGCGCAGGCCGCGCTCGCCGAAGCGGGTCAGCAGGCCCTTCACCGCCGACGACTTGCCGGTGCCCCGCTCGCCGAACAGCAGCACGTGGTTCGACGGGTGGCCCGCCAGGAACTGCTCGGTGTTCGCCACCAGCCGCTCGACGGCGCGGTCGACGCCCACCAGGTCGTCCAGGTCGAAGCGGTGCGGCTCCTCGATGGGAACCAGCCGGC
This sequence comes from Myxococcota bacterium, assembly GCA_050618055.1. Lineage (GTDB taxonomy): Bacteria > Myxococcota_A > UBA9160 > UBA9160 > SMWR01 > CALDCK01. Next base: position 7,369 of record JBNLVK010000305.1, read on the forward strand.
CGCGCCCGTGACGCACCTCCCAGCGGAAGGCGTGGTGACGCGCGAGCTGGTCCGCGTCCGCCGGCGCACCGACGAAGTCGCGCAGCAGCGACTCGAGCAGCTCGAGCGTGCGCGCGACCGGGCCCACGAGCGCGCTCCAGCGTCGTCCACTCACGGGTCCTAGACTCGCATTCATGGCGGACGAAAGCCAAGCCGTCGGACTCTGCGCGCGTTGCCTGTACGGCGCCACCCAGGCCAACGCCCGGGGCAGCGTCTTCTGGCGCTGCCTGGCCGCCGACGCGAACCCGGAGATGCTGCGCTACCCGCCGCTGCCGGTGACGCAGTGTGACGCGTTCCGGGACCGCGCGACGCAGGAGGGCTAGGGCCGCTCGATGTGCCGGGCGTACTGGCGCATCTCGGGCGTCCAGCGATCGGGCAGCGGCTTGCCCACCACCGAGAAGAAGCCCTCGAGGAAGTTGTAGGTGAGCCCCCAGACGATGTGACGCTCCGGGTCGCCGACGAGGATGCCGGGGAAGTCGAGCTGCTGGTGGGCGCGGTAGGGCACGTGGTTCTCGGGCGCGCGCAGGTCGCGCAGCGGGAACCAGAACGCCTTCTCCACCTCGTGGTTCGGCACCAGCGGCGGCGGATCGCTCACGGCGTAGACATAGCCCGAGATGATCAGCGTGCCGTGGGTGCGCGGGTTGCCCTGCCGGTCGTCCAGCGCACCGATGAACTCGGCGCCCGCCAGCGTCAGACCCACCTCCTCCAGCGTCTCCCGCTCGGCGGCCCGGCGGGCGTCGGCGTCGCCCGGGTCGACGCGACCGCCCGGGAAGGCCATGTGGCCCGACCAGGGATCGCCCTCGAAGCGGGCCCGCTCGATGAACAGCACCGACGGTCCCTCCGGATCGTCGCGCAGCACCATGGCCACGCCCGCACGCCGCACGCCGTCTTCGCCGATGACGGCGGGCCGGCGTCCGGCGAAGGTCCCACGGATGTCGTCCAGGCTCGGCACCCACCCAGGATAGCCGGCTCACGAGCAGCGCCGGCGGATCTCCAGCAGGCGCTCGCTGCCGTCCGCAGCGCGCTGTCCCAGGTAGACGCGCAGTCCGTCGGGCGACAGCGAAACCCCGGTGGGCGCACCCCAGGCCTCCACGTCCGGCAGCGCCTGGCGCCGCAGCGCGCCGTCGCGCTCGCCCAGGTAGAGCGACGTCCCGCGGAACAGCACGCCGTCGCGGTCGAGTCGCCAGGCCAGCGGCTGGAGCAGCGCTCCCAGGGCCGCCGGCAGCGCGCCGGCAGCGCGCGCCCGCGTCGACGCGGCCAGCGCCAGCACGGCGCCGTCGGCGCTGAAGGCCACGCCTCCCGGCACCACGTCGTCGCGCAGCGGCCGCTCCTCGCCGGTGGCCGGATCGCGCAGCGTGGCCCGCAGCGGAGCGAACGGGTTTCCGCGCAGCGTCACCAGCGACCGGGCGTCCGGCGACCAGGCCTCCGGCGCCACGAAGCGCGCGCCGCCCCGCTCGATGGGCGTCGGCGGACCGAGCGCCAGCGAGCCGTGTCCGCTCTGGATCGTCGCGCGCACCACCGCGTGGCCCGAGACGCGCCGCGACCAGACCACGCCGCCGGCCGGATCCCAGACGGCGTGGCCGTGGGCGCCGGCGCCGAAGGTGAGGCGCCGCGACGGCTCGCCGTCCGTCGCGCCGCCGCGCAGCAGGTGCAGATCGGTGTCGGCCGGATGCACGCCGGCGGCGTGGCGATCGGTCTCGAACAGCACGCCGGCGCGGCCCGGCGCAGGTCGCAGGTTGTGGCCCGCCTCGTCGCAGGTGCGGCAGACGGCCGCGCCGGTCGCCGGGTCGAGCCGGTGGATCTGGCGCCGGCCGTCCCCCGCGCGCGCGTCGAACCAGAGCGCGCCGTCGGGGGCGAGCCGCGGACGCGCACCCGAGGCGCGCAGCACCCGGACCTCGCCGCCGTCGTCGGCGCAGCGCGGCAGCGGACGGGTGGCGACCGCCGCGTCGAGGTCGTAGATCGCCTCGGCGCTGCCCGGGGCTTCCGGCGGAGCCTCGTCCCAGGCGCCGGCCACCGCCGCCAGCACCACCGCGGCGGCGCCGATCGCCAGCCAGGCGAGCCCGGCCGCGAGCAGACCCGATGACCGCGGGCGCTCGGCCGGATCGCCGCGGCGGCGCGCGTCGTCGAAGACGACCAGCGAGACCACCGCCTGGGCGGCGCTCCACACCGCCGGACCCGGCGGCAGCTGGAGCAGCGCGGCGGCCACGGCGGCCAGCGACGCCCAGCCGGCGCCGGCCGCCCGGGCCGCGCGCGCACCGCCGCCCACCCAGGCCGCCGCTCCCCAGCTGAGCAGGCCCGCGGCCAGCGCGGCGCCGCCGAGCGCCGGCAGGCCCTGCGCGCCGCAGGCCAGTGCGACGAGCACACCGACCGGTGCCCCCGAAACGAACGACCAGGCGCGCCAGAGCAACGAAGCCTCCACTCGAGATCGATCCCGGGCGTCCGCGGGAGAGCGACCATCCTACACTCCTCCGCTAAGGTCTCCGCCGATGGCGTCCCCCCCGGCCTCCGCAGAGAGCCGACGCCTGCTCGAGCTGGCCCGTCGCGATCGCGACGCGGCGGTCTCGGAGCTGGCCCGCGCGTCGGTGGAAGACCAGGTCGCCCTGGTCTGCGAGGCGCCGCTGGCCGAGCGCGCCCGCGTGCTGGGGCTGCTGCCCGAGCCGGAGCGGGTGATCCCGCGCCTGCCCGAGGCCGAGCTGTGCTTCCTGGTGAAGGCGCAGGGCCTGTCCGACGCGGGCTGGATCCTGGCCCACGCCACGCCGGAGCAGGTGGTGGCGGCCGTCGACCTGGACGCCTGGCACGGCTACGAGCTGGACGTGGCGGACCTCTCCGCCTGGCTGGCCGCCCTGGCCGACGGCGACAAGGCGTCGCTGGTGCGCCACGCCAACGCGCTGGACGCCGAGCTGCTGGTGCTGTTGCTGCGCGCGCGCCTCTTCGTGGTGCAGAAGCCCACCGACGACGAGGGCTGGCAGCCGCCGGAGAAGTCGCAGACCCTGGAAGGCCAGTTCCACTTCGTTCCGCACGACGAGAACGACGACGCGGCGGAGATCGTGGCGCTGCTGCGCGCCCTGTTCGAAGAGGACTACTGGACCTACTTCCGGCTGATGCAGGGCTCGATCTGGGAGCTCGACTCGGACGCCCAGGAGTGGGCGCTGCGCTGGCGCAGCGGACGCCTCCAGGACATGGGCTTCCCGCCCTGGGACGAGGCGATGGGCATCTACCGCTTCATCGCGCCGAAGGACCGGGCGAAGCTCGACACCGAGGCGGCGCCGCTCGACGTCGGGACCTGGGCCCTGCCCGTCTGGCTGCCGAGCCTGCCGGCGACGGCGGAGTCCGGGCACCGCGTCTTCCGCGCCATCGCCGAGCTCGATCCGGAGGAGCGCAGCGCCGCCTTCTACGCCTTCGTCGCCCTGGCCAACAAGGTGGCGGTGGCCGACAAGCTCGAGCTGTCCGACGCCGAGTCGACGCCCACGGCCATCGAGAAGGCGGCGCGCTTCGCCAGCGACGGCCTGGCGCTGGTGGCCGAGGAGCAGGGTCTGGCCGACCCCGACGTGCTGCGCCGGGTGACGCTCGAGCGCCTGTTCACGGTGGGCGCCAACCTCGACCCGCTGAGCGCCCGGGGTTGAGCGCCCTCTCCCGCGCGGCGAGCGCCCTGGCCGGACGCTGGCTCGGCCTGCCGGCCCCGCGCTGCCGCGTGGTGCGCTGCGACGAGTGGATCCGCCTGCCCGGCGGAGAGCGCCTGGCCGCCCGGGTGTTCCGGCCCGACGGAGCGCCGGTCCGCGCCACGCTGGTGGCCCGCTCGGTGGCCCCGGTGCACGGGCGCCACCCGACCACGGGTCTCGCGCGCCTGCTGGCGGAGCAGGGCCACAGCGTGGTGGTGGTCGGCTGCCGCGGGCTGCACGGATCGGAGGGGCGCTTCGAGCCCTTCGTCGCCGACGGTGCCGACGGCGCGGAGGCGGTCGAGTGGGTGGCGAAGCAGCCCTGGTGCGCCGGACCGCTGGCGCTGGCCGGACTCGGCTACGCGGGGCATGCCGCCTGGGCGACGCTGGCCGCGGCGCGACGTCCGATCGACGGCCTGCTGGTGGGCTTCGCCGCACGGGACGCCTGGGCGTGGCTGCACCGCGGCGGCGCCCTGCGCCTGGAGACCACCTTCCAGCTGGCCCTGGCCGTGGCGGCGGGCGAGCCCGAGGGAGCGCGCGTGCACGACCTGGCCCGCGCGCTGGCCCACCGTCCGCTGCTCGAGGCCGACCGGGTGGCGTCGCGCCGCGTCGACTGGCTGCGCGACTGGCTCGCGCACCCCACGCGCGACGACTTCTGGGAGGCGCGCGCGCCGGCCCTGCCCGGGCGACCGCCGGCGACGCTGCTCTTCGGAAGCTGGTCCCACGACACGCTGCCGGCACTGCTCCTCGACCACGCGGCGCTGGGCGCGGCGGCCGAGCAGACGGGCTCGCCGCCGCCGCGGCTGCTGATCGGTCCCGCAGAGGGCGACGGACGCGGTCGGTTGCGGGCGGACGGTGGACGGCCGGCCCGCTTCGCGGCCGAGGCGACCCGGGCGGCCTGCGATCACCTGGCGGCGCTGGCCGACCGCGGGACGCCGCGCGGCGCGGCGGTGCGCGCCTTCGTGGCCGGCGTGGGCTGGCGCGAGGCGGCCGGCTTCCCGCCCTCGGACGCGGAGCGGGTGCTGCACCTGACCGGCTGCGGCCGCGACCCGGACGGCGGACGCCTGGGCGAGGAAGGCGAGGACGCGACCGAGGCCCGCGACCGCTACCTCTACGATCCGGCCGACGCGCGGCCGTCCGGCAGCGAGGGGTCGGAGCGCGGCGACGGGCTGCGCTACCTGGGCGAGCCGCTGCCGCGCGCGCTCGAGATCGCGGGCGCGCCGACGCTCGAGCTGACGGCCGAGAGCAGCGCCGCCCGCACCGACTTCACCGCGGAGCTCCTGCGGGTGGACGACGACGGCCAGGCGCGGCGCATCGCCTTCGGCATCGCGCGCACCCGCTTCGACACGCCCGGGCCGGCGCGCGTGACCGTCGCGCTGTCGCCGCTGTGGCTGCGGCTGCGCGCCGGCGAGCGGCTGCGCCTCGACGTGTCGTCGTCGAGCCACCCCGACTTCGACCGCCACCCGAACACCGACGCGCCGCCGGCGGGTGCGGGCGACACCGACGGTGTGGTCGCGAGCCAGACGCTCCACCGGGCGGGCTGCCGGCTGCGCCTGCCGGTCGCGGGCTGACAAAGCAACGGGCCCGCCGGCTCACGCCGACGGGCCCGCATCTGAACCGAAATGACCTAGAGGTCGACCGGCTTCAGCGTCTTGCGCTTGTTGCCGATCGCGCGCGCCTCGGCCTCCTTGATGATCTCACGCACGGCCTTGTCGAGGGCGCCGTAGAAGTCGCCGCCGACATTGCACTTCCTCACGGCGGCCTTGGTGCGCGCCTTGGAGATGATGAGATCGCCACCACCCGACGAGCGCCGCGTGGCCTTCTTCTTCTTACGAGCTGCCATTCTTGGTTCCTTTCCTCTCATCCCGCTGTCGGAGCGCCGACCGCTCCAGAAAGCTCCAGCAAGATCCCCCGGATGTCGCACCCGCGCGGCCTGTCCGCAGCGTCGCGTTCCATCTCGGCATCCGCAGCGGGCGGATCATAGGCATTTTCCACCGTCGGATACAAACGAAATTCGCCCGAATTCGAGGGGAAGAGGCCCCCGCGAGGCCTTTTTCGGGCATCATCCGGGCCCGATGACCGGCCGGCGAGAAACCGAGAGGGCGCGACGCTTCGCCGCCGAGGACGGCGTGGTTCTGTCTGCGCGCTTCTGGGGAGACGCGGGGGCGCCGGTCACGCTGCTGCTGCACGGCGGCGGTGCGAACGGCAGCTGGTGGTCCCCGCTGGTGCAGGCCGTCGCCGCGCTGGGCGTCGAGCAGCAGTTCGTGGCCCTCGACTTCCGCGGTCACGGCGATTCGGACTACCCGCAGGACACGCGGGTCGGCGCCTTCCACGGTGACGTCGAGTCATTGCTGGCCCACCTCGACCTGGAAGCGCGCGAATACGGACTGGTCGGTCACTCGCTGGGGGCCCACGTCGCCCTCGATCACGCGGCGTGTCACCCGCCGGTGCGATCGGTGATGGCGATCGAGCCCTCGCGCGGTGGCTCCAAGGGCGATCGGCGCCGGGCGCGGCTGGCGCTGGCCGCCCGACGCACCCACCGCACGCGCCAGGACGCGCTCGATCGCTTCCGCTTCCTGCCCGGCGCCCCGCTGGCCGACGACGCGCTGCGGCTGCGCATCGCGGAGCGCTCGATCCGCCGGGAGCCCGACGGACGCTACGGCTACAGCTTCGACCCGCGCTGGTTCCGCCTGCCCGCGAAGCCCCCGGAGCCGAAGAGCCGCATCGCCTGCCCGGTGCTGGTGGTGCGCGGCGGCGACTCGGGCCTGCTGACCCACGAGGGTGCCGCCCTGCTGGCCCGGGAGATCCCGGACGGGCGCGTGCTCGAGATCCCGGGCACGGGGCACAACGTCCACCTGGAGCGGCCGGACCGGGTGGCCGAGGCCCTGGCCGCCCAGCTCGGCGCCGGGGCCCGCGCCGCCTCCTGATAGACTGATCCCACGACCCGAGGAGCCCCCATGACCGACCTCCTGTACCGACCCCTGACCGAGATCACCGAGCTGCTGCGCCGCCGCGAGCTCTCGCCGGTGGAGCTGATGGAGGCGACGCTCGCCCGCATCGACGCCACCCAGGAGAAGCTGAACGCCTTCACCGCCATGCGCGATCGCGACGCGGTGCTGGCCGACGCCCGCGCCGCCGAGGAGCGCATCGCCAGGGGCGACGTGCGGCCGCTGGAGGGCGTGCCGCTGGGCGTGAAGGACCTGGAGAACGCCGCCGGGCTGGTGACGTCGATGGGCTCGGTGCCCTACAAGGACAACCTGGCCGACGAGGACTCGGTGCAGGTGGCGCGGCTCCGGGAGGCCGGCGCCATCGTGGTCGGCAAGACCAACGCACCGGAGTTCGGCTACACGGCGATCACCAAGAACCTGCTGTTCGGCGAGTCGCGCAACCCCTGGAACACCGAGCGCACGCCGGGCGGCTCGAGCGGCGGATCGTCGGCCGCCATCGCCGGCGGCGTGGTGACGCTGGCGACGGCCAGCGACGGCGGCGGATCGGTGCGCCTGCCGGCGTCGTTCACCGGCTGCTTCGGCCTGAAGCCCTCCTTCGGACGCATTCCCAACGAGGGCAAGGACCTGTGGGTGATGGACGACACCGCCGGGCAGGGTCCGCTGACGCGCACCGTCGAGGACGCGGCGCTTCACCTGGACGTCACCGTCGGCGCCCACCCGCTCGACCCGAACTCGCTGCCCCACCCGGGCCTCTCCTACCGCGACGTGCTGCGCGACCTGCCGAAGGGCCTGCGCATCGGCTATTCGCCCGACCTGGGCTACGCCCGGGTGCAGAGCGACGTGGCCGAGATCGCCTACGACGCGGCACGCGTCTTCGACGAGCTGGGCCACGACTTCCAGGAGCTGGCGGGCGGTCCGCCGCTGATGGCCACCGAGTGGGGCATCGTCGGCTCCTTCGAGCTGCTGGGCAAGCTCGGCCATCTGCTGCCGGAGCGCGAGGGCGACTTCGGGCGCAACTTCATCCAGGGCGTGAAGACCGGCGTGAAGATGACGCCGGAGCGCTGGTTCGAGATCCGGCGCAAGCGCGAGGAGCTGAACCGCTGGTGCGCCGACACCTTCGAGCGCTTCGACCTGCTGCTCACGCCCACCATTCCCTACGACGCGCCGCCGGCCCGCGGACCGTTTCCCAGCGAGGTGGAGGGACGCAAGCAGCCGCCCGCCGGCGTCGCCAGCTTCACCATTCCCTTCAACCTGTCCTGGCACCCGGCGGCCACGGTGCGCGCCGGGCTCTCGAAGGCGGGGCTGCCGGTCGGGCTCCAGATCGTCGGACCGCGCCACCGCGACGATCTCGTGCTCCAGGCGGCCCACGCGTTCGAGCAGGCGCGTCCCTGGGCCCACGAGTGGCCGAGCGTGTGAAGACCCTCGACTTCCGCAGCGACACGGTCACCCGTCCCACGCCCGCCATGCGCACGGCCATGGCCGAGGCGGAGGTGGGCGACGACGTCTACGGCGAGGATCCGACGGTGAACCGGCTCCAGGAGCAGGCGGCCCTGCGCCTGGGCATGGAGGCGGCGCTGTTCGTGCCGTCCGGCACCATGGCGAACCAGGTGGCGCTGCGGACGCTCGGTCGGCCCGGCGACGTGGTGCTGGCCGGCCAGGACGCCCACCTGCTGCTCTACGAGTCGGGCGCGCCCTGGGCGCTGTCGGGCCTCCAGGTGACGCCCCTGGGACGCGGCGGCCTGTTCGAGGGGTCCGACGTGCGGCGCGCCGTCCACCCGAGCGACGCCCACTACGCGCCCACCACGATCGTGGCCGTCGAAAACACCCACAACCGCTCCGGCGGCCGCGTCTTCCCCCTCGACCTGGCGAAGGACGTCGCCGCCGCGGCCCGCGACGCCGGCCTGGCGCTGCACCTGGACGGCGCGCGCCTGTTCAACGCCGAGGCGGCCACTGGCACGCCGGCCGCCGAGTGGGCGGGCCTGTTCGACACCGTGTCGTTCTGCCTGTCGAAGGGGCTGGGCGCGCCGGTCGGATCGCTGGTGTGCGGCAGCCGCGAGCGCCTGCGCGCCCTGCACCGGGCGCTCAAGCTGCTGGGCGGCGGCATGCGCCAGGCGGGCGTGCTGGCGGCCGCCGGCCTGCACGCGCTGGAGCACCACGTGGCCCGCCTGGCCGACGACCACGCCAACGCGCGCCGGCTGGCCGCGGGCCTGGCGGGGCTGGGCCTGCGGGTCGATCCGGCGCCGGAGACCAACATGGTGCTGTTCGACGTCGACGACGGCACGGCCTTCTCGCGGGCGCTCGGCGAGCGCGCGCTGCGCATCAACCCGATCGCGCCGGGGCGCTACCGGGCGGTCACCCACCTGGACGTCTCGGAGGCCGACGTGGACGACGCGCTCGGGCGCATCGAGGAGATCGTGCGCGGGGGTGTGCGGTGAAGGGCGCAGCGGCCCACGTCCCCCACGCGGCGCGCGGCGCCTACCCGCTGCGCGGCGGCAACGCGGTCGCACCGCTTGTCGACGGCGGGCCCGCCTTCCGGCGCATCTGCGAGGCAGTGGAGAACGCGCGCTCGAGCGTCTTCGTGACGGTCGCCTTCATCGAGCGCGACGTCGCGCTGCCGGGCGGCCACGGGACGCTCTTCGACCTGCTCGACCGGGCGGCCGAGCGCGGCGTCGACGTGCGCGCGCTCTTCTGGCGCGAGCCCCGCCTGGCCGAGTTCGAGCCGGGCTCGACCCACTTCGGCGGCGACGCGGCCGACCGGGAGTTCCTGCGCAGCCGCGGCGCGCGCTTCCGCGCCCGCTGGGACCGGCTCGACGACGGCTTCTGCCAGCACCAGAAGAGCTGGATCGTGGACGCGGGCGAGGCCGGCGAGGTCGCCTTCGTGGGCGGCATCAACCTCACCGCCGACTCGATGTCGGAGCCCGGCTACCCGGAGTGCCGGGCCGGCAACGTCCACGACGTCTACCTGGAGCTGCAGGGACCCTCGGCCAGCGACGTGCACCACAACTTCGTGCAGCGCTGGAACGGCGCCAGCGAGCGGTCGCAGCCCGACGGCGTCTGGCCCGAGGGCGCCGCCGACGACGACCTCGACTTCCCGGCCTTCGTGTCGCCGGCCGCCGGCGACGTGCCCGTGCAGATCAGCCGCACCGTCGCACCCGGCCGCTACCGGGACGACACGCCGGCGCCGGGTCACAAGCCCTTCGCCGTGTCCGCCGGCGAGGAGAGCGCCTTCGAGCAGTACGTCACGGCGGTGGCGGCGGCGGAGCGCACCCTCTACTTCGAGAACCAGGCGATCGGGTCGCCGCTGCTGGTCGACGAGATCGAGCAGGCGCTGGTGCGCGGCGTGCAGGTCGTGTACCTGGTGCCGGGCAACGCCCACCCGGCCTTCGCCGCGGCGCGGCGCAACCCGGCCGCGGCGCCCTTCTTCGCGAAGCTCGCCGCCCTGGGGCGCTTCGAGCACTTCACCCTGGCGGCCTTCGCCGCCAGCCGCGAGGGCGGGCGCTACGACGAGGTCTACGTGCACGCCAAGGTCGCCGTGGTCGACGACGCCTGGGCGACCGTCGGCTCGACGAACGTGGCGGACCGCTCGTTCCGTCACGACACCGAGCTGAACGCCTCGTTCTGGCACGCCGACAGCGCGCGCGCCCTGCGCCAGGCGCTCTTCGCCAACGCCCTGGGCCGCGACGTCGCCGGCCTGCCCGAGGCCGAGGCGTTTCGCGTCTATCGCGAGACGGCGCTGCACAACCGGGACAAGCGCGTCCTGTGGGAGCCGCTGGACGGCTGCGTCTACGCCGTGGACCCGGCCTACTACGGAGCCTGAGCTACCTGCGAAACAGGTTGTACTTCAGGATGCACCAGACGGCGCGCACGCCGTCGCGCCAGCCGATCTTCTTGCCCTCGGCGTAGGTGCGTCCCGAGTAGGAGACGCCTACCTCGTACACGCGGCAGCCGAGCTTCGCGATCTTCGCCGTGATCTCCGGCTCGAAGCCGAAGCGGTCCTCCTCGATCTGGATGCGATCGAGCACCTCGCGGCGGAAGACCTTGTAGCAGACCTCCATGTCCGTGAGGTTCAGGTCGGTCAGCATGTTGGAGAGCAGGGTGAGGCCGCGGTTGGTGATCGAGTGCCAGAAGTAGAGCACCCGGTGCGCGTCGCCGCCTACGAAGCGCGAGCCGAAGACCACGTCGGCGCGGTCCTCGTGGATCGGCTGGAGCAGCTTCGCGTAGTCACGGGGGTCGTACTCGAGGTCGGCGTCCTGGACGATCACGACGTCGCCGGCGGCCTCGGCGAAGCCGGTGCGCAGGGCCGCGCCCTTGCCCCGGTTGGTCTCGTGGCGCAGCGCGCGGTCGATGCGGCCGTCGTCGACCAGGCCCTCGATCACCTTGGGCGTGCCGTCGCTCGAGGCGTCGTCGACCAGCACGATCTCCAGGTCGAGGCCCGTCGCGCGGACCGCATCCACGATCCGCTCGAGGGTGCTCTCCTCGTTGAAGCAGGGAATGACGACCGATACGCGCGGCACCTGCATAGGCTATGGATCGGCCGGACCGGGCGCCAGATGAAGCCCGGCCTGGGATAGGATGGTCCCCATGCAGCTCGGACTCTTCGGAATCAATACGGGGCCTTGCGCCGATCCCGAGGTCGCGGCCCGGGTGGCCCGGGCGGCCGAGGCGGCCGGCTACGACTCGGTCTGGACCGGCGAGCACGTGGTGCTGCCCGACCCGCAGGCGCCCCCCTCGCCGGCGCCGCCCGAGATGCCCATGCTCGATCCGGCGGCGGCGCTGTCGTTCCTGGCCGGCCACACGAAGACGATCCACCTGGCCACCGGCATCATCATCCTTCCCCAGCGCAACCCGCTGGTGCTGGCCAAGGAGCTGGCCAGCGTGGACGTGGTGTCCGGCGGACGCCTGTGGTTCGGGCTGGGCGCCGGCTACCTGAAGGCCGAGTTCGACGCGATCGGCGCGCCCTTCGACGACCGCGGCGCGCGCACCAACGAGGCGATCGAGGTGATGCGCGCGCTCTGGTGCCAGGAGAGCCCGGCCTTCGACGGGCGCTTCTGGTCGTTCTCGGGCGTGCAGGCCATGCCGCGTCCGGTGCAGCGGCCCCACCCGCCCATCCTGGTGGGCGGGCACAGTCCGCCGGCCTACCGGCGCGCCGTGGCCCAGGGCGACGGCTGGTACGGCTTCGCCCTCGACCTGGACGGCGCCCGCGCCGCACTGGACGGACTGGAGCAGGCGGCGGGCCGGGTCGAGCGAAGGCGCGACGCCGCGCTGACCGTCAGCCTGACGCCGTCGCTGCGCCTCGACCGCGACACCGTGAAGCGTTACGAGGACCTGGGCGTGCAGCGGCTGGTGCCGATGGCCCGCGGCCGCACCGCCGACGAGCTGGTGGCGTTCGTCGAGCAGACGGCACGCGACGTGCTCGACTAGGGGTCCTGCGGCACCCTGCCCGCGTGGACGTCCCCGAGCGCCTTCCGCCCGAGCTCTTCCAGCGCATGGACGAGTCGCCGGACGCCGCCTTCTACGCCGCGCCGCGCCTGGTCAACCACATCGACGACGCCACCATCGAGGCGCTGCGCCGCACCTACGACGAGCTGCTGCCCGCCGACGCCGCGCTGCTCGACCTGATGTCGTCCTGGGTCTCGCACCTGCCGGAGCGTCCCTTCGCGCGGGTGGCCGGCCTGGGCATGAACGAGGCCGAGCTTCGCGCCAACCCCCGGCTCACGGAGCACGCGGTCGTCGACCTGAACGCGGATCCGCGGCTCCCGTACGAGGACGCCAGCTTCGACGCGGTGCTGAACGCCGTGTCGGTCCAGTACCTGACCCGGCCGCTGGAGGTGTTCGCCGAGGTCGCGCGCGTGCTGCGTCCCGGCGGCCGCTCGATCGTGGCCATGTCGCACCGCTGCTTCCCGACCAAGGCGATCCGCGCCTTCCACGGGCTGCCGCGGGACGGCCGCCTGGCGCTGGTCGCCGCCTACCACGAGCTGGCGGGCGGCTTCACCGGCACCCGCCAGCTCGACCGCTCGCCCGAGGGCGCCGACCCCCTGTGGATCGTGACGGCCCTACGCCGCTGAGCGCTGGTCCCGGCCGCGCAGCCAGTCCGAGTAGACCCAGGCGAGGAAGCGGTGGACCGCGTTCACCGTGTGCAGCGTGCGCACCGACGGGAAGATCTCGAAGGCGTGCTGGGCGCCGCCCAGCTCGGCGTAGGCCAGCGGGGCGCGGGTCTTCTCGGCCAGGGCGCGCACGAAGTGGCGCGCCTCGGCCACCGGCACCAGCGTGTCGCTGTCGCCGTGCACGACGAACCAGGGCGGCGCGTCCTCGTTCACGCGCATGATGGGCGACGCCCGGTCCCAGGCCTCGGGCTGCTCCAGCGGCGAGGCCTTCATCACCCGCTGCTCCAGCACCTCGTGCAGCCCCGAGTGGGCGTAGGTCTCGTTGCGGTTGGCGAAGTCGTAGACGCCGTAGAAGGGCACGCAGCCCTGCACCCGCGTGTCGACGTCCTCGAAGCCGGGCTGGTACTCCGGGTCGTTGGGCGTCAGCCCGACCAGCGCGGCCAGGTGCCCGCCGGCGGAGCCGCCGGTCACCACCACGAAGTCGGGGTTGCCGCCGTACCCGGCCACGTTCTCCCGGATCCAGCGCAGCGCCGCCTTGCAGTCGATCAGGTGGTCCGGGAAGGTGGCGGCGGGCGAGAGCCGGTAGTTGGCGGTGACGCAGACCCAGCCGGCGCGCGCCATCTCGTTCATCAGCGGGAGCGCCTGCTCGTCCTTCGTGCCGATCATCCAGCCGCCGCCGTGGATCTGGAACAGCACCGGGCAGTTCTGCGGGCGGTCGACGTGGCGGTAGACGTCGACGTGCAGGTCGACCGCCGCCTGGCGTCCGAACTGGAGGTTCTTCACGATCTCGACGTCGCCGCGCTTGATCGGGAAGGGGAACATCACGCGCCGCCAGTCGATGCCCTCGTCCAGCCGCTCGCGCTGTTCGGGCTCGATGCGGGTGCGGTAGTCGGGGCCCAGCGCCTCGACCAGGGCCTCCTCGAGCTCCACCTCGGCCGCCTGGCTGCGGCGCTGCACCGCCAGCAGTCCGCCCCAGGAGACGAACGTGATGAGCAGGCCCAGCCGACCGGGCCAGGCCTCGAAGGCGCCGGCCCACCAGAAGACCAGCGTGGCCACCGCCTGCCACAGGAAGTGGTGCAGGGCCAGCTCGCTGGTGATCCACCCGGCGGCGAAGGACAGCACCGAGAAGCGCTTGTCCCGCGGCGCCGGGTTCAGCGCGTTCCAGGTGAACCAGGCGCCCCACAGGCTGACGGCGAGGAAGAGCCACGACATCGATCAGTCCTCGTCGGTGACGCAGCCTTCGGAGGCCGACTTCACGTTGCGGATGTACTTGAAGAGCGTGCCGCGGCTCGCCTTGAGCGGCGGCGGCGTGAAGGCGGCCCGGCGCCGCGCCAGCTCCGCCGCGTCCACCTCGAGCTCGATGGTGCGCGCCTTGGCGTCGATGGTGATGCGATCGCCCGCCTGCACCAGCGCGATCGGCCCTCCGTCCTGCGCCTCGGGCGTCACGTGCCCGATGATGAAGCCGTGGGACCCGCCGGAGAAGCGCCCGTCGGTGATCAGCGCCACCTGGTCGCCCAGCCCGGCGCCCATGATGGCGGAGGTGGGCGTCAGCATCTCGGGCATTCCCGGCCCGCCCTTCGGTCCCTCGTAGCGGATCAGGATCACCTGCCCCTTCTCGATCTCGCCGCGCTCCAGCGCCGCCAGCATGTCCTCCTCGCTGTCGAAGGGGTTGGCCGGGCCGCTGAACTCGAGCCCCTCCTTGCCGGTGATCTTCGCCACCGCGCCCTCGGGCGCGAAGCTGCCGCGCAGGATCTGGATGTGGCCCGTCTCCTTGATGGGGTCGGACCAGGGACGCACCACCTGCTGGCCCTCCGAGAGCCCGGGCAGGTCGGCCAGGTTCTCGGCCAGGGTCCGGCCGGTGACGGTCAGGCAGTCGCCGTGGAGGGCGCCGTGCTCCAGCAGCAGCTTCAGCACCGCCGGCGTCCCGCCCACGTCGTGGACGTCCTCCATCACGAACTGGCCGCTGGGCTTCAGGTCGGCCAGGAAGGGCACCCGGTCGCTCACCGTCTGGAAGTCGTCGATGGACAGCGGCACGTCGACCGAGCGCGCCATGGCGATCAGGTGGAGGACGGCGTTGGTGGATCCGCCGAGCGCCATGGTGAAGACCATGGCGTTCTCGATGGCCTCGCGCGTCATGATCCGGCGCGGCGTGATGTCCTGCTCCAGCAGGTTGCGGATGGCGGCGCCGGCCGCGATGCATTCGTCCAGCTTGCCCGCGTCCTCGGCCGGCGTCGACGAGCTGTAGGGAAGGCTCATGCCCATGGCCTCGATGGCGCTGGCCATGGTGTTCGCGGTGTACATGCCGCCGCAGGCGCCGGCCCCGGGGCAGGCGTGGCGCACGATGTCCCGGCGCGTCTCCTCGTCGATGCGCTCCGCCACGTACTCGCCGTAGGACTGGAAGGCGGAGACGATGTCGAGCGGGCAGCCGCTCTTGTCGCGGCCCGGGCGGATCGTGCCGCCGTAGACCATCAGCGACGGGCGGTTCACGCGGCCCATCGCGATGATGCAGCCGGGCATGTTCTTGTCGCAGCCCGGCAGCGACACGTTCGCGTCGTACCACTGGGCGCCCATCACCGTCTCGATCGAGTCGGCGATCAGGTCGCGGGACTGGAGCGAGTAGCTCATGCCCTCGGTCCCCATCGAGATGCCGTCGGAGACGCCGATGGTGTTGAAGCGCATGCCGACCAGGCCGGCGGCCTCGACGCCCTCCTTCACCTTCGCGGCCAGCAGGTGGAGGTGCATGTTGCAGGGGTTGCCCTCGAACCACACCGACGAGATGCCCACCTGGGCCTTGTCGAGGTCGGCCTCGCTGAGGCCGGTGGCGAAGAGCTGCGCCTGGGAGGCGCCCTGGCTCTTGGGCTGGGTGATGCGTCGGCTGTACTTGTTCAGGGGATCGGCCATGGCGGTGCTCGCTGTATCTAGCGGGAGGTGAGTCTCATGATGGTGGGATGGCTTCCGCGGAAGAGCGAGATGAAGGCGTCGCTCCAGCCGTACTTCTCGCGGAAGGCGTCGGTGATCTGCTGGCGCAGCTCGTCGTCCTCGACGAAGTAGACGTGCAGCTCGTAGGAGACGTCGCCGATGCGCAGCTCCACGTCCTGGTTGCGCAGGACGTTGCCGCCCCAGCCGGAGTTGCCGGTGCGGATGTAGCCCTGCCCGTCCACCACCGCCAGCCACACCGTGGTGTCGCTGGTGGTGCCGTCGCCGTTGTCGGTCACGACCTGGACCGTCTCGACGTCGGCGACGTCCGCCCACTCCGGAACCCCCTCGTCCTGCGCGGATGCGGCGAAGGGCAGCAGGAGGAGCAGGACCGGAACGAGCCGATGCATGGGTGGACCTCCGGGCGGGCGGCGCTTCAGGATAGCCCTTACCCTGCTCGCGTGGACACCGACGCCCCGGAAGGTCCGCCGGAGCCGCGAGAGGATCTCCCCGCCTCGCTGATCCCGCGCTGGTTCGCCCTGCTCGTGCTGATCGCCCTGGTCGCGTCGGGCGGCTGGTGCAGCTACGCCGTCCTGACCATGGAGTCGGGCGACGTCCGCGGGGCCGAGGTCTCGGAAGAAGCCCGCTAGGCCCATGCTCTTCAACTCGCTCGAGTACTGGACCTTCCTGCCGCTGGTGCTGCTGCTCGACGCCTGCGTCGGTCGGCGCTGGGGCCTGCGCAAGGGTCTGCTGCTCGCGGCCAGCTACCTCTTC
>JBNLVK010000306.1:0-11722 GCA_050618055.1 Myxococcota bacterium
GACGCGGGCCGCACTGCCGAGCAGCTGGCCGCCCTGCGCCAGGCCATCGACACCTGCGACGTCGCCGCCGACGCCCGCAACGACTACGCCTACCTGCGCGCCACCTCGTCCGACCCGGGGGTGCGCGACGGCGCCGAGGCCCTGCGCATCGCCGGCGCGATCGTGGCCGCCCACCCGGATCGTCCCGACTACCTGGACACGCTGGCCTGCGCCCACGCGGCCACCGGCGATTTCGGCCAGGCGACGCGCCTGGCCGACCGCGCGCTGACGATGCTGGAGGGCCGACTCCCCCCGGAGATCGTCGCCATCTACCGCCAGCACCGCGACGCCTTCGCGGCGGGGCGGGCGATCGAGGAGTGAGGCTGTGAGGCTGGTGGGCGCGGACGGGGTCGAACCGCCGACCCCCTCGGTGTAAACGAGGTGCTCTAGCCAGCTGAGCTACGCGCCCTGAAGTCCGACTTCGCTCGCCGAGCGTCGCCCGTCAATTCACCCCCGGCTGGGCCGGGACCTCGATGGCCCGGTCCTGGGGCGGGATCTCGTGGATGTCGTCGAAGTCGTGGTCGCCGTCGCGGAGGAAGCCCTCCGGGTTGCCCAGCGCCAGCGCGCTGGCCAGCACCTCGTCCATGTGCTCCACCTGGATGAGCTCGAGGCCGCGCTTGATGGCCGGCGGGATGTCGGCCAGGTCCTTGGCGTTCTCCTTCGGGATCAGCACCGTGGTGATGCCGCCGCGCAGCGCCGCGATGAGCTTCTCCTTGAGCCCGCCGATCGGCAGCACGCGACCGCGCAGCGTGATCTCGCCGGTCATGGCGACGTTGCTGCGGATCGGCACCCGCGTCAGCGCCGAGGCGATGGCGGTGGCGATGGTGATGCCCGCCGACGGACCGTCCTTGGGCGTGGCGCCCTCGGGCACGTGGATGTGGATGTCGACCTTCGAGTAGAAGTCGCGGGTGAGCCCCAGCTGCTTGGCGCGCGAGCGCACGTAGGACATGGCCGCGCCCGCCGACTCCTGCATCACCTCGCCGAGCCGACCGGTCACCTGGAGCTTGCCCTTGCCCGGCGTCACCGACACCTCGGTCTGCAGCAGCTCGCCGCCCACCTCGGTGTAGGCCAGGCCGGTGCACATGCCGACCCGGTCCTCCTCCTCGGCGCGGCCGAAGCGGTACTTCTGCACGCCCAGCAGCTTCCTCACCCGGGCGGGAGTGATCTTCGTCTTGCCGGCGCCGTCGCCCGCCTTCACCACGTCCCGGGCCACCTTGCGGCAGATGGACGCCAGCTCGCGCTCCAGGTTCCGCACGCCCGACTCGCGGGTGTAGTGGCGGATCACCTCGAGCAGCGCCGCGTCGGTGAACTCGATGTGCTCCTCGGAAAGGCCGTTGGCCTCGCGCGTCTTCGGCACCAGGTACTGGCGGGCGATCGAGAGCTTCTCGCTCTCGATGTAGCCGGGGATCTGGATGATCTCCATGCGGTCCTGGAGCGGCCGCGGGATCTGGGAGAGCACGTTGGCCGTGCACACGAACATGATCCGCGACAGGTCGTAGTCGAGGTCCATGTAGTGGTCGTTGAAGGTGTGATTCTGCTCCGGGTCGAGCACCTCGAGCAGCGCCGACGACGGGTCGCCGCGGAAGTCCATCGACATCTTGTCGACCTCGTCGAGCAGGAAGACCGGGTTGCCGGAGCCGGCCTTCTTGAGCGACTGGAGGATCTTGCCCGGCAGCGCGCCGATGTAGGTGCGGCGGTGGCCGCGGATCTCGGCCTCGTCGCGCACGCCGCCCAGCGACACGCGCACGAAGTCGCGGCCGGTGGCCCGCGCGATCGACTTGCCCAGCGACGTCTTGCCGACGCCCGGCGGGCCCACCAGGCACAGGATCGGGCCCTTCATCTTCTCGACCAGCGACTGCACGGCCAGGTACTCGACGATGCGCTCCTTCGGCTTCTCCAGCCCGAAGTGGTCCTCGTCGAGCACGCGCTCGGCCTCGGCCAGGTCGTGGTGCTCCTCTCTGTACTCCTCCCACGGCAGCGCGATCATCCAGTCGATGTAGTTGCGGACGACCGTCGCCTCGGCGCTCATGGGCGACATCATGCGGAGCTTCTTGACCTCCTTCTCCGCACGCGCCTTGGCCTCCTCGGGCATGGCCTTGGCCTTGAGCTGCTCCTCCAGCTCGTCGAGCTCGTTCTTGAACTCGTCGCGGTCGCCCAGCTCCTTCTGGATCGCCCGCATCTGCTCGTTCAGGTAGTACTCCTTCTGGGAGCGCTCCATCTGCTTCTTCACACGGCCGCGGATCTTGCGCTCGACCTCGAGCACCTCGATCTCAGCCTGCATGCGCGCGTAGACGTCCTCGAGCCGCTTGCCCGGCGCGAAGGTCTCGAGCAGCTCCTGCCGCTCCTCGAGCTTCAGGTTCAGGTGGGCGACGATGGTGTCGGCCAGGCGCCCGGCGTCGTGGATGGCGACCACCGTGTTGAGCGTCTCCGGCGGGACCTTCTTGTTGAGCTTGACGTAGTTCTCGAAGGTGCCGTGGACGGTGCGCACCAGCGCCTCGACCTCGACGCCGGCCGGGCCGCCGTCGTCGACCGCCTCGATCTCGGCGGTGAACGACGGCTCGCTGCCCACGAAGCGCACGATGCGCGCCCGCGACTTGCCCTCGACCAGCACCTTGACCGTGCCGTCGGGCAGGCGCAGCAGCTGCACGATCGAGCCCAGCGTGCCGACCTCGTAGATGTCCTCTTCGGTGGGCTCGTCCTCGGCCGCCTCGCGCTGGGCGCAGAGCATCAGCTCGCGGTCCTCTTCCATGGCGGACTCGAGCGCGTGGATCGACTTGGCGCGTCCCACGAACAGCGGGACGACCATGCCGGGGAAGACGACGATGTCGCGCAGCGGCAGCAGCGGGATGGCGTTCCCGCCCGCGTCGGTGGCGCCGCCCTCTTCGGGCCGCTCGTCGTCGTCGCTCTTGAAAATCCCCATGGGTTCCTTCGTCAGGCCGACTCGGCCTCCTGCTTGAGGACGAGCAGCGGCTTGGTGCCCTGCTCGATCACTTCCTCGTTGATCACGCACTCCTCCACGTCGTCGCGCGACGGGATCTCGTACATGAGGTCCAGCATCACGGTCTCGAGGATGGAGCGCAGTCCGCGGGCGCCCGACTTGCGGGCGATGGCCTGCCGGGCGACGGCGCGCAGCGCGCCGTCGGAGAAGCGCAGGCGCACCTCCTCGAACTCGAAGAGCTTCTGGTACTGCTTGACCAGCGCGTTCTTGGGCTTGGTCAGGATGTCGACCAGCGCGTCCTCGGAGAGCTCGGACAGCGTGGCGACCACCGGCAGCCGGCCCACGAACTCGGGGATCAGGCCGAAGCCCAGCAGGTCCTCGGCCTGCACCTCCTTCAGCACCTCGCCCTGGCTGCGCTTGGCGCGCTTCTGCATGTCGGCGCCGAAGCCCATGCCCTTCACGCCGATGCGGCGCTCGATGATGGTCTCCAGGTCGCAGAAGGCGCCGCCGCAGATGAACAGGATGTTGCTGGTGTCGATCTGCAGGAACTCCTGCTGCGGGTGCTTGCGGCCGCCCTTGGGCGGCACGCTCGCCATGGTGCCCTCGATGATCTTGAGCAGCGCCTGCTGGACGCCCTCGCCGGACACGTCGCGGGTGATCGACGGGTTCTCGCTCTTGCGCGCGATCTTGTCGATCTCGTCGATGTAGATGATGCCCCGCTGCGCCCGCTCGACGTCGTAGTTCGCCGCCTGGAGCAGGTTCAGGATGATGTTCTCCACGTCCTCGCCGACGTAGCCCGCCTCGGTGAGCGTGGTGGCGTCGGCGATGGTGAAGGGCACGTCCAGGATGCGCGCCAGCGTCTGGGCCAGCAGCGTCTTGCCCGACCCGGTGGGGCCGAGCAGCAGGATGTTGGCCTTCTGGAGCTCGACGTCGCCCACGAAGGTCTGGCTCTCGATGCGGCGGTAGTGGTTGTGCACCGCCACGGCCAGCGTCTTCTTGGCGCTCTCCTGGCCGATCACGTACTCGTCGAGGGAGGCCTTGATCTCGCGCGGCTTCGGCACCCGGCTCTGGGTGGGCGGCGCCTCCTCCTGGCCGTACTCCTCGGCGATGATGTCGTTGCAGAGCTCGATGCACTCGTCACAGATATAGACGGTGGGCCCGGCGATCAGCTTCTTGACCTCGCGCTGGCTCTTCCCGCAGAAGGAGCACGAGAGGTTGGCGTCGTCGTCCCGCTTCTTCATCCCTGGCCCCTATTCGTCCTTGCCGTTGCCGCCATCCACGGGCGCGCCGGTGCCGTTGGACCCGCCGAGCGCCGCGTGGCTGGTCACCACGCGATCGACGAGTCCGTACTCCTGCGCCTGCACCCCAGACAGATGGTAGTCGCGTTCCGTGTCCTTCGCGATTTGCTCCACCGGCTTGCCGGTGTGGTGCGCCAGCAGCTCGTTGATGCGCTGGCGCATGAACAGGATCTCGCGGGCCTGGATGTCGATGTCGGTGGCCTGCCCCTGGGCGCCGCCGTGGGGCTGGTGGATCATGATCCGCGAGTTGGGCAGGGCCAGGCGCTTGCCCTTCGCGCCGGCCGCCAGCAGGAAGGCGCCCATCGAGGCCGCCTGCCCCAGGCAGATGGTGGAGACGTCGGGCCGCACGTACTGGATGGTGTCGTAGATGGCCAGTCCGGACGTCACGTGGCCGCCCGGCGAGTTGATGTAGAGGAAGATCTCCTTCTCCGGGTCCTCGGCCTCGAGGAACAGCAGCTGGGCGATGATCAGGTTGGCGACGTCGTCGTCGAGGGCGTGCCCCAGGAAGATGATCCGGTCCCGCAGCAGGCGGGAGTAGATGTCGAACGAGCGCTCGCCACGCTGGCTCTGCTCGATCACCATGGGAATCAGGGGCATGGAATCACCCAAATCCTTTCGATGCCTTGGGGTTAGCTTACCCGACCTGTCCGACCCGCTCGAAGGGGACCGGCCCTACGCCGACCGCGGCCCACCCCGTGGGCGAGCCTTCCCCCGTTTCCCGAAACCGCCATCGCCGGCGCCAGGAGCCCGTTGGCGCGCCACTCGGCCAGGGGGAGGAGCGATGCTGCCGGAGGAGGCAGCCGTGGCGCGAACTCGGCTCTAAGTATCCGCCGTTTCTTCGACTTTAGCCGCAGCGCCGAGGAATTCAAGCACCTTGTCGTCGGCCACCTGACGGCGCGCCATGGCCTCCAGGGCGTCGGCGTCGAGCGCCTGGCGCAGCTGATCGGCCGTGGCGCCCTGGGACGCGGCCAGCGTCTCGATGTGCGCCTCCACCTCTTCGTCGCTGGCGCTGAACGAGCGGTCCTCGGCGATCGCCTCGAGCAGCAGCATCTCGCGCACCTCGCGCTCGGCGTCCGGACGCCACTCTTCGCGCCAGCGCCCCACCTGCTCGCGCAGCGCCTCTTCCGGGATCTGGCCCTGGAAGCGCTGCACGGCCTGGCGCAGCTGGTGCTCGAGCTGCTGGTCGGTCATGCCCGGCGGCACCTCGAAGTCGGTGCGCTCCACCAGCGCCTCGAGCAGCGACTTGCGCAGCTCGGCCTTGGCCGCGTTCTCGCGGCTCTCCAGCAGGTCCTGGCGGATGCGGTCCTTCAGCGCGTCGAGCGTCTCGAAGTCGCCCAGGTCCTTGGCGAACTCGTCGTCCAGGTCCGGAATCTGGCGCTTCTTCACCTCGGCCACGTGCACCTCGAAGCTGGCCTGCTTGCCGGCCAGGTCCTCGGCGCCGTAGTCCTCGGGGAAGGTCACCTCGACGGTGCGATCGTCGCCGGAGCGGGCGCCGACCAGCTGGTCCTCGAAGCCGGGAATGAAGCGCCCGGTGCCGATCTCGAGCTCGACGCCCTTGCCGCTGCCGCCCTCGAAGGGCTCGCCGTCGATGCGGCCCACGAAGTCGATGGTCAGCACGTGGCCCTGGGCCGCCTCGGTGCCGTCCGGCTCCTCGACCAGCGGCGCGTTGCGCTCCTGGAGCTGGGCGAGCTGGGCCAGCACCTCGTCCTCGCCCACGTCGACCGGCGGCCGGCGGGCCGGCAGCCCCTCGAGCTCGGGAAGATCGATCGGGGGCTTCACCTCGACCAGGGCCGTGTACTGGAAGTCGGCGTCGGCGGAGGGCGTGCGGGCGTCCACGGCCGGCGTCGCCACCGGCGAGAGCCCGGTCTGCTCGATGGCGTCGGCCAGCGTCTCGCGCACCAGGGTGTGCTCGATCTCCTCGGCGACCGACGGCCCATACATCTTCTCGAGCACCGAGCGCGGCGCCTTGCCCGGGCGAAAGCCCTTGATGCGCGCCTGCTTGGCCAGGTCGCGGTAGGCGCGATCGAAGGCCTTGCGCACCCGCGCGGCCCCGATCTGGACCTCGACCCGGTGCCGGATCGGCGTCTCCTGGGAGGCGGTGGCGGTGATGTCGGAGTTGGCGTCGCTCATAGGGGGTAGGGAGCATCGCGCCGGCCCCGCCCGCCCGCAAGCCGCCCCGGAGCGTCCCTGGTGCCCCGAGCAGGACTCGAACCTGCACGCCCGTGGGGCAGCGGCTTCTAAGGCCGCCCTGTCTACCAGTTCCAGCATCGGGGCCGGGGACGCTCGCGGAGACGAAAGCAGATCGGCCGGGGCGGCGCCCGCCGGGACCCCGCGTCACACTGGCCCGCCATGGAGATCCAGGCCGGCGGTGCGCCGGCCCACACCCGCACCCTCGAAGTCCGCCTGGCCCAGGACGCCGGCAACCGCCTGCGGGCGCGGGGCGCCGTCGTCGACCTGCGCAAGCGCGGCCTGGTGCCCATGGCCGGCGACCTCCAGACCAACGGCTTCATCCACCACATGCGCGTCGACGCCACCCTGCGCCGCGACGGCCCGGAGCCGGTGTTCGAGACGATCCGGGCCGACCAGCCGACGGTGGCCTTCGAGCCGTCCGCCGGCACCGGCGGCGAGTGCTGCCGCGATCCGGTGGCGCGCATCGAGGCGCTGGCCGGCAGCACGCTGGACGCCGGCTTCGCCCGGCGGCTGGGCGCCGCCATCGGCGGTCCGCTCGGCTGCTCCCACGTGCTGACCGCGGCGCAGCTGCTGGGCTCGACCGTGCGCACGGCGCTCGACGCCGACCTGGCGGCCTTCGGCGCCGAGGTGCCGCGCGCCGCGGGGCAGCGCATCTTCGAGCGCAGCCTCTCGATCGACGGGCTGGAGGACGGCGACCGGGGGCTCTCGCTCTCGCTCCAGCTGGCCGACGTGCACTTCGCGCCGGTGCCGCTCGACGAGATCGTCGATCCGCTGGAGCGGCTGGCGGCGCAGCACGAGATCCGCGTCCACGCCGACGTCGACCTCGGCGCCATGACGCTGCGAAGCGTCGGCGCCGGCGAGCGCACCACCACCGCCGGCGACTACCAGGAGGCGCCGTGGCGGACGCGCGACCTGGCCTTCCTGGACGGCCACCCGGCGCTTGGCGGCATGGCGGGCACGCTGTTCGCGAAACTCTCGGACGCCCCCGCCGACCGTCCGCTGCTCGACGCCCTGCTGAACCTGGCGCCGGCGGTGATCCAGTGCATCCCGGCGCTCACCCACCACTGGAAGCGCTGGCGCGAGGCGGGCAGCGCCAAGGGGGACGGCGGCGGCCCCAGCATGATGGCCGGCGGCGGCATGGTCGACTCCTGCTACATGTGGCGCGCCGACGGCTTCCTGCACGGCCACATCGCCGAGACGATGAAGAGCATGCGCGGCGGCGAGGGCGACTAGCCGGTCAGGCGCCGGCGGCGTGGCGTCCGGCGCGGCGGCCGAAGAAGGTCGACTCGCCGATGCAGGTGCCGCTCGAGTAGCCGGTGCCGTCCTGGGCGATGTTCGACGCGCAGGCGCCCACGGCGTAGAGCCCGGCGATCGGCGTGCCGTCCGGGCGCTCCACCTGGCCGTCGATCGAGACGCGCAGGCCGCCCAGCGTGAACGCCATGAAGGGGTTGTCGCCCAGCGACGCGCGCAGCGCCGCCAGCGGCTTCGCGTCCAGCGGCGCGAGCCACTTCTTCCCCTTGTGGAACTCCGGATCCTCGCCGCGCGCGGCATTCGCGTTGTAGTCGGCGAGTGTCTTCTGGAGCGAGCCGTCGGGAAGCGACAACGCCTTTTCCATCTCGGCCACGTCCTCGAAGGCGTCGATCACCTCGTAGCCGCCGAAGAGCGGGCGTCCGAAGCAGTCGTCGTCGACGATGAGATACGCGACGCCGCCCGGCTGCTGGGTGATCAGGATGCTCGAGCGCGAGTGGTAGGAGTCCTCGGCGACGAAGCGTCGGCCCTCGCGGTTGACCAGGATGCCCTTCAGCAGGCTCTCCGGCGGGTAGAAGGGACTGGTGATGAGCGCGCCTTCCATGTGCCGCAGCTCGCCGCCGGCGAGCAACCCGAGCTGGTGGGCCACGCCGTCGTCGTTCGGCGTGTACTGGCGCGTCATGCGCTCGTCGGCGAGCTGCGGGCAGTGCTCGCGCAGCATCTCCTCGTTGTTGGTGAAGTGACCGGTCGCGAGCACCACGCCCTTGCGGGCGCGCACGCTGCGCAGCGCGCCCGGCGCGTCGTCCACGTGGTGGTAGCGGACGCCCACGATGCGCTCGCCGTCGCGCACCAGCTCGCGCAACGCCGCGTCGCAGCGGATCGCGACGCCCAGCGCCTGGCAGCGGGCGATCAGCAGCTCCATCAGCCGGGCCCCCCCGGCCTCGCCCTCCTGGGCCACCTTGTGACCCCGCGGCGCCGGCCGCGCCTTCTCGCGGAAGGGCCAGACCTCCTCGTTGCCCGACCAGATCAGACACTCGTCGGTCATCTGGAGGACGTGCTTTCCCCGGTACATGGTGTCGTTGAAGGGCACGCCCTGGGCGACCAGCCAGTCGAAGTGGTCGACGCTCTGCTCGCAGTAGAGGCGGATCTTCGCCTCGTCCGGCTCGGGGGTGTTCATGACCAGGTACCGGAACATGTCCTCGACCGTGTCCTCGACGCCCACCGCCTTCTGCACCCGCGTGCCGCCGCCCATGTAGACGTGGCCGGCGGCCATGGCGGTGACGCCGCCGCCCCCGCTGGCGCGCTCGAGCACCAGCACGTCGGCGCCCTGGACGCGCGCCTCGATCGCCGCGCACGCCCCGGAGCAGCCGAGCCCGGCCACGACGACGCCGGTCTCCTCGTCCCAGGCGTCGACGTCGGCGGCGGGGATCACTCGGTAGTCGCTCACGAGGGCCTCCAGGATTCGCGCGGGCAGTCTACGCTCCCCGGGTGTCGCGTGCCCTCCCCCTGCTGCTCGCCCTCCTGACGCTGGCGCCCGCATGCGCCCCCGCCCCGCCGGGACCGCCCCGCGCCGTCTTCCTGCTGGTGGTCGACACGCTGCGGGCCGACCACCTGGGCTGCTACGGCGGGCGCTTCCCGACGCCGCACGTCGACGGGCTGGCCGGCCGCGGCGTGCGCTTCGAGCAGGCCCAGGCGGTGGCGGGCTGGACGGTGCCGAGCATGGGCGCGCTGTTCACGTCGCGCTGGCCCCGCGAGCTCGACCTGCTGGAGCGCCCGGCGAAGCGCGCGCTCGACCCCTTCGACCTGCGCGAGCAGGGTCCCCTGCGGCTGCGGGGGGACGTGCCGCACCTGGCCGCCCGGCTCCGCGACGCGGGCTACCGGACCGCGGGCTTCGTCGACCAGCCCATGCTGCGTCCGGACACCGGCTTCGCCCGCGGCTTCGACGACTACTTCGAGGTGGCCGGGCACGGCGTGGTGCGCCGCTTCGTCGCCAGCGGGAGCGCGGAGCGCGCCGGCTGGGATCACACGCCCCACGCCTACGACAACGACCGGGCGCTGGTGGAGCGCTTCACCGCCTGGCTGGCCGACGCACCCGCGGACGCGCGCCTCTTCGCCTGGCTCCACCTGCTGACCCCGCACACGCCGTACCGGCCGCCGCCGGAGTTCGCCGAGGGTGCGCCCGGTCCGCTCACGCCCGCGGCCTACGCGGGCGAGGTGCGCGCCGCCGACGCGCTCGTCGGCCGCGCGCTCGCCGCCATCGATCGCCACGTGGGCCTCGAGCACGCGCTGGTGGTCTTCACCTCCGACCACGGCGAGTCGCTGGGCGACCACGGCGAGGTGGGGCACGGCCAGACGCTCCACGCCGAGGTGATGCGCGTGCCGCTGCTGCTCGCCGGCGCCGGCGTTCCGGAAGGCCGCGTGGTCGCGGCGCCGGCGCGCACCCTCGACATCGCCCCGACGCTCCTCGAACGAGTCGGCCTGGAGATCCCGGAAAGCTTCCGCGGCACGCCGCTGCTGGGCCCCGACGCAGCCCCGGCGACGCCGGTGCTGGCCGAGGGCGTGCTCTACGGACCCTCCGAGCAGGCGTGGATCGAGGACGGCTACAAGCTGCTGCTGAGTGCGCCGGGAGCTTCCGCGAAGCTGTTCTCGCTGGACACCGACCCGGACGAGCGCACCGACCTGGCCCCGGACGAGCCCGAGCGTGTGGCGCGGCTGCGGGCCCGGCTGGGCGAGATGCGCGCCGCGCTCCATGCCGATCCGCCCCCGCCCGGCGCCGGCCCCTCGGCGGAGGATCGCGAGGCGTTGCGGGCGCTCGGCTACGTGGACGACGCGCCCGACCCCCGCTGACGCCGGCCCATGCCCCCTGCGAGCACGGCGCCCGCGAACGCCCCCAGCGTGTTCAACGCCAGGTCCTCCAGCGACGACATGCGCGCGACGCTGAGCGACTGGGCCAGCTCGATGGCGAGGCTCAGCCCGAAGCCGGCGGCCGTGACCGTCGGCACGGCCCGGGCGCGCCCGCGCAGCAGCAGCGCCAGCAGGAAGCCGAACGGGACGAAGCCCAGCAGGTTCGCCCACACGTCGGACGCGCTGGCGGTGACGTGGCCCAGCGGCGGTCGCAGGCTGCGGAAATGGCGCGGCAGGTCGAGGTCGAGACCGGGGAGCGTGTGGCTGCGCACCGTCGCGCCCCGCCCCTCGTCGAACGTGTAGCGGGCGAGCGTGCGGTCGCCGTCGCGCAGCGCGAGCCCGAGGAAGCGTCCGCTCCAGGGCGTGCGCCCGTCGGGCCCGGTGCCCAGCAGCACGCGACCGGAGAGCGGCTCTCCCGCGCGGCCGACCGGGATGGGGTAGCCGCCCGTCGCCGGCGCCGGCTTGCCGTCGACGAAGACCGCGGGGCCGTCGCTCCCCGCCAGCCGGATGCGCCGGCGTCCCGCGCCGGCGAAGACGCCCGCCACGCGCCAGCGGTTGATCCAGCGCTCGCCGTCGGCGTTGGTCACGCGATCCGCCACGAGCAGGTCCGCGCCCGCCTGGCAGACCGCGAAGGCGGGCAGCCGCACGTCGTCGACCAGGACGAAGAGGTCGCGCTGCTCGTCGCCCGCAGCCGCCCCCTCGAGCGCGACCTCCAGCTCGACCTCGAAGCGGGCCGGGCCGCCCTGCGTGTCCCAACGCACCGGATCGCGCGACACGGCCATGCCGCCCGCCCGGAAGCGCAGGCCGCCCTCGCCGTCCGCCCGGTCGGCCCATTCCACCCGGTTCGGCAGGCGAAGGTCGAAGGGGTGGAGCCCGGCCCAGGCGATGCCGATCCCCACCAGCAGGAGCCCCAGGGCGCAGACGACCGTCTCTCGCGTCACGCCGCAGCATACCCGGTCGGCGCGATGCCGGCGTATCGTGTGCGGCATGCGCGCCGGGGAGATGGACGCTTCCGTGTGGCGTCGCGCGAGAGACGGTCGTCTGCGCCCTGGGGCTCCTGCTGGTGGGGATCGGCATCGCCTGGGCCGGGCTCCACCCCTTCGAC
>JBNLVK010000307.1:0-17066 GCA_050618055.1 Myxococcota bacterium
GCCAGGGCCAGCAGGACGAGGCCCGCCAGCCCGATGGCGCCGGCGGCCAGCCGCCTGCGCGCGTGGCGGCGCCGGGCGTCTCGTCGGGCGTGGCTGCGGCGGGCGTCCGGAGACACCTCTCGCCTGCGCTCGCTCATGGTCCGCACCTCGCGAGCCCCTCCCAGGCGCCCCCTTTCTACACCGGGGAGCCCGCCGGGATCAAGCGTCGCTGCGCAGGCCCTGGGACTTCGGCGTGCTGTAGGCGCGCTCCTCGAGCCGCCCTTCGCCCAGCACCACGGCGGGGCTCTGTCCGTCGATGTGCCCCATGATGCCCTTGTAGAGGCTGTAGCCGCACAGCTCGAGCAGGCGGTCCGGGAAGGTCCGGGTGATCTCGCGCGGAATGCCCAGGTAGGCGCACTGCTGCGGGCGGATGTAGCCGGCGCAGTACTGCACGTTCACGCCCAGGCGCCACTGGTCGGCGGTGCGGTTGGCGCCGCCGCCGTGCCACAGGCTGCCGTGGAAGATCATCACGCTGCCGGCGGGCATCTCCACCGGGATCGTGTCGTAGTTCTGCGAGAGGTCGGGCGTGTGGTCGAAGCGGTGCGACCCGGGCACGACCCGGGTTCCGCCGTTCTCGTCGCTGAAGTCGCTGAGCGCCCACATGCTGACGCACATGAGCGCCACGTGGGGCCGCTCGACGTGCATCACCACGTCGTCCGGGTGCAGCGGCTGCGGCGTCTCGCCGGGACCCATGTCGATGGCGGTCATGCCCGACAGCAGGCAGCCGGGATCGAGCACGCCCTCGACCACCGGCAGCACGTTCGGGTGGATGGGCATGCGCTGGAAGATCGGGTCCTTCGCCAGCAGGTTGTAGTTGCGCAGCGTGGCGTAGCCCTCGGCACCGTTTCCGCGGGGCGTGGTGCCGCGCTCGCTGGCGACCCGCCGGATCGTGTCCCGCAGGCGTTCGACGAGCTCCGGCTCGATCGCGTCGCGCACGATCGTGTAGCCCTGCTCGTCGATCTCGGAGAGGTGGCGCTGGAGGTCGGGCTCCTGCATGGCGCGAGGGTATCACGGGAACACGCCCCGCACGCGCTTGGCCTCCTTGACCCGCTCGATGCCGCGCATCAGCGCGCCGGTACGCAGCGAGACACCCCGCTCGTCGGCGACGTGGTGCACCTCGCGGAACGCGCGCTGCATCAGCGTGATCAGCTTGGTGTTCACCTCCTCCTCGGTCCAGAAGTACTGCTGGAGGCCCTGGAGCCACTCGAAGTAGGAGACGGTCACGCCGCCGGCGTTGGCCAGGATGTCGGGCACCACCGGGATGCCGCGGTCGTTCAGGATCGCGTCCGCCTCGAGGTCGGTGGGTCCGTTGGCGCCCTCCACCAGCAGGCGGCACTTCAGGGCGTCGGCGTTGGCCCGCGTGATCTGGTTCTGGATGGCGGCGGGCACCAGGATGTCGCAGGGCAGCTCGAGCAGCTCCCGGTTGGTGACGGCGTCGGCGCCGCGGAAGCCGGCCAGGCTCCCGTTCTCGATCATCCAGGCGTTGACGGCCGCCATCTCCAGGCCCTTCTCGGCGTAGACCCCGCCGCTCACGTCGGAGACGGCCACGACCCGGGCGCCCAGCTCGCTGGCCAGCTGGGCCACCGTCGCGCCCACCTCGCCGAAGCCCTGCACCACCACCCGGGCTCCGTCGAGGGAGAAGCCGGCGAGCTTGCTGGCCTCGACCGCGCAGGCCACGACGCCGCGTCCGGTGGCCTCGGCGCGCCCGTGGGAGCCGCCGATCTCGATCGGCTTGCCGGTCACCACGCCCGGCACCGAGTGGCCCTTCTGCTGGGAGTAGGTGTCCATGATCCAGGACATGGTCAGCGCGTCGGTGCCCAGGTCGGGGGCCGGGATGTCACGGTCCGGACCGATCACCTCGATGATCTCGGAGGTGAAGCGCCGGGTGATGCGCTGGCGCTCGCTCTTCGAGAGCGACAGCGGGTCGACGCGAACGCCGCCCTTCGCTCCGCCGAAGGGGAGCGCCATGATCGCGCACTTCCAGGTCATCCACATGGCGAGCGCCGTGACCTCGCCCAGGTTCACGTCGTCGTCGTAGCGGATGCCGCCCTTGGTCGGGCCCATGGTCAGCAGGTGCTGCACCCGGTAGCCGAAGACGGTCTCGACGGTGTCGTAGTCGTCGCGGCGGAACGGGAAGGAGACCACGTGGGCGCGCTGCGGCGTGCGCAGCCGCTCCCACACGTTCGGGTCGAGGCCCATGATCTCGGCGGTCTGGTCGAGCTGGTCGACCGCCAGGCGGTACATGGGCGTGTTCCACTCGAGCTCCTGGTGCGACGGCAGCTTACCGACGCGGCGGTCCCTGCCGGTCACGAGGGGGGTCCAGCCATGGGTTCGATCACCTCCTCGGCGAAGCGCCGGATGCCGTCCCGCTTCGCCTCCAGGTCCTGCGTGTCGCCGTGGTAGAAGATCCACGGCAGCGTGAGCACGTGGGTCACGCCCAGGTCGGCCAGGCGACGGTAGCCGTCCAGGGTGAAGGCGTCGCTGGCGCTGGCCATCACGTCGAAGGGCTCGCCGTCGCGGCCCAGCTCGCGCCGGTGCTCGCGGACCGACGCGATGCAGGCGCCGATCTCGTCGCTGGTCTGGAGGTCCGAGAGCCAGCCGTCGTTGCGCGCGGCGCGGCGCAGCGCCGGCTTCGAGATGCCGCCCACCCAGATGGGAACGCGCGAAGGCGGCGCCGGGCTCATCTCCAGCCGGTCGAAGTCGTAGAAGGTGCCGTGGTGCTCGACCATCTCGCCGCTCCACAGCTTGTGCAGCACCTCGATCATCTCGTCGGTGCGCCTGCCACGCGTCGCGAAGTCCTGCCCCATCAGACGATACTCCACGTTCGACCAGCCGACGCCCAGGGTCAGCGTCACCCGGCCCCGGGAGAGGACGGCGGCCGTCGCCACCGCCTTCGCCGCCAGGAAGGGGTTGCGCATGGCCAGCACGAACACGTTGTTGGTGAAGCGCAGCCGCGACGTGGCCGCCGCGCACGCGCCGATGGCCACCCACGGGTCCACCCAGGGCGTGAACGCCTCCCAGCGCCGCGATCCGTCGTCCGTATAGGGGTACGGCGTGTCCAGCACCTCCGGGTGCACGACGTGGTCCGGGAAGGACATGGCCTCGAAGCCGGCCTGCTCGGCGGCGACGGCCAGCGGCACCAGGTGCTCCGGATCGTTGAAGGCGGCGGACAGCACGAACTTCACGCCCCGTCGTGTAGCATGCCCGGCATGGGTCGCTACGGCCTCCACTTCCCGCTCGAGAGCCTGCCCATCCACGCCCAGCGCGAGTGGGTGCAGGAGCTCGAGGACCTGGGCTACCACGACCTGTGGTCCGGCGAGGCCCAGGACGTGGACGGCTTCACGCCCCTGGCGGTGGCGTCCCAGTGGACGTCGTCCATGCGGCTGGGCTGTGCGCTGTTCCCGGTGCAGACGCGCGGTCCGGCCCTGATGGCCCAGAGCGTCGCCGCCCTGTGCGACGTGGCGCCCGGCCGCTTCGTCATGGGCATCGGCTCGTCGTCCGAGTTCATCGTGCGCGACTGGAACGGACTGCCCTTCGAGAAGCCCTACGCCTGGACGCGCGACATGGCCACCTTCCTCGACGACGTCTTCCAGGGCGAGCGCGTCACGAAGGACTACGAGTGCTTCCGCGTGAAGGGCTTCAAGCTGAAGCGCAAGATCGCGAAGCCGCCGCTGCTGATCGGTGCGCTGCGTCCCCGCATGCTCGAGCTGGCGGGGCGGCTGGGCGACGGTCCGATCCTGAACTGGATCCTGCCCGAGGACCTGCCGCGCATCCTGCCCCACGCCCGCAAGCACAAGGAGGACGTCGAGATCGTGGTGCGCATCTTCGCGGCGCCCACCGGCGACCGCGAGAAGGTGCGCGCCATCGCCAAGATGTGGATCGCCGGCTACCTGAGCGTGCCGACCTACCGGGCGCAGCAGGAGTGGCTGGGCCGCGGCGCCGTGTTCGAGAAGATGTGGAAGCTCTGGGAGGAGGGCGATCGCGGCGGCGCCATCGCCGCCGTCCCCGACGACGTGGCCGACGCCTTCTATCCCTGGGGCAGCGGCGAGCAGGTGCGCGAGCACGTCGAGCGCTACTTCGCGGCCGGCGTCGACACGGTGATCGTGGGCCTGCTGGAAGGGGCGGTCGATCCGATCGCCGCGTCCCGCGCCATGGCGCCCGGGGCGCGGTGACGACGCTCCTGGTCGGTCCCGGGTTCGCCGCGCGCCACGGCGAGCGCGTGCGCGCCGTGGCGAAGGAGGCCGGCGCCGACCTCGAGCTGCTGGTGCTGCCGGACGATCCGGCCGCGCGGGTGCCGGCCGACGACGTGGCCCGCATCGACGCCGCCTTCTTCTCGGGCGACGTCTTCCCGGAGCGCTCGCCCGCCTTCTTCGCCGCCACGCTGGGCGCCGGGAACCTGCGCTGGATGCACTGCTTCAACGCCGGCGTCGACCACCCGGTGTTCGGCCGCTTCGTCGAGCGCGGCGTGGTGCTCACCAGCTCGCCCGGATCCAACGCGGTGCCGATCGCCCAGAACGTCATCGCCGGACTGCTGGCCCTGGCGCGCCGCCTGCCGCTGTTCGCCCGCGCCCAGCGCGACAAGGTGTGGATCGACCACGCGAAGCTTCCGCCGCCGCCCGACCTGGACACCCAGACGCTGGTGGTGCTCGGCCTGGGCGGGATCGGCAGCGAGATCGCGCGGCTGGGCCGCAGCCTGGGCCTGCGGGTGGTGGGCGTGAAGCGCAGCCGCCCGCCGGCGGACGCGCCCGTCGACGCCTGGCTTCCGCCCGCCGACCTGGCGGAGGCGCTGCCCCTCTGCGACTGGCTGGCCATCGCCTGTCCGCTCACCGAGGAGACCCGCGGCTGGATCGACGCGGCGGCGCTCCGCGCCCTGCCCGACGGCGCCTGCGTGCTGAACGTGGGCCGCGGCGAGATCGTGGACGAGGCGGCGCTGGTGGCCGAGCTGGCGTCGGGCCGGCTCGGCGGGGCGTACCTCGACGTATTCGTCGAGGAGCCGCTGCCCGCGTCGTCGCCGCTCTGGGAGCTCCCGAACGTGATCGTGACGCCCCACGCCTCGTCGATCTCGGCGGGCAGCCAGGCGCGCCAGGCCGAGATGTTCTTCGACAACCTGGGTCGCTGGCTGCGGCGCGAGGAGCTGGCGAACCGGGTCGGGCGGGCGTCTAGCTAGCCGAAGGCGATGGGAAGGCTCGCGTAGCCCTGCACGAACTCGGTGCGGTGACGCTCCGCCTTCGCCAGGTCGAGGGTGTACTCGGGCGCGCGCGCCAGCAGCTCGGTCAGGCCGATGCGGCCCTCGGCCTTGGCCACGTGGATGCCCAGGCAGGAGTGGGTGCCGTGGCCGAAGCCCAGCGTGCGCGGCGGCCGGCGGCCCACGTCGAAGACGTCCGGATCCGGGAACTCGCGCTCGTCCCGGTTGGCCGACGCGTACAGGAAGATCACGTGCTGGCCCTCGCGCAGGGTCTGGCCGTGGAACTCGACGTCGCGCAGCAGGGTGCGGCCCAGCAGCTGGGTGGGCATGTCGTAGCGCAGGCCCTCGATGAAGGCGTCGGGCGCCAGTCCGGGGTCGGCGGCCACGCGGGCGCGCTGGTCCGGGTGCTCGAACAGGCGCACCGCCAGGTTCGCGAACACCTTCGGGAAGGTGTCGGTGCCGCCCACCAGCAGCATGACCATGTGACTGGCGATCTCGCCCTCGTCGAAGCGGCGCCCGTCGCTCTCGAACTCGATCAGCGCGTCGAGCGGGTGCTCGCCGTCGGTCCCGGCGGCGCGCCGCTTCGCCGCCAGCTCGGCGAAGTAGGCGCCCATCTCGCCCATGGCGGCCAGGCCGTCCTCGGTCATGCCGTCGACGCCCTCCTCCCGGCCCATGAAGCGCTGCACCAGGCCGTAGAGCATCTCGCCGTCCTCGATGGGGAAGCCGGCCACCCGCGACGCCACCTGCGTGGCCATGCGCATGCCGAAGTCCCAGACCAGGTCGCCGCCGCCGGCCGCGCGCATGGCGTCGAACAGGCTGCCCGCGTAGGCGCGCAGCTCCGGCTCGATCTCCTTCACGCGCGCCGGCGAGAAGAAGGGGCGGAAGACGGTGCGCAGCCGGGTGTGGTCCGGTGGGTCCATGGTCGCGATCATCGGCGTGACCGGCTGCACCTTGGTCAGGATCTGCGCCGGCGTCGTCCCCCGGGCCACCGAGTACGACTTCGCGTCCATCAACGCCGACCAGACGTCGGCGAAGCGCGACAGCGCCCAGCAGTCGTACTTCGGCAGCGCGTAGAGCGGTGCTTCGTCGCGCAGCCGCCGGTAGACCGGCTGCGGGTCGAGGATCACGTCGTCGGAGAAGGGATCGTATTCGACCATGACGAGAGGTTCGGCTCGCTCCACCGACGCTGTCAAGCGAGCCCACACGGGCGAGTCGGCTGGACCCACCGTTCGTCAGGGCAACCGGACCTTGTGGGGCGCCCCGCCCGCCGTCATGTTTCGCGGCCATGGACACCCTCAGCAGTGAACAGGTGGAGACGATCGGCAGCCTGATCGTCGCCTCGCCCTACGGCCGGCTGCTCGGCCTGGAGAGCGCGGGCGTGGAGGTCGATCGCGTGCAGGTGCGGTTGCCCTTCCGGCCCGAGGTGACGACGATCGGCGAGATGGTGCACGGCGGCGCCATCGCCTCGCTGGTCGACACGGCGGCCACCGCCGCCGGCTGGGCCACGCCGAAGGCGACCCTCGGCGCCCGCGGCACCACCGTGGGCTTCTCCCTCAACTACCTGGCCGCCTCCCTGGCCAGCGACCTGCTGGCCGACGCCCGCGTGGTGAAGCGCGGCGGGAGCCTCACCGTCGTCGAGGTGCGCGTCACCGACGCCGCCGGCCAGGAGACCGCCCGCGCCCTGGTGACCTACAAGCTGTCGCTGCCGAAGGGCTAAGCTTCGCGGCCATGGCCGAACCCGTGCTCCGCGACCTCACCGACGGCGTGCTGCTGCTCACGCTGAACCGCCCCGAGAAGAAGAACGCCTTCGACGATCCGCAGTGGGACGGGCTGCGCGACGCGTTGAACGACGCGCGGCAGGATCCGGCAGTGGCGGTGGTGGTGCTGACCGGCGCCGGCGCCGACTTCTCGACCGGCCAGGACCTGGGGGCCTTCGGCGCGTCGGCCGAGCCGCGTCCCGACGGCCGGCCCAGCGGCTTCTACGGCTGCGCCGAGGCGGTGGCCGCCTTCGACAAGCCGCTGGTGGGCGCGGCGAAGGGTCTGTGCGTGGGCGGCGGCGCCACGATCCTGTTCCACTGCGACGTGCTCTATCTGGGCGAGAGCGCGCGGCTGCGGCTTCCCTTCGTGAGCCTGGGCCTGGTTCCCGAGTTCGCCAGCAGCTACCTGCTCCAGCAGATCCTGGGCTCGCGCCAGGCCGCCGAGCTCTTCTACACCGCCGAATGGATCGACGCGAAGCGCGCCCTCGAGGTGGGCCTGCCCACGGCGGTGCTGCCCGACGCCGACCTGCTGGAGACGGCGCTCGCCAAGGCGCGCGAGATCGCGCGCTGGCCGGTGGCGTCGCTCCAGGCCACCAAGCGCACGCTGCTACGCGCCCACCGCGCCGGGGTGGAGGGCGCCTTCGAGGCGGAGAACGCGGGCATGGAGGCCATGGCCGGCTCGCCCGAGAACGTCGAGGCGATCCGCGCCTTCCTCGAGAAGCGCGAGCCCGACTTCGCCCAGTTCCGGAAGCGCTAGGCGCGGGCCCGGAGGCCGGGCCTCCAGGAACGGGCGCCTTCGGACGATGTATCCTCCGCCGCCGGGGGACCATGGAGCAGCAGCATCCCGAGCATCGACATGCCAGCGGGCGCAGCTACGCCGCCTACCAGGAACGGGTGACCGAGCAGCACCTGCTGCCGCTGTTCCGGCGGCTGGGCGTGCCCCTCGGCCGCCCGATCCTGGACGTCGGCTGCAACAAGGGCGGTTGCGTGGTGTCGCTGGCGGCGTCGCTGGACGTGCCGGTGCACGGCGTCGACATCACCCTCTCCGACCTCGAGGTGGCGCGCGGCGTCGCCGCCGAGGCCGGCCTCACCAACACCCGCTTCGACCCGCTCGACATCACGAAGGACCCGCTGCCCGACCGCCGCTACGGCCTGGTGCTGCTGCGCGACGTGGTGGAGCACCTCTCCGACGTGGGCACGGCGCTGGCGCGCCTGCACGAGCTGGTCGAGCCGGACGGTCGCCTCTACGTGACGTTCCCGCCCTGGAAGGGTCCCTACGCGGGGCACCAGCACAACGCGCGGAGCGCGGCGAAGTTCATGCCCTGGCTCCACGCCCTGTCGCCGGACACCTTCCTGTCGCTGCTCGAGCGCTGGGAGGGCGATCGCGGCGACTGGCTCGCCGACGAGCGGCAGATCTGCGCGAACCGGCTCACCCGGCACGCCTTCGAGCGGCTGCTCGACCGCCACGGCTGGGACGTGGTCTACCGCGAGACCTACTTCTCCCGCCCCGCCTTCCTGCGCATGGGCCTGCCCACGCTGCGCAACGGAGCCATCGGCCGCCTGCCCGGCATCGGCGAGGTCGTGACCACCGCCTGCGAGTACCTGCTCGCCCCGCGCTAACGTCCCCGGCATGGCCCGCCAGATCCTGGTCACCAACGCGCTGCCGTACGTGAACGGCGACATCCACCTGGGGCACCTGGTGGAGCACATCCAGACGAACATCTGGGTGCGCTTCCAGCGCATGCGCGGTCACGAGGTGCGGGCCTTCTGCGGAGACGACACCCACGGCACCGCCACCATGATCCGGGCGCAGGCCGAGGGACGCGAGCCCGAGGACCTGATCGAAGAGGTGAAGCAGGCCCACGAGAAGGACCTGGCCGGCTTCGGCTGCGTCTACGACCACTACGGCAGCACCCACAGTCCGAGCAACCAGGCGCTGGTGAACGAGATCTGGCAGGCGCTGCGCGACGGCGGGCACGTGGCCGAGCGCGACGTCACCCAGCTCTTCGATCCCGAGGCCGGCATCTTCCTCGCCGACCGCTTCGTGAAGGGCCGCTGCCCGCGCTGCGACAGCCCGGACCAGTACGGCGACGCCTGCGACCAGTGCAACTCGGTCTACACGCCGGACGAGCTGGTCGATCCGCGCAGCACGATCAGCGGCGCGACGCCCGAGGTCCGCTCGGCGCCCCACTACTTCGTGACCCTCCAGGACTTCCACGCCTTCCTCGAGGAGTGGACCCAGACGGACGACCACCTCCAGCCGGAGATCGCCAACTGGCTGAAGGGCTCCTTCCTGAACGACACGCTGCGCGACTGGGACGTGTCGCGTCCGGCGCCCTACTTCGGCTTCGAGATCCCCGACGCGCCGGGCCACTACTTCTACGTGTGGCTCGACGCGCCGGTGGGCTACATGAGCAGCACGAAGGACTGGTGCGACGAGACCGGCGAGGACTTCGACCGCTGGTGGCGCAACGCCGACTGCGAGGTCCACCACTTCATCGGCAAGGACATCGCCTACTTCCACACCCTCTTCTGGCCGGCCATGCTGAAGGCGGCCGGCTTCCCGCTGCCCCACCGGGTTCACGTCCACGGCTTCCTGACCGTCGACGGCGCCAAGATGAGCAAGAGCAAGGGCACCCAGGTGCTGGCCCGCACCTACACCGAGCACCTGTCGCCCGACTACCTGCGCTACTACCTGGCCACCAAGCTCTCGGACAAGGTCACCGACCTGGACCTGAACCTGGAGGAGTTCTCCGCCAAGGTGAACGCCGACCTGGTGGGGAAGGTGGTGAACCTGGCCAGCCGCACGGCCCGCTTCGTGAAGAACGGCGCACTGTGCGAGGCCTACCCGGACGACGGCGGCCTGTTCGACGCGGGTGCGGCCGCCGGCGACGAGATCGCCGCGGCCTACGAGGCCTGCGACACCAACAAGGTGTGCCGGCTGGTGATGGCGCTGGCCGACCGGGCCAACGAGTACGTCGAGGAGAAGGCGCCCTGGGCGCTGAAGAAGCAGGAAGGCAGGCAGGAGGAGGTGCGCCAGGTGTGCAGCGTGGCGCTGGCCTGCTTCCACCAGATCACCACCTACCTGGCCCCGATCCTGCCGCGGCTGTCGGAGCAGGCGCGGACGCTGCTCTCCCAGGAGGGTCCGGCCCGCTGGGAGGACGCCGCCCTGCGCCTCGAGGGCGCCCCGGTGGCGCCCTTCAAGCACCTGATGCAGCGGGTCGATCCGGAGCGCGTCCAGGCGATGATCGCGGCCGGCGCCGAGGGCTGACGGGGCGCGTTACACTCCCGCCAATCCACCCACGGGAGAGTGCCCCCATGAGCGTTGCCGCCAACTCGCCGCTTCGACCGGTCCCCACCACCGACGTCGACACCATCCCCAGCGTGGTCGCCAGCCTGCGCCGCAGCTTCGACGCGGGCCACACGCGCCCGCTCGAATGGCGCCGCCAGCAGCTGGAGCAGCTGCGCAAGATGGTGGCCGAGCACGACCAGGAGTTCGTCGACGCGCTAGCCGCCGACTTCGGCAAGCCGGACATCGAGGCCCGGGCCATGGACCTGGGCCAGGTGCCCACCGAGGTGGCGATCGCGCTGAAGAACCTGAAGAAGTGGACGCGCCCGCAGCGCGTGGGCGGCATGGCCTTCCTCGGCCGGAGCCGCATCGTGCGCGAGCCGCTGGGCGTGGTGCTGATCATCGCCCCCTGGAACTACCCGGTGGGCCTGCTGCTCTCGCCGCTGGTCGGCGCCATCGCCGCCGGCAACTGCGCCGTGCTGAAGCCCTCGGAGGTGACGGTCCACACCTCGGCGCTGCTGGCGAAGCTGGTGCCCCAGTACCTGGATCCGGCGGCCGTCGCGATCGTGCAGGGCGGCGTCGAGGAGACCACGGCGCTGCTCGACGAGCGCTGGGACCACATCTTCTATACCGGCGGCGGCCGGGTCGGCCGCGTCGTCATGAAGGCGGCCTCCGAGCACCTGACGCCGGTGACCCTCGAGCTGGGCGGCAAGAGCCCGTGCATCGTCGACGCCGACGCGGACCTCCCGGTCACGGCCCGCCGCATCGCCTGGGGCAAGTTCCTGAACGCCGGCCAGACCTGCGTCGCGCCCGACTACGTGCTCGTGCACGAGAGCCGCGAGCAGGACCTGCTGCGCGAGCTGAAGGGCGCCATCCAGTCCTTCTACGGCGACGACCCGATGGGCAGCGGCGACTACGCCCGGCTGGTCGACGCGCGCCACCACGAGCGCGTCGCGAAGCTGATGGACGGCCAGGAGGTCGCGGTCGGTGGCCGGGTCGACGCCGAGCGCTGCATGATCGAGCCGACGGTCCTGCGCAACGTGGCACCCGACGCGCCGATCATGCAGGAGGAGATCTTCGGCCCGGTGCTGCCGGTGCTCACCGTGAAGAGCGTGGAGCAGGCCATCGACTTCGTGAACGAGCGGGACAAGCCGCTGGCCCTGTACGTGTTCACCAAGGACGAGGGGGCGCAGCAGCAGGTGCTCGATCGCACCAGCTCCGGCGGCGTGTGCGTGAACGGCACGGTCATGCAGCTCGCCAACCCGAACCTGCCCTTCGGCGGCGTCGGCGAGAGCGGGACCGGCTCCTACCACGGCCGGCACACCTTCGAGACCTTCAGCAACCGCAAGTCGGTGCTGGTGCGCGGCTTCCGCTTCGACCCGAGCCTGATGTACCCGCCCTACAAGAGCTGGAAGAAGAAGCTCATGAAGAAGGCCTTCTAGCCCGGGCCTGGTCCTTGAGACGGAACGACGCCCGCGCGCGGATGTCGCGGGACGAGCTGCCGGCCAGCAGCTCGAACTCGCCGGCCTCGGCCACCCAGTCGGCGCGCGACGGGTCGTAGAAGGAGAGCGCGCGCCGGTCCAGAGTGAAGCGGACCGTCCGGATCTCGCCGGGCTCGAGCGCGATCTTCCGGAAGCCCACCAGCTCCTTGGCGGGGCGCGCCAGGCTCGACTCGACGTCGCGCAGGTAGAGCTGCACCACCTCGCGTCCGGGCCGGGCGCCGGTGTTGGTGACGTCGAGGGAGAGCTCCACCGGATCGCCCACGCCGTACTCGGCGGCGGTGGTGCGGATCTCGCCGTAGTCGAAGGTCGTGTAGGACAGTCCGTGGCCGAAGGGCAGCCGCGGCGCCACGCGCTTCGTGTCGAACCAGCGATAGCCGACGAAGATCCCCTCGCCGTAGAGCACCTGGCCGTTCTCGCCGGGGTAGTTCAGGAAGGCGGCGCCGTCCTCGATGCGCTCGGGGAAGCTGGTGGGCAGGCGCCCGCTGGCGTCGACGTCGCCGAACAGCACGTCGGCCAGGGCGTTCCCCAGCTCCTGCCCCGGGTACCAGAGCTGGAGCGCGGCGGGGACGTCGGGCAGCCAGTCGAGATCGACCTGGGAGCCGGCGTTGATCACCACGGCGGTGCGCGGGTTCGCCGCCGCCACCCGCTCGACGAGCTCGCGCTGGCGTCCGGGCAGCGACCAGTCCTCGCGGTCGCGGCCCTCGGTCTCCCACTCGTGGTCGAGGCCCACCACCACCACCGCCGCGTCTGCGTCGGCGGCGGCCGCGACCGCCCGCTCCAGCAGGTCGTCCGGGGTCGGCAGCTCGCAGCCCGCCTTGAAGCCGGCCAGCGGGAGCTTCGCCGTCTCCTTGGCGAACTCGATGCACAGCTCGACGCGCCGGCCGGCCTCGAGCCGCACGCGGCCCTTCACCTCGGGCGAGCCCAGGCCGAAGAACGACTCGCCGCCGCGCTCGGGCTGCCAGTTGTCGACCACCGTCTCGCCGTCGACCAGGATGCGGCTGCGGCCCACGCTGGTGAGCGAGAAGGTGTACTCGCCGCTCTCCGGCGGCACGATCGTGCCCAGGCAGCGCGCGGCGAAGATCTCCGACGAGACGCCGGGCGCCGGCGCGGCGTACCAGGAGAGCAGGCTGCGCGGCGCCGTGGTGCGGTGCAGCGGCTCGCCGGCGAAGTCGTCGCCGTCGAAGAGCTCGACCGCGAGCCGGTCCGCCGCCGTGTCGTCGCCGGGCGCCAGCAGGTCGGCCTCGATCACCGGCGTCGAGCGGTGGCGGATGCAACCGCGCTCGAAGCGCACGTCGACGTCGCCGCCGCAGCGCTCGCGGATGCCGTCGAGGGCGGTCACCGTGTAGTGGGGCGTCACCTGGGCGCTGCCGCCGCCCTGCACGACCGCGCTCGCCGCGTTCGGACCGATCACCGCGAGGGTCGACAGCGCGCCCGCGTCGAGCGGCAGCACGCCGCCCTCGTTCTTCAGCAGCACGATCGCCTCGGCCGCCGCCTCCCGGGCCACGGCCCGGTGCTCGGGCAGGTCGCGGGCCGTCTCGGGCTCGTCGTCGCGGTCGAGCGCCCCGATGCGCTCGCGCACCCACAGCAGGCGACGCACCATGGTGTCGAGCGTCGCCTCCGCCACCTCGCCGTCCTCGACCGCCTTCGCGAGGTGCTCGCCGAAGCGGCGCGGCGGACCGGGCATCTCCAGGTCCAGTCCGGCGTTGGCGGCCTCGGCCGTCGACTGGGTGGCGAACCAGTCGGACACGACGAAGCCCTCGAAGCCCCACTCGTCGCGCAGGAAGTCGGTGAGCAGGCGCGGGTGCTCGCAGGCGAAGGGACCGTTCACCCGGTTGTAGGCGCCCATCACCGAGCCCACCTTCTCGTCGCGCACCGCGGCCTCGAAGGGCCGCAGGTAGATCTCGCGCAGCGCGCGCTCGCCCACGATCGAGTCGATGGTGTGGCGCTCGAACTCGGAGTCGTTGCACACGAAGTGCTTGATGCAGGCCGAGACGCCGCGGCTCTGCACGCCGCGCACGTAGGCGCGGGCGGTCTCCGCCGACAGGTGCGGGTCCTCCGAGTAGCACTCGAAGTTGCGGCCGGCGAGCGGCGAGCGGTGGATGTTGACGGTCGGCGCGAGCAGCACGTGGGCGCCCTTGCTGCGGGTCTCCTCGCCCAGGGCCCGGCCGACGCGCTCCACCAGCTCCGGGTTCCAGGTGGCGCCCAGCGCGCTGCCGCAGGGGAAGCAGGCGGCGCGCAGGCCGACGCCCGGGACGTTCAGGCCGCGCGCGCCGTTCGGGCCGTCGGTGACCTTGAGCGGCGGAATGCCCAGCCGCGGAACGCCCGGCGTCGTCCACATGTCGGCACCGGCGACCAGCGAGACCTTCTCGTCCAGGGTGAGCCGGGCCAGCAGCCCGTCGACGCGCTCGCTCATGGGGCCTCCTCGCAGGGGGCCACCTTACTAGAGCTGGGTGGACGGGCGCTTCTGGAATCGCTCCCACCAGCGGATCACGTTGCCGAAGCGCTCCGGGACCTCCACCTCGCGGAAGCGGGCGAAGCCGAGGGCGCCGTGGAGCGTGCAGTCCGCGACGGTGACGCGATCGCCGGCCACGAACGGGCCGTCGCCGATGCGCGCGTCGAGCAGGGCCAGCGTGTCGAGGGCCGACGCCCAGGCGTCCTCGGCCACCGCCGGGTTCGGCGGCAGGCCGAGCGGCGAGTTCGTCGCGTGGACGTAGCGGCCCAGGCCCATCAACACGCCGATGTCGCAGATGCGCTCGAGCTCGCGGGCGTGGACACGCTCCTCCGGCGTCGTCCCCCACATGGGCGGGTCCGGGTGCAGCTCCTCGAAGTACTCGATGATGGGCAGCGACTCGCACACGAAGCTGCCGTCGTCGAGCTCGAGCACCGGCAGCTTGCCGCGCGGGTTCTTGGCCAGGAACTCGGGCTTCTTCTGCTCGCCGTCGAGCAGGCTCACCAGCACGCTCTCGACCTCGATGCCCTTCTCGGCCAGGTAGGTGCGGACCTTGGTGGGGTTGGGGGCGACGATGAAGTAGTAGAGCTTCACGTTTCGGCTCCGGCGCGGGCGCGATCGAGCAGGGACCCCAGCCGGCTCTGGAGGTTCGCCAGCTCGCGCTCGCCGAGCAGCGAGGCGTAGTCGTCCCAGATGGCGGACACCACGTCGGCCGCATCGTCCAGGAAGGACCGGCCGTCCGGGGTCAGGCGCACGATCTTGGCGCGGCCGTCGGCCGGGTCGGGAATGCGCTCGACGTAGCCCAGCGACTCGAGGTCGTCGACCAGCTGACCCATCGCCTGCTTCGTCATGCCGGCGCGCTCCGCCAGCTCGGTGAGCCGCGCACCGCTGCCGACCAGGCTGGCGAACACCACCTGGTGCGAGGGCTGGAGGCCCACGTGACCGCGCGCGCGCAGCGTGGCCCGCGCGCGCCGCTCGAAGTCGCGGGCGAGCTGCTGGAACAGCAGCCCGATGTGGAAGCGCCGGAACACCTCGGGCGCCGAGGTCTTGTCCGAGGCGTCAGGCGAGGCGGAGGGACGGAGGTTCGGAGCGGCCATGGGGAAATGCTAAGGCGGCTTGACCAAGTGGTCAAGATCCCTTACCAATACCGCCCGTTCGCGACTGCACCCGGAGAGCCGCATGCATTTCGGACTGACCGAGGAGCAGGAGCTCCTCCAGGAGACGGTGAGGGGCTTCGTGTCGGGCGAGTGCCCGCCGCAGAAGCTGCGCGAGATCTTCGACGCGGGCGCCGGGCACGACCCGGGCCTGTGGAAGGGGCTGGCCGAGATGGGGCTGACCGGCCTGGTCGTCCCCGAGGCCCACGGCGGCGCCGGGCTCGAGGTGCTGGAGCTGGCACTGGTCTGCGAGTCGCTCGGCGAGGGCGCCCTGCCCGGTCCGTTCCTCGGGCACTCGCTCGCCTGTCTCGCCGTCGGGCTGGGCGGCAGCGACGCACAGAAGCAGCGCTGGCTGCCCGCGCTGGCGTCCGGCGAGGCGATCGGCAGCGTGGCGTTCGCCGAGGACGCCGGGAGCTGGGATCCCGCCGACTGGGGTCTCGACGCGCGCGACGGAGCGCTCACCGGCGCCAAGTGCCACGTGCCCGCGGCGGAGCTGGCCGACCTCTTCGTCGTCGGCACCGCCGGCGGCGGTCTGGCGGTGGTGGAGAAGGGCGCGACCGGGCTCGCCGTCGTCGCCGCGCCGGGCATCGATCGCACGCGCCCGGTGGCGACGCTGCGCTTCGAGGCGACGCCCTGCCAGCCGCTCGAGAACGGCGCCGACGCGGCGGGCCGTGTGCGCGACG
Organism: Myxococcota bacterium; assembly: GCA_050618055.1. Taxonomy (GTDB): domain Bacteria; phylum Myxococcota_A; class UBA9160; order UBA9160; family SMWR01; genus CALDCK01. The sequence continues at coordinate 16,059 of JBNLVK010000307.1, forward strand.
CGGGCCTGTGCCTGCTGGCGGCCGACGCCTTCGGCGCGGCCTGGGCGCTCACGCGCATGACGGTCGAGTACGCGAAGTCGCGTCGCCAGTTCGGGCGGCCCATCGCCGAGTTCCAGGCGGTGAAGCACCAGCTGGCCGACATGGCCACGGCCATCGAGCCGACCCGCGGGCTCTACTGGTACGCCGCCCACGCCTTCGACCACGTCCGCGACGACGCCGAGCGCGCCGCCGCGCTGGCCAAGGCGCACATCAGCGACCGCGCCGTCGAGATCGCGCGGGCGGCGGTCGAGCTGCACGGCGGTCTCGGCTTCACCTGGGAGTGCGACGTGCAGATGTGGTTCAAGCGGGCCATGTTCGATCGGGCCTTCCTGGGCACGCCCGAGCAGCATCGCGCCCGCGTGGCGCGGCTGGGAGGCTGGTAGTGGACCTGCGCTACGGCGACGAGTACGAGGCATTCCGCAGCGAGCTGCGCGCGTTCCTGGAGGGCTGGCCGCTGTCCGGCGACGAGGCACGGCTCCCGCCCGACGAGCAGGAGCAGCTCTTCCGCAAGCGCGGCATCGAGGCCGGCTACGTCTACCGCGACTTCCCGGTCGAGTACGGCGGCTCCGGCCAGCCCCACGACGCGCTGATCGACCGCATCATCCAGGAGGAGTACGCGCGCACCGGCGCACCGGGCAACAAGCTCGACCAGGGTCCGGGCCTGCTGGCGCCGACGCTGCTCGAGTTCGGCACCGAGGAGCAGAAGAAGCGCTTCCTGCCGCCGACGCTCGCCGGCAGCATGCGCTGGTGCCAGGGCTACAGCGAGCCCGGATCGGGCAGCGACCTGGCCTCGCTCCAGACCACCGCCGTGCTGGACGGCGACCACTTCGTCATCAACGGCCAGAAGATCTGGACGTCCGGCGCCCAGCACGCGGACTGGATGTTCGCCCTGGTCCGGACCGACCCCGACGCGCCGAAGCACGAGGGTATCAGCTTCGTGCTGCTCGACATGCACCAGCCCGGCGTCAC
>JBNLVK010000308.1:0-7515 GCA_050618055.1 Myxococcota bacterium
GGTGCCGCTCCACGACTTCGAGCAGGCCCTGTACTTCGAGGGCTGCCTGCCCATCGAGGAGATGGCCCGCCGCGGACGCGACACGCTGGCCTTCGGTCCGATGAAGCCGGTGGGCCTGCTCGAAGTCGTGGAGCGGCACCGTGTCCGACGCCAGCAGGTCGGCCACGAACGCCTGGTAGGCCTCGCGGTCCAGCGGCAGGTTCAGGTAGTCGTCGCCCTCCCCGTAGCGCGAGGCGCGGAACGCCACCTCGTGATCGATCGAGTCGGCGTAGACGATCGGCGAGAGCGCATCGTAGAAGTACAGGTGGGGCTCGCCGAGCAGGCGCTGGAGCTCGCCGGCCAGCGACGACGCGGTGAGCGGACCGGTGGCCAGCACCGTGCAGCCGTCGGCGGGCAGCCGCTCGACCCGCTCGCGCACGATGCGGATGCGCCGGTGCGACTGCACGGCGTCGGTGATGCGCGCCGAGAACGCCACCCGGTCGACGGCCAGGGCGCGGCCGGCCGGCACGGCGCACTCGTCGGCCGCCTGGAGCACCAGCGAGCCGAGCCGCCGCATCTCCTCCTTCAGCAGCCCGACCGCGCTGGCCGGCTCGTTGGAGCGCAGCGAGTTGCTGCACACCAGCTCGGCGAAGTCGGGCGAGCGGTGCGCCGGCGAGTACTCGACCGGCTTCATCTCGTGGAGCACGACGTCCAGGCCGCGCTCCGCGGCCTGCCAGGCCGCCTCGCAGCCGGCGAGTCCCGCTCCGATCACGCTGAGCTGCACGCTACCCCCGGGGACGAGACGGGAGATTAGCTCAGGCGAGGACCCGGAAGCGTCCGTCCCGATCGCGGGCCACGCGCCCGGCGATCTCCAGCTCGAGCAGCGCCAGCGACAGGTCGGAGCCCTCCGGGAGGTCTCCCTCGCCGGACAGGCGCCGGGCCAGCTCGTCCGGGCCGGCGGGGGACTCGTGCAGGGCGGCCAGCACGCGCTCGGCGGCGGCCGGCAGCGCCGGACCGCCCGGCGCGGCCGGAGCGCCCGGCAGCGCCAGGACGGCCAGCACCTGCTCCACCGAGAGCGCCGGCCAGGCGCCCTCGGCCAGCAGCCGGTTCGGACCGGCGCTGGCCGGCGAGGTGATGGGTCCCGGCACGGCGAAGACCTCGGCTCCCTGGGCCAGCGCATGCCGCACGCTCACCAGCGAACCGCTGCGCTCGCGGGCCTCGACCACCAGCAGCGCCCGCGCCAGGCCGGCGATCAGCCGGTTGCGCAGCGGGAAGTAGGCGGGACGCGGCCGCGCCCCCGGCGGCAGCTCGGTCACCACGGCGCCCTGCCCCGCGATGCGCCGGGCCAGCCGGCGATGGCGTGCCGGGTAGACGTGGTCGGACCCACAGGCCTGCACGGCGACGGTCCGCCCGCCGGCCTCGAGCGCCGCCGCGTGGGCCTCGCCGTCGATGCCGTGGGCCAGTCCGGACACGACGACCAGACCGGCGGCGGCCAGGCCGCCGGCCAGCTCGCGCGCCACGCTGCGTCCGTAGGCGCTCGCCGCCCGCGATCCGACCACGGCCACCGCCGGCGCGTGCAGCGCGGAGACGTCGCCCTGCACCGAGAGCACCGGCGCCGGGTCGGAGATGCGGGCGAGCCGCGGCGGGTAGGCCGGCGTGCCCCAGGGCACCAGCACGGCGCCGCTGCGCAGCAGGCGCCTCCGAGCCTCGGCGGCCGGCGCCGCGTCCGACGGCGCGTGGTCTTCCGCGGCGCCCAGCGCGCGGCGCGGATCGGGATCGGCGCGCAGCGCGTCGACCGCGGCCTGCGGCGCCAGCGCCAGGGCGCGCTGGAGCGCCAGCCAGTGGGTCAGCGCGGGCTCGGCGCGCGGGTCGCGGGGGTCGAGGACGGCATGCTCCGTCACGACGGGCTCCCGGGACCGGGAGACGCAAGCGTGCCACGAAAAAGGGCCCGGGCAAGTGCCCGGGCCCGGATCCGTCGAACTTCGCTCGGCTGCGCCTCGCTGCGCGCCGGCTTCGCCGGCTTGCTAGAGCCCCGCGCCGCGGAAGCGGTCGCCCAGCGCCAGCTCCGTGCGCGAGCGCATGACCCACGCCACGGCGCTCTCGCCTTCGGCGCGCACCACCACCAGCCGGCCGATCACCGAGTCGGGCACCTGCACCTGCTCGTCGCGCACCACCTCCTCGGCCGAGTAGCCGGGGCGGTACACGTCGAGCGGGCTGCCCACCTCGAGGCCGTCGAAGGTGCCGCGGTTCAGGTAGACGAAGTCGTGGTAGCCGATCACCACCCGGCTCTGCGGGAAGAAGCTGATCTTGCCCTCGACGTCCGGGCTCGCCTTCAGCGCCACCTCGGCGGGCAGCGGCTCGCGCGGGATCACCCTGTCGCCCTCCATGAGGCCGCCGGTCGACATGCCGATGCGCGCCAGCGCGGTCTCGGGCATGGTCTGCTGCACCTCGACCCAGCCGAGGAAGTCGACGTGGTAGCCGAGCAGCACGCCGGTGTCCGGGTCGAACACCTTCTCGTGGGTTCGGATGACGGTGAGCTGGTCGCCCACCTCCACCTCGCCCTCGCCGAGGCCGATGTAGACCTGGTCTTCCTGGGACAGCAGCACGCGCTCGTTCTCGCGGCCGACGATGCTGGCGGACGCGTCCATCTGCTCGCGCGTGATCAGGCCCGCGTTCTCGCGGTTCGCGATGCGGATCGTGCCGTACTCCTCCGGCTCGGCGATCACCGCCGGCTCCGGATCCTGGGCGGCCGGCAGCGGCTCGTCGAGGGAGAGGTCCTCCATCGCGGCGGGCGCCTCCGGCTCCGGCGGCAGGTTCGACAGCAGCAGCGCCGCCTCTTCCGCCGAGATCTTGCGCATCTCGCTGGGCGTGATCCAGATGCGGTCGCCCGGGTAGATGCGGTGCGGGTTCTCGATCTCGCCGTTGTCGTCCCAGATCGACGGCCACACCCAGGGCGTGCCCAGGTAGGCGTCGGAGATGTCCCAGAGCGTGTCGCCGCGCACCACGATGTGGATGCGGCCCTGGCGTCCCGCCGAGTCGTAGCCGATCGCGCCGAGCGGCGGATGCGTGTCGAGCGCCGCCTGGGTGGACTCGGGCGCCGCCTCGCCGTCCATCTCGGCGACGTCTTCGGTCACGTCGACCACCAGCGACTCCACCTCGTCCACCTCGGTCGCCTTGGCGGCCATCGGCTCGGGCGACGCCTCCATGGGCTCCTCGGCCAGCTGCGCCTCGGCGGGCGCCTCGGCCGGCGCGGCGGGCGCAGCGGGCGCTTCGGCACTCTCCCCGACCTCGGCCGGAGCCTCGGCGGCCGCGGCCGCCGCCTCCTCGGCCAGCGCCGCAGCCGCCTCGTCGGCGGAAGCGTCGGCGGTCTCGGGCGTCGCCTCGGCGGTCGTCTCCGCGGCGACCGGCGCCGCGTCTTCGGCCAGGGCCGCCGGGGCGGCCAGGAGCAGGACGGCCAGCGCCGCCTGGATCGAGAACATCGTGGGACTCATCGTCACCCTCCGCAGGGCACGCCGGGGGGTCGCCCGTTGTCCGGACGGCCCCTGGGACGCACCTGGGTGACGTATCGGCCCGACTCTCCGGCGGCTTGACCCGCGGAGCCGGGCTTTCTCCGGCCCCTAGAGTCGCTCCTGCATGGCCCGGGCATCGGCCACCCAGCCCGGCTCGGCGGTCGCGGTGGCTCCCTGGGCCTGCTGGGCCTCCACGAAGGCGTCCTGGTCCGCCAGGGCCAGGGTCACGGTCTCCTTGGCCATCTGGGCGTCGCCGCTGGCCTCGTAGGCCTGGGCCAGGTGGAAGCGGACCAGGCCCAGGTTGGCGTCGCCCTCCTTGGTGCCGGCGACGGCCTCCTTCAGGTAGCCGACGGCCGCCGACGGCACGCCGCGCCGGTACAGCACCCAGCCCAGGGTGTCCGCCGCGTTGGCGTTGTCGGGCATCAGCGCCTTGGCCTCCTGGGCCAGCCCGAGCGCCCGGTCCAGGTTCTCGCCCTGCTCGGCGTAGATGTAGGCCAGGTTGTTCTTGGCCTCGCCCAGGTTGGGCTCGTAGCGGATGGCCGCCTCGTAGTGCTCGATGGCCCGGTCGCGCTGGCCGCCGTACTCGTAGAGCACGCCCAGGAAGTGGTGGATCTGGGGCTGGTCGGGCTGGACCTCGAGGGCCTTCTCGTAGGTCTGGATGGTCTCGCCGGTGCGGCCGGTGCGCGCGTAGAACTGGGCCAGCTCGCGGTAGCTGGAGATCAGGTCCGGCGCGAGCTCGATGGCCTTCTTGAAGGCGGCCTCGGCATCGGCGGAGCGCCCCTGCACCAGGGCCAGGCGGCCCCGCAGCTGCTGGAGCTCGGCGTCGTCCGGGTTCTCCTGCACCGCCTTCTCGATGCGCGCGACCGACTCGTCGAGCTTGCCCTCGCGGTTGTCGACCTGGAGCAGCGCCTGGAGGATCACCGCGGTGCCGGGCATCTGCTCGAGCGCCTTCTCGAGGTAGGGGCGGGCCGTGACGTAGTCGCCGCGGGTCATGTGGATGCGGCCGATGGCGTAGTTGACGTCGCCGTTGCGGCTGGCCTCGTCGATCGACTCGACCTCGGCCAGCGCCTCGTCCTGCCTGCCCAGCAGCACCAGGCTCTGGGCCACCCGGATGCGCGTCTTGGTGTGACCGGGCACGTGGGTCAGGTAGCGACGGCCTTCCTCGACGGCGTACTCGTGCTCGCCCAGTGCGGCGTGGACGTCGGCCAGCACCCGGCGCGCGTCGATCATCGTGGCGTCGATCTCCAGGGCGCGGGCCAGCTCGGTGCGGGCGGCGGTGCGCTCGCCGGTGAGCGACAGCGCGGTCCCGAGCAGGAAGTGGGCCTTCGCCCAGTCGGGCTTCAGGTCGATGGCGGCGCGCAGGGACGTGATCGCCTCCTCGGTGCGCTGCTCGGCGATGTCGAGCTTGGCCTTCACGAACAGCGCGGCCGGGTCCGACGCGTCCTGCGCCACCACCTCTTCCACGATGGCGCGGCCGCGGTCGACCTTCTCCTGATCCCCGCCGCGGAAGCCGAGCTCGAGCAGCACCTCGGCGACCCGCAGCCGGGCGGCCGGATCGTCGGGCTCGGACAGGGCCATCGCCTTCTCCGCCGCCTCCAGCGCGCCCTCCAGGTCGCCGGTCTGGCCGCGGTAGGAGGAGAGCACCAGGAACGGAGCCGGATCCTCCGGCCTGGCCTCGGTGGCGCGGATCGCCATGGCGTCCGCCTTCGCCTCCTCGCCCCGATCCCGGTACATGCGCGCCAGCAGGTAGATCAGCTCGAGCGGCTCCTCCGAGGCGGCGATGCCTTCCTCCATGGCGGCCTCGGCCTCGTCGAAGCGCTCGCGCCGGTGCAGGAAGCTGCCGAGCACGGTGTACACCTGGGTGCGTTCCCGGTCGGTGGTCACCAGCTCACCGGCCTGGCGATAGGCCGCCAGGGCCTCCTCGTCGCGGCGCTCCTCGGCCAGGAAGCCGCCGTAGGCCAGGAAGGTGGAGACGCTCGGGTCGGCGACGGTCGCGCGCTCGAACATGGGCTCGGCCGCCGCGCGATCGCCGGCGCGGCGCAGGAAGGTGGCGTGGAGCAGCAGCGCGCCCCGGTTGTCCGGCTCCACCTCGACCGCCTTGGCGAAGGTCTCGCGCGCCTCCTCCGACCGCTTGAGCGCCTCGAGCGCCTGGCCCTTCACCATGTAGGCGTCGGCGCGGTCCGGATCGGCGGCGATCACCTCTTCGGCGCGCTTCAGCGCCTCCTCCAGGTCGCCGGCGTAGATCGAGATCTGGGCGAACTGGAGCTTCGCGTCCATGTTGTCCGGGTCGAGCCGCACCGTCTCGCGCAGCTCCCAGAAGCCCTCGCGCGTCTTCTCCGCCCGCAGGTAGGCCTGGGAGAGCTGGAAGTGGCCCTCCGCGTGGTTCGGGTCGATCTGGACGACGTTCTTGAACTCGATGATCGCCTCGGCCCACTGCTCCGCCTCCATGTACTCGTCCCCGCGCTCGAGGTGCTGCGCGAGCTTGGCCTCGTCGGACTGGCAGGCCAGGACGCCCAGGAGCAGGAGCGCCAGGAGAGTGGGAAGCTGGATTCGCATCGGAGTTCCTTCTGGGCCGTTCGTCGGGCGGCCTTCGGTACCGGGTCACATCCGACCCGGGTCTTCGACCCCGGTCGGCGGGGTAGGGTTCATGCCCTGCGGCCAGGAATCAAGGGGGGTCAGCCCCCGGACCCGCGCGCCGGCTCCACCGCGCGATTCCGCCGCCAGGACGGGTGGGTGATGCCCATCCTGCGGATCATGTAGTTCAGCTTTCGCCGGCTCACCCCGAGCAGCTTGCAGGCGTCCTTCTGGACGAATCCGGTGCGCCGCAGCGACTCGAGCACGAGCGCCCGCTCCACCTCGGACAGGCGCAGGCCGTCCGGGGGCAGTTCGGGCCCCCAGTCCCCCTCGCCCGCCCGCGGCCGGCGTGGCGAAAGCACGACATCCCGGCGACGGATCCGGGGCCCGGCCGCCAGCAGCATGGCCCGCTCGATCGTGTTGCGCAGCTCGCGGACGTTGCCCGGCCAGTCGTGGCCGGCCAGCCGTGCCAGGGCGCCCTCGGAGAAGCCCTCCACCGCCACGCCCAGGCTCTCGCGAAACGCGGCCAGGAAGTGGTGGGCCAGGTCCACCAGGTCCTCGGGACGCTCGCGCAGCGGCGGCACCAGGATGCGGATCACGTTCAGCCGGAAGTAGAGGTCCTCGCGGAAGGCGCCCTCGGCCACCCGCGCCTCGAGGTCCGCGTTGGTCGCCGCCACGATGCGGGCGTCGGTGCGCAGCGTCGCGGTGCCGCCCAGGCGATGGAACTCCTGCTGCTCGAGCACGCGCAGCAGCTTGGCCTGGGTGGCCGGCGACACCTCGCCAATCTCGTCGAGCAGCAGGGTTCCGCCGCTGGCCTCCTCGAAGCGGCCGATGCGGCGACGATCGGCGCCGGTGAACGCACCCCGCTCGTGTCCGAAGAGCTCCGACTCGAGCAGCGTCTCGGGCAACGCCGCACAGTTCACCTTCACCAGCGGACCGGACGCGCGCGGCGAGCTCCTGTGCACCAGCCCCGCGAACAGCTCCTTGCCCGTTCCCGTCTCGCCGGTCAGCAGCACGGTCGAGCGCGTGGGCGCCACGCGCAGCGCCAGGGCGATCGCGGCGCGCAGGGACTCGCTGTGCCCGACGATCTCGTCGGACGCGCGGCGCGCCTCGCGCTCGGCCCGCAGGGTCTTCACCTCCCGCACCAGCCGGCCGTGGTCCACCGCCCGCGCCACGCGCAGCTCGAGCTGGTCGAGATCCACCGGCTTCTCGACGAAGTCGTAGGCGCCGGCCCGCATGGCCTCGACGGCGGTCTCCACCGATCCGTAGGCCGTCATCAGCAGCACGCGGGTGCGCTCGTCGCGGGCGCGGGCAGCGCGCAGCACCGCCACGCCGTCGGCGCCGGGCAGGCGCAGGTCCGACAGCACGACGTCGTAGGGCTCGACCTCCGGATCGCCCATGCGTCGGATCGCCTCGTCGCCGGCGGCCGCCTCGTCAGATCGGAAGAGCACAC
>JBNLVK010000309.1:0-18711 GCA_050618055.1 Myxococcota bacterium
GGTGCCGCTCCACGACTTCGAGCAGGCCCTGTACTTCGAGGGCTGCCTGCCCATCGAGGAGATGGCCCGCCGCGGACGCGACACGCTGGCCTTCGGTCCGATGAAGCCGGTGGGCCTGCGCGACCCGTGCACCGGAAGGCGTCCCCACGCGGTGGTGCAGCTCCGCCAGGAGGACAAGCGGGGCGTCCTCTACGGCCTGGTCGGCTTCCAGACCAAGCTGCGCAAGGGCGATCAGAAGCGGCTGTTCCGTACGCTGCCGGGCATGGCCGAGGCGGTGTTCGCGCGCTTCGGATCGGTCCACCGCAACACCTACCTGAACGCGCCGCGCCACCTGCTGCCGTCGCTCGAGCTGCGAGAGCGGCCCGGCCTGTTCGTGGCGGGCCAGATCGCCGGCGTCGAGGGCTACGTGGAGTCGGCGGCGCTGGGCTGGCTGGCCGGGGTGAACGCGTCGTTCCGGGCGCGGGGCGAGGCGGCGCCGCTGCCTCCCGAGGAGACCGCCCACGGCGCCCTTTTGCGCTTCCTGCTCGACGCCGACGCGAAGCGCTTCCAGCCGATGAACGTGAACTACGGCCTGTTCCCGACGCTGCCGCCGCCCGAGGGCGGCCGCCGCAAGCGCAAGCGGCGCGAGCGCAACGAGCAGATGGCGGCCCGCGCCCTGGAGGCGCTCGTCCCCTTCGCCGAACGGACGCGGCCGTGAGCGCGGCGCCGCGCGACCGCTGGGAGACCTGCCTGGCCGACTTCGCCGTGCACCTGCGCGCCGAGCGCGGCCTGTCGGAGCACACCCGCAAGGCCTACGCCTCCGACGTGAAGCAGCTGGCGGCCGAGCTGGCGGACACGCCGCCCGCCCGGGTGCTGTCCGGCGACGTGCGGGCCTACCTGGCGTCGCTGCACGGGCGCCGCCACCCGAGCACGGTGGGACGCAAGCTGTCGGCGATCCGCACCTTCTTCCGCTTCCTGGTGCGCGAGGGCCGGGTGAAGCTCGATCCCACCGTCGGCATCCCGACGCCGAAGGTGCCGAAGCGGCTGCCGCACCCGCTGGCGGTGGACGACTGCATCACCCTGGTGGAGACGGACGCCGGCGCCGAGGAGGACGATCCGAAGAGCCTGCGCGACCGGGCGCTGGTGGAGCTGCTCTACGGGGCCGGCCTGCGCGTGGGCGAGGTGACCGGCCTCGACGTGCGCGACGTCGACCTGCACCGGGGCGACGTGCGGGTGCGCGGCAAGGGCGACGTCGAGCGGGTGGTGCCGCTGCCCGAGGCGGCGCGCGCCGCGCTCGCTCGCTACCTGGACGCGCGCCGCGCGCCGGGGCTGCTCTCCCAGCCGCTGTTCGTGTCGGTGCGCCCGCGCCGCGACGGTCCGCGGCGGCTGGGCGCCCGCGACGTCCGCCGCGTGCTGCGCGGACGCGCGCTGCGCGCCGGCGTCTCCGACCGGGTCCACCCGCACCGGCTGCGCCACAGCTACGCCACCCACCTGCTCGACATGGGGGCCGACCTGCGGCAGATCCAGGAGCTGCTGGGCCACAAGAGCCTGTCGACCACCGAGAAGTACACGGCGGTCTCGGTGGACCGGCTGGCCGAGGTGTACGATCGCGCCCACCCTCGGGCCCGGGGCCCGCGGCGAGGAGGCAGGCGATCGTGATCCCGGAGACGAAGGTCCGTTCCACCACCGTGCTGGCCGTGCTGCGCGACGGCCGCGTGGCCATGGCCTCCGACGGGCAGGTCACCGTCGGCGACGCGGTGGTGAAGCACGGCGCCCAGAAGGCGCGGCTGTCGGCGGGGGGCCGGGCGCTGGTCGGCTTCGCCGGCGGGGCGGCCGACGCGCTGGCGCTCTCGGAGCGGCTCGAGGCCAAGCTCGACGCCTACCCGGGCAACGTGCGCCGGGCGTCGGTGGAGCTGGCGAAGGACTGGCGCACCGACCGGGCGCTGCGCCGGCTGGAGGCGATGCTGCTGGTCGCCGACCCGGAGGTGGTGCTGGTCGTCTCGGGCAACGGTGACGTCATCGAGCCGGACGACGGCATCGCGTCGGTGGGGTCGGGCAGCGGCTACGCCACCGCCGCGGCGCGCGCGCTGCTGGCGAACACGCAGCTGTCGGCGGTCGAGATCGCCGAGCGGTCGCTGCGCTTCGCCGCCGAGATCTGCATCTACACCAACGACCATGTTACGGTGGTCGAGCTCCCGTGACCGAGAACGACAAGACCTTCACCCCGCGCGAGGTCGTCTCCGAGCTCGACCGCTACATCGTCGGGCAGGGCGAGGCCAAGCGGGCCGTGGCCATCGCGCTGCGCAACCGCTGGCGGCGCCAGCAGGTGCCCGAGGAGCTGCGCGACGAGATCGCGCCGAAGAACATCATCATGATCGGCCCGACCGGCGTCGGGAAGACCGAGGTGGCGCGGCGCCTGGCGAAGATGGCGCAGGCGCCTTTCATCAAGGTCGAGGCGTCGAAGTTCACCGAGGTGGGCTACGTCGGGCGCGACGTCGAGTCGATCATCCGCGACCTGATGGAGCTGTCGTTGGCGCTGGTCGTGGAGGAGGAGAAGAAGGCGGTGCGGGTGAAGGCGGAGGAGCACGCCGAGGAGCGGCTGCTCGACGCGCTGCTGCCGCCGCCCACGCCGGCCGCCACCGCGGGTCCGGGCTTCCAGATCCAGGACTCCGCCGAGCCCGCCGCCGGTGGTCCGTCGTCGGAGACGCGGGAGAAGTTCCGCCGCATGCTGCGCCAGGGCGACCTCGACGAGCGCGAGGTGGACCTGGAGCTCGAGGACGGCGGCTCGGGCGGTCCGTCGGTCTCGCTCTTCACGCCCCAGGGCGTCGAGGAGATGGGCATGCAGTTCAAGGACCTGCTGGGCGGCATGCTGCCGCGGCAGACGCGCCGGCGGCGCATGAAGGTGGGCGCGGCCCGCGAGGCGCTGGCCGCCGAGGAGGCGACCCGGCTGGTCGACATGGACAAGGTGCGCGAGCAGGCGGTGTCGCGCGTGGAGCAGTCGGGCATCGTGTTCGTCGACGAGATCGACAAGGTGGCCGCCGGCGCCGGGTCGTCGCGCCAGGGCGCCGACGTGTCGCGGGAGGGCGTGCAGCGCGACCTGCTGCCGATCGTCGAGGGCTCGACGGTGCAGACCAAGCACGGCGCGGTGCGCACCGACCACATCCTGTTCGTGGCGGCGGGCGCCTTCCACGTGGCCAAGCCCTCGGACCTGATCCCGGAGCTCCAGGGGCGCTTCCCGATCCGGGTCGAGCTCTCCAGCCTGACCCGCGACGACTTCGTGCGCATCCTGACCGAGCCGCGCAACTCGCTGGTGCGCCAGTACGGCGCGCTGCTGGCGACCGAGGGCGTGCACCTGGAGTTCAAGGACGACGGCATCGCCGCGATCGCCGACTTCGCGGCGCGGGTGAACGAGCGCTCCGACGACATCGGAGCGCGCCGACTGCACACGGTGATGGAGCGGCTCCTCGAGGACCTCTCCTTCGACGCGCCGGACCTGGGCGGGTCGAGTCACGTGGTGGATGCCACCTTCGTGCGCGAGCGGCTCGAGGCGCTCGTGCAGGACGAGGATCTGGCGCGCTTCATCCTGTGAGGCGGCGAGACGCCGGTTGGGGGGATCTATGACGACGGCGCCGCGCGTGCTGGTCGTGGACGACGAGCGCTTCTTCCGCGAGGCGGTGCGCGACGCCCTCACGGGGCTCTCCGTCCGCTGCGAGCTGGCCGAGACCGGCGAGGAGGCGCTGAAGCTCTCGGAGGACCCGGGCATCGAGGCGGTGGTGCTCGACGTGCGCCTGCCCGGCACCAGCGGCCTGGAGGTGTTGCGCAGCCTGCGCGAGCGCCGGCCCGCGCTGCGCGTGATCGTGCTGTCCGCCCACACCGACCAGGACCTGGTGCTCGAGGCCCTGCGCCTGGGCGCCGCCGACTACCTGGCCAAGCCCATCCACGACGAGGAGCTGCGGCTCGCGGTGACGCGCGCCGTCGAGGGGACACGACTCGCGACGCGCTACGCGTCGTTGTGTCGGCGGCTCGATCGCCTGGTGTTCGGCGGCGACGAGCTGCGCGACCGCGCCGACGAGAAGGCCCCGCAGGAGCGCCTGGCCCACGTCGCCGAGCCGGCGGCGGAGCTGCTGGCCGAGGTCCTGTCCGCCGCCCGCACCTCGCTGCTGGTGCACGAGGGCGACGTGCTGCGCGTCGCCGGCATGGTGGGCGGAGAGCTGGGCGCCGAGGAGGTCTCGCCGGCCCACCGCGTCGAGAGCGTGGCAGGCCTGGCCTTCGGCGCCGACCGGGTGCTGCGCTTCGAGGACATCGACCGCGACGAGCGGCTGGCGGGGCGCGCGTCCCGGGGGCGCTACGCCACCCGCGCCGCGCTGCTGGCGCCGCTGGCGGTGGCCGGCGAGCCCTTCGGCGTGCTGTGTGCGGCCGACCCCCGCGACGGCGGCGTCTTCGGCGACGAGGACGAGTCGATGCTGCGCCTGTTCGCGGACCGGCTGGGCGAGATCCTGGGCCGCGGGCCCCTGGCGGAGCCGGCGGCGAGCGAGGAGCCGGAGACCGAGGAGCCGCCGTCCGCGGATCCGGAGGAGACGCTGCGCGCCGAGCTGCTGCGCGCGGCCTGCGAGGCCATGACCCAGGAGGTCGAGCCGGAGGCGGTGCTGGGTGCGGCGCTCGAGCCGATCGTGCAGGAGCTGGGCGGCACCGCCGCGATCTACGTGCTCGACGCCCGCAGCGGCGAGCTGGCGGTCCAGGCCGCCCGCGACGCCGGCGGCCGGGTCGACCGCGAGCGGCTGCCGCGGGACCGGGGGCTCACCGCCGTCGTGCTCCAGACCGGGCGCCTGGTGGCGGCCGAGGAGCCGGCGGCCGACGCCCGCTTCGACGCCGCGGTCGACACGCCGGAGGACGGGGTTGCCGGTCCGCTGCTGGTGCTGCCGCTCCTGATCCGCGGCAAGGCGCTGGGCCTGGCCCGCATCCATCCGGAGGACGCGGGCGGCGCCTCGCCGCGCACCCCCGAGCAGCAGGCGGGGGCGCTGGCCGCGGCGCTCCGCAACGCGCTCTTGTACCGTAGCCTGATCGAGTCGATCGACGACGTGGCCCGCGCGCGGCGCGAGGCCGGCACGCGATCCGGCTGAAGGGCGGTGCGGGTGAACGCATGAAGGATCTGATCGACAAGGCCGAGGTGCTGATCGAGGCGCTGCCCTACATGCGGCGCTTCCTGGGCAAGACGATCGTCATCAAGTACGGCGGCAGCGCCATGAGCGACGAGGCGCTGCGGGCCTCGTTCGCCGTGGACGTGGTGCTGCTCAAGTACATCGGGCTGCGCCCGGTGATCGTGCACGGCGGCGGGCCGCAGATCGGCGCGACGCTGGAGCGCCTGGGCAAGGCCTCGAAGTTCGTGGACGGCCTGCGCGTGACCGACGACGAGACCATGGAAGTGGTCGAGATGGTGCTCGGCGGCAAGGTGAACCGGGAGATCGTGGCCCTGATCCAGCAGGGCGGGGGCCGCGCCATCGGGCTGACCGGCAGCGACGGGGCCATGATCCGGGTGACGCGGCGCACCGAGAAGGATCGCGACCTGGGCCGCGTGGGCCGGGTGATCGGCGTGGAGCCGTCGCCGATCACGGCGGTGGCCGACGCGGGCTTCGTGCCGGTGATCGCGCCGATCGGCGTCGACGACGGCGGCGTCACCCACAACGTGAACGCCGACGAGGCGGCCGGCGCGGTGGCGCGGGCGCTGCGCGCCGAGAAGCTGATGCTGCTGACCGACGTGGAGGGCGTGAAGGACGCCGGCGGCGAGCTGATCCACCAGCTCTCGGTCTCCGAGGTGGAGAAGCACATCGCCGAGGGAACCATCCGCGACGGCATGATCCCCAAGGTCCGCTGCTGCGAAGAGGCCCTCGCCGAGGGCGTGGCCAGCACCCACATCGTCGACGGCCGGATGCTGCACGCCATCCTGCTGGAGATCTTCACCGACGGCGGCGTCGGCACGCTGATCCGACGCTGATGAAGCGCGACTTCGTCACACTCGCCGACTGGTCGGCCGAGGAGCTGCTGGCGATCCTGGATCGCGCCGCCGAGCTCAAGCGCCTGAACCGCGCGGGCCAGCGCCCGCAGACGCTCCAGGGCCGCTCGCTGGCCATGTTCTTCGAGAAGCCGTCGCTGCGCACCCACGTGACCTTCGAGGCGGGCATGACCCAGCTGGGCGGCCACGCCATCTGGCTGCGGCCCGACCAGGTGGGCATCGGCACCCGCGAGACCCCCGGCGACGTGGCCGCGAACCTGTCGCGCTGGGTGGACGCGATCGTGGCGCGCACCTTCAGCCACCACCTGGTCGAGGAGCTGGCGGCGGTGGCGGCGATCCCGGTGATCAACGGCCTGACCGACCTGCTGCACCCCTGCCAGGTGATGGCCGACTTCCAGACCGTGGCGGAGCGCAAGCCGCTGGCCGAGGCGGAGATCGCCTACGTGGGCGACGGCAACAACATGGCGAACTCGCTGCTGCTGGGGGCGGCCGTGCTCGGGGTCTCGCTGCGGATCGGCACGCCCGAGAGCCACCGCCCGGCGCTGCGCGTGCGCAAGCGGGCAGAGGAGCTGGCGGCGCGCAGCGGCGCCCGCATCGCCTGGAGCGAGGATCCGCGCGAGACCGTGGCCGGCGCCGACTTCGTCTACACGGACGTCTGGACCAGCATGGGGCAGGAGGAGGAGACGGCGCTGCGCCGCCGGCTCTTCCAGCCCTACCAGCTGAACGCCGAGCTGCTGGCCCTGGCGGCTCCCGACGCCTGGGTGCTCCACTGCCTGCCGGCCCACCGGGGCGAGGAGATCACCGACGAGGTGCTCGACGGTCCCCGCAGCATCGTCTTCGACCAGGCGGAGAACCGGCTCCACGCCCAGAAGGCGATCCTGGAGCGCCTGCTGGCCTAGGGGCCCCTCCGGGCCCCGCTTCCGGACCCGATTTCCCGCGGTCCCGCCTCAGCCTCCGGGACCGGGCTGCCGATGAAGGTGCGTGCCGAGGCGCATGCCCCGGCATGGGAGACCCATGCATTCCAGTGCAGGCGGAAAGGGCGAGGACGAGCGGATCCCCCGGATCGCACCCGGCTGGGATCCGAGCACGTGCTCGCTGACGCCCGCGGAGGGCTTCTTGCTCTCGAGGATCGACGGACATACGAGCTGGCGCACGCTGCGCGAGATCGGCGCGATCGGGCCCGACGAGGTCGACCGCTACCTGGAGCGGTGGGCCAAGGAGGGCTTCATCGTCGTCGAGGCGGGCGAGCTGGCCGAGACCGCCGAGGAGGCCTCGCCGCCGCCGGCGGCGCGGCTGGAGATCGATCCCTCGCTGGACCTGTCCCTCGATCTCCAGGAGCGCATCCTCGACTACGACGGCCGGCTCGACGCCTCCTACTTCGACCTGCTGGGCGTCGAGCGCGGCGCGGAGACGCGCGACATCAAGCGCGCCTACTTCCGCCTGTCGAAGGAGTTCCACCCGGACCGCTACTTCCGGCGCAGCATCGGCGACTACGGACCGCGCCTCGACCGGATCTTCAAGAAGATCTGCGAGGCCTACGAGCTGCTGTCCGACCCGGCGACGCGCGCCGAGATCGAGAACGGCATGCTGGCCGAGCCGCCCAGCGAGGGCGCCTACGCGGGCGGCGGCGGAGTGGAGCGCCTGGGTCCGGACCGCAAGCCGGTGCGGCGCTCCAGCAAGGCTCCCGACCCGCGCGTGCAGCACCTCATGCGGCTGCGTTCGCGCTTCAAGGTGCCGCAGAAGCTGGTGGTCGAGCGCCAGTTCAAGGCCAAGCAGTTCTACCGCTCGGCGCTGGCGGCGGCCCACGAGAAGCGCTGGCTCGAAGCGGCCGCCAGCATGCGGCTGGCCATCGCCTTCGATCCGAGCCGGCGCGAGTACAAGGCCGGCTTCGCCGAGATGCAGGCCGACGTGCACAAGGTGCGGGCCGACCGGCTGATCGCCCAGGCCGACGGCAGCGCCCAGGGCGAGGCGCTGAAGCTGCTGGAAGAGGCGCTGCACTACCGGCCCTGCGACGTGCCGCTGCTCCAGCGGGCGGCCACGCTGGCGCTCGACCTGAACGAGCTCGAGACGGCCTTCGAGCACTCGGAGACGCTGTGCGAGGTCGCGCCGGACGAGGTCCGCAGCCACGTGCTGATGGCGCGCACCCTGCGCCGCCAGGGCCGCCGCGAGAAGGCGGCCGCGGCGCTCGAGCGCGCGACGAACCTGGATCCGGGGGATCCGGACGTGAAATCGGAGCTTCTGCAGCAACGCCGCGGGCCGAAGCGGTGAGCGGGGGGACGCGATGAGTCGAGTGATCGGAATCGACCTGGGCACGACGAACTCGTGCGTGGCCGTGGTCGACGGCGGCAAGCCCGTCGTGATCCCGAACACGGGGGGCTACAAGACGAGTCCGTCGATGTTCGCGATCTCGCAGGACGGCAAGCGCCTCGTGGGACACCTGGCCAAGCGCCAGGCGATCACGAATGCGCGCAACACGGTCTACGCCAGCAAGCGGCTGATCGGCCGGCGTTTCGACACGCCGGAGCTGCGCAAGGCGATCGACCTGTTCCCGTACGAGATCAGCGAGGGGCCGGACGGCGACGCGCGCATCGTGGTGTCGGACAAGGCCTACAGCTGCTCCGAGATCTCCGGGATCATCCTGCGCGAGATGAAGCGGGTGGCGGAGGAGTACCTGGGCGAGCCGGTCTCGGACGCGGTGATCACCGTCCCGGCCTACTTCAACGACACCCAGCGCCAGTGCACGAAGGACGCGGGCAAGATCGCCGGCCTCGAGGTGCTGCGCATCATCAACGAGCCCACCGCGGCGGCCCTGGCCTACGGCCTGGGCCAGCGTGAGGAGCAGAGGATCGCCGTCTACGACCTGGGCGGCGGCACCTTCGACATCTCGATCCTCGACCTGGCCGAGGGCGTGGTCGAGGTGCTGGCGACGGCGGGCAACACCTTCCTGGGCGGCGAGGACTTCGACAACCGCATCGTCGAGCACATCCTCGAGGAGTTCAACAAGACCGAGGGCATCGACCTGCGCGACGACCTGATGGCGCTCCAGCGGCTGAAGGACGCGGCGGAGAAGGCCAAGTGCGACCTCTCGTCGCTGAACGCCACCGAGGTGAACCTTCCCTTCATCGCCAACGACGCCAACGGCGCCCGCCACCTGAACCTGGAGCTCACCCGCGAGACGCTCGAGACCCTGGTGACGGACATCGTGAACCACACCATGAAGAGCGTGGAGCAGTGCGTGAAGGACGCCGGGCTCACGCCCCAGGACATCGACCACGTTGTGCTGGTGGGCGGCCAGACCCGCATGCCCCTGGTGCAGCAGGCGGTCACCCACTTCTTCGGCAAGCCGCCGCACCGCGGCGTGAACCCGGACGAGGTGGTGGCGGTGGGCGCCGCCATCCAGGGCAACGTGCTGGTGTCCGGCGACCGCGACCTGCTGCTGCTCAACGTCACGCCGCTCTCGCTGGGCATCGCCACCTTCGACGGTCACTTCGCCAGCCTGATCGCCCGCAACTCGACGGTGCCGGTGCGCAAGTCGCACACCTTCACCACCACGCGGGACGGCCAGACCGCCGTGAAGATCCGGGTGCTCCAGGGCGAGAGCGAGCGCGCCGACGAGAACCACCTGCTCAGCGAGTTCGTGCTGGGCGACATTCCGGCGGCGCCCAAGGGTGTTCCGGAGATCGAGGTGGCCTTCGACATCGACGCCAACGGCATCGTCAACGTCTCGGCCCGCGACCTGACCTCCGGCAAGGAGCAGTCGATCACGGTGAAGACGACGGGAACGCTCTCGGAGGACGAGATCCAGGAGATCATCGCCGAGAACGCCGGCGTCGGACTGCCGGGCGACGCCTGATCGCGGAGGGACGAAGGTGATCTCCGGCTCGCGATCGTTGATGGACTTCGTGGACGCCCCCGTGCTGGTGGGCGATCCCGACGGCCGCGCGGTCTACGCCAACCCGGCCTTCGAGCGCGACTTCAGCACCAGCAAGGACACGCTCACCGGCGTCCCGCTGGCGAGCCTGTTCGAGGGCGGCGCCCGCGAGGCGGTGCTGGCCGCGGTGGCCGGCATCTGCACCGGATCGGCGCGCGAGCGCTTCCGGCTGCGGGAGGCCGGTCGGGGCTTCGAGGCCATGGCCTCGCCGGTGGAGGTCGAGGGCGGCCGCGTCGGCGTGGTGATCCTGCTGTTCGAGGAGGCGAACGACGAGGGGCTCCAGGCGTTCCGACGCGAGGTGCAGGAGCCGCTCGACGAGCTCACCCACTGCCTGGTCGCGTTCTCCTCGCAGACCGGTGACCGGCGCGATCAGAAGTACCGCGTCATGATCGCCGAGGCGCTGCGCGCCATCGAGCGCATGCGCAAGTGGTCCGACGCGGTGGCCACCGACCTGGGACCGAACCGGGGCGAGCGGGACTGACGGGCGCCGGGCGGGCGGGTACACTCCGGCGCTTCCTGCGGAGGTCCCCCATGAGCGGCGTCAAGCGCGTCTGCCTCGCCTACAGCGGCGGTCTCGACACGTCGGTGATCCTCCACTGGCTGATCCGGCGCTACGACTGCGAGGTGGTGGCCTACACCGCCGACGTGGGCCAGGAGGAGGAGCTGTCGGGCCTGCCCGAGAAGGCCAAGGAGACCGGCGCACTGGACTGCGTGGTGCGCGACCTGCGCGAGGAGTTCGTCCGCGACTTCGTGTTCCCGGCCATCCAGGGCTGCGCCGTCTACGAGGGCACCTACCTGCTGGGCACCGCGCTGGCGCGCCCGCTGATCGCCAAGCACCACGCCCTGGTGGCGAAGGAGACCGGCTGCGACGCGGTGGCCCACGGCGCCACCGGCAAGGGCAACGACCAGGTGCGCTTCGAGCTGACCTTCCGCGCGCTGGCGCCGGAGCTGCGGGTGATCGCGCCCTGGCGCGAGTGGGACATCGAGTCGCGCAGCGACTGCATCGCCTACTGCCAGAAGTACGGCATCCCGGTCACGGCCACGGTCGAGAAGCCCTACTCGACGGACCGCAACCTGATGCACATCTCCTACGAGGCCGGCGTTCTCGAGGACCCGTGGCGCGCGCCGGACGAGGACATGTTCCTGCTGACCAGCTCGCCGGAGGCGGCGCCCGACACCCCGTCGGAGATCGTGATCGGCTTCGAGAAGGGCGTGCCCGTCTCCGTCGACGGCGAGACGCTCGGTCCGGTCGAGCTGCTGACGAACCTGAACCGGCTGGCCGGCGCCCACGGCGTGGGCCGGGTGGACATGGTCGAGAACCGCTTCGTGGGGCTCAAGTCGCGGGGCGTGTACGAGACGCCGGGCGGGACCGTGCTGCACGCCGCCCACCGGGCCGTCGAGTCGATCACCATGGACCGCGACCTCATGCACGAGCGCGACCGCCTGTCGCCGCGCTTCGCCGAGCTGATCTACAACGGCTTCTGGTACGCGCCGGAGATGGAGATGCTGCGCGCGATGATCGACGCGTCCCAGGAGAACGTCACCGGCGAGGCGCGTCTGCGCCTCTACAAGGGCGGTATCCAGGTGACCGGCCGTCGCTCGCCGGTGTCGCTCTACTCGGAGTCGCTCTCGTCGATGGACGAGGCGGGCGGCTACGACCAGAACGACGCCACCGGCTTCATCCGCCTCCAGGGCCTGCGCCTGGCCAAGCCGGGCTCCTAGCGCTCAGGCCGGCTCCGGGTCGCGCTCCGCCAGGAAGCGCAGCGCGTAGGGCAGCGAGAGCTTCATCATGTCGACCTCCGGGTCGAGCTCCTCGCCCAGCGTGAACAGGTACGAGAGCGTCTTGGCGTAGAGCAGCAGGTCGTTCGGCAGCTGGAGGCCCGGCGTGTCCTGGAGCAGGCGCTTGGCCTCGTCCTTCAGCGACAGCACCTGACCGCCCTGGAGTGCCAGCGCGCCGCCCTGGCCCGCGATGCGCTCGAACATGGAGGCCACCGCGCGGCGCACGCCCGGCTCGGCGCCGGGGGCGATCATGCGCATGCGCCCCATGCCCTCGAGGAAGGCGTCCAGGTCGCGCTGCATCAGCGCGAACAGGCCCTTGCGCAGCTCGCGGCGCAGCTCCGGGTCGAGGCGCCGCGACAGGCCGAAGTCGACGAACAGCACGCGGGGGCGGCTCTTCAGCTCGGCGTCGTCCAGCACGAACAGGTTGCCCGGGTGGGGGTCGGCGTGGAACAGGCCGTCGACGAAGATCTGGGTGGCGTAGGCCCGGGCCAGCACCTCCAGCACGGCGGCGGGCGGCGCGCCCAGCGCGCGCAGCCGCTCCGGGTCGGCCAGCGAGACGGCCGGGTGGTAGACGACGGTGAGCACGCGCGGTCCGCTGTGCGACGCCACAACCTCGGGCACGACCACCCGATCGTCGCCGGCCAGGTTCGCCGCGATCTCGCCGGCCATGCGGGCCTCGCGCTCGAAGTCGAGCTCGTCGCGCACGCCGGCGGAGAACTCGTCGGTGAGCCGCTGCGCGTCTTCCGGGGAGCGGCCGGTGTGTCGGGCCACCGCGCGCAGCAGCGCGCCCACGATCGCCAGGTCGGTCGGGAGCGACGCCGCGAGCCACGGGTACTGGACCTTCACCGCCACCTCGCGCCCGTCGTGCAGGCGGGCGCGGTGGACCTGGGCGATCGAGGCGGCGCCCAGCGGCGCGTCCTCGAAGGCGGCGAAGAGCGCCCCGATGGGCGCCCCGAGCTCGCGCTCGACCACCCGGCGGATCGTGGGGGCCGGCAGCGGCGGCACCCGGTCGCGCAGGGCGGCCAGCGCCCGGGTGGCGCGGGGCGGCAGCACGTCGAGCCGGACGGCCGCGAACTGGCCGAGCTTCGCCCAGACGCCCTTCAGCCGGCCCAGCGTGGCGGTGGCGCGCGCCGCGATGCACTCGGCGCGCCGGTCGCGTCGCGTCCCGGGGTCGTCTCCGCGCAGGCGGCCGGCCACCGCCACCCGGGTCGCGTCCCACAGCGCTCCCAGGGCGAAACCGAGCAGGGCCGCGATCTGCGGAAGGCCCGCCCGGCGGAGCGGGGCGGAGCTGGCGCGATTCTGCAAAGCGCTTTGCTTCCGGTGGGTTGCAGGGGGCGAGGCGCGCGAATTGCTTGACAGTGAGCCGGCCCATAGTCTACAGAAAAGCGTCCTCTCGGCCGCGGCCTGCCCGCGGCCCTTTGCTTTCGGGAGCCCCCATGCCGCTTCTCCGACGCGCGACCCGCCTGGCCGCGCTCGCCTCGATCTCGCTGTTCGCCGCGACGGCGTGCCACGTGCTGGACTTCACGCCCCAGTACGGCCCCGGTGAGATCGACATCTACGACGACCTCTTCTCGATCTCGGTCGTCGACGCGAACACCAGCGTGGCGGTCGGCTACCACGGCACCGCCTACTACACCAGCGACGGCGGCGAGACCTGGAAGAAGGGCAAGACCCCCACCAACAAGCTGCTCTACTCGGTGTCCATGGCCGACGCCCAGTACGGCTGGGCGGTGGGCCAGGTCGGCACGATCCTGCGCACCGAGGACGGCGGCAAGACCTGGGTGGAGCAGCCCAACCTGAAGAAGGACGAGGCGAGCCACCTGTTCGGCGTCCAGGCCATCGACGCGGACCGGGCGATCGCCGTCGGCACCTGGGGCAGCCGCATCTACACCGAGGACGGCGGCAAGACCTGGCAGGACAACTCGCTCACCGTCGGCGTCGAGCATCCCCAGTTCGTCTGGCTGAACCAGACCGACCAGGAGACGGTCCGCACCGGCGGCAAGGTCTACGAGGACGTGAGCCTCCAGGACGTCTTCTGCCTGGACGACACCCACTGCTGGCTGATCGGCGAGTTCGGCTACGTGTTCTTCTCCGAGGACGCGGGGCGCAGCTGGACGCGCGGCGAGATCCTGGGCGGCGTGCGCATGGATCCGATCGAGCTCGATTTCGACCAGCTCGACCTCGACGACGAGCACATCGATGCGCTGACCGAGTTCGCCAGGAAGATCGAGGACGAGACCCACCTGAACGTGCTGATCGATCCGATCGTGAGCGAGCAGGAGATCGCGACCTACTACGAGGAAGAGAATCCGGAGCCGCTGTTCGAGATCATCTCGGCGCGCCTCGACGAGACCAAGGGCGTGCTGGAGGAGGCCGGTCTCATGACCGACCGGCTGCGCATGTACAACAAGCCGCCGTGGGACTACGCCGACTTCATGGAGCACGACGAGACGTTCCTCCAGCGCTACGTCGACGGTCGCCGCGGCGAGAAGCCGCTGCTCAAGATCTCGGTCATCCAGAACCCGTTCCTGTTCACGATCCGCTTCTCCGACGAGAACACGGGCCTGATCTCCGGCCTGGGCGGCGTGGTGCTGCGCACCTTCGACGGCGGCCGCACCTGGACCTACGTCGAGACCGACCGGCGCCAGGCGCTGTTCGCCGTGGACACGACCAACGGCCGCGCCATCGCGGTCGGCGAGAAGGGACTGGTCCGCTACTCGAACGACGGCGGCGAGACCTGGGTGCCGCCCACGGACAGCCAGTTCCCGACCATCTTCACCTTCATGCGCGACCTCTACTTCGCCCGCGACCAGCCGGAGACCGGCTTCATCGTCGGCCAGGAGGGCATGGTGCTGCGGACCCGGGACGGCGGGGAGACCTGGGCCCAGGTGCTGCCGCCGCCGGATCGCCGGAACTCGGGCCGCCTGCTCTAGGGAGTGTCTGCACAAAGCAGTTTCGCTCAGGCCATCCCAGACGGATGGCCTGAGCAGTCGGCTCGTGCAGACATTCCGTAGTCAGGCGCTGCCGGGCGGGACGGCTGGCATTCCCGCCGGTTCGTTGCATGCTTGCGGCATCGCCTGCGCGGGCGCTGCCGGCGGCCGGGCGTCCGGGCGGGGTGGTTTCGACACATCCCCTCTCAAGCCGGCAAGTCGGGGTGCCGATCCGCCGGGGTTGTTGGGAGAGCGGCCCGATCCATGGTCCAACGAGCGAACGCCACCGCCCGCATCCTGGTCGTCGACGACTCGCGCCTGATGCGCGAGCTCGCCAGCGATGCGCTCGCTCCCCTGGCCCAGGTGGAGTGCGCCGAGAGCGGCGAGGAGGCCCTCGAACGGCTGGATGCCGAGCCCTTCGACCTGGTGGTGACCGACCTCGAGATGAAGGGCATGACCGGCATCGAGCTGCTCGAGCGCTCGCGCACCCACCACCCGGAGACCGCCTTCATCGTGGTGACGGCCCACGCCTCGGTGGAGAGCGCCATCCGGGCGCTGCGCATGGGGGCGTCCGACTACCTGCGCAAGCCGGTGCAGCCGGAGGAGCTGTCGCTCACGGTCGAGCGCGTGCTGGCGCACGGCAACCTGCTGCGCGACAACGAGCGGCTGCGCGACGCGCTCCAGACCGTCGACGCCTGTCGCACGCTGCTCCACTGCACCGATCCCGGCGAGGTCTACGCCTCCTCCCTCGACCTGCTGCTCCACGGCATGCAGCGCCGGCGCGGGGTCGCGCTGTTCCGCCGCTCGACGCCGTCGGGCAGCCACGGCATCGTGCTGCGCGGCTTCGGCGAGGGCGAGGGCGAGGTGCTGCGCCGCCGCCTGCTGGAGAAGGCGCCGGAGCTGGGCTTCGAGGGGGTGGAGGAGGTGGAGGTGCTGCCCGCCGCACCCTTCGCCGACGTGCTCGACGAGGTCGGCTGCGCGGGCGGGGGGGTCGCGGTCGTTCCCATGCGCGGCGAGGACCGCGAGGGCGGCATCGCCTACGTGTTCGACGACGGTACGCCCTTCGACGAGACGCGGCTCGGCCGGGCGACGCTGGTGTCGCGTCATTCGGCGCTCGCCCTGATCAACGCCGAGCGCTACCACCGGGCCAAGGAGCGGGCGTTCATCGACGACGTCACCGAGGTCTACAACGCGCGCTACCTGCTCCAGGCGACGCAGAACGAGATCCAGCGGGCCGAGCGCTACGGCAAGCAGCTCTCGGTGCTGTTCCTCGACCTGGATCGCTTCAAGCTCGTCAACGATCGCCACGGGCACCTGGTGGGCAGCCGCGTGCTGCGTCGCCTGTCCGAGGTGCTGACCGACTGCGTGCGCCAGGTGGACACGCTGGCGCGCTACGGCGGCGACGAGTTCACGATCCTGCTGGTCGACACCGACCTGCCCACCGGCGTGCAGGTGGCGGAGCGCATCCGGCGCACGGTGGCCGACACGATCTTCGAGGGGGAGGGCGGCGAGCCCATCCGCCTGACCATCAGCGTCGGGGTGGCGGCCTATCCGCAGCACAGCGAGGATCGGGACGGCCTGCTGGACCTGGCCGACAAGGCCATGTACCGGGCGAAATCGCGTGGCCGCGACTGCGTTTGCTCGGCCTCCGACCTCTCCTGAGCCCCTCGGGAGCGGCGTCCCAGGCAGCGCGTTGGTTGACGGCCCGGTGCCGTCTCTGCTAACCAACCGCCTGATTTCGCTCCGCTTTCCTGCCTCGACCGCCCTCGTTCCCGCCCCAAGGAAGTGCCTGTGACCGGCGACGTTCAGCTGGATCCCATGGGATCGCTCCGCCGCACCCATCGTGCGGGCGACCTGCGTGCGTCCCACGTGGGCAGCGAGGTGGTGCTGGGCGGCTGGATCCAGCGGCGCCGCGACCACGGCGGCGTGGTGTTCGTCGACCTGCGCGACCGGGAGGGACTGGTGCAGGTGGTCTTCAAGCCGGACACCTCGCCGGAATGCCACGAGCGGGCCGGCCAGCTGCGCAGCGAGTACGTGATCCTGGTGCGCGGCACCGTCGCGCCGCGCTCCGGCGACACGGTGAACCCGAAGCTCCCGACCGGCGAGATCGAGGTGATCGCCGACGAGATCCGCCTGCTGAACCGGGCCACGCCGCCGCCGTTCGCGATCGAGGACGAGACCGACGCCGACGAGTCGACGCGCATGCGCTACCGCATCCACGACCTGCGCCGGCCGCCGCTCCAGCGGGCGCTGCGCCTGCGCCACCAGCTCACCCAGGCGGTGCGCGGCGCGCTGGCCGAGCGCGAGTTCCTGGAGATCGAGACGCCGACGCTGGCGCGGTCGACGCCCGAGGGCGCCCGCGACTTCCTGGTGCCGAGCCGCCTCCAGGCGGGCGAGTTCTACGCACTGCCCCAGTCGCCCCAGATCATGAAGCAGCTGCTGATGGTCGCGGGCTTCGACCGCTACTTCCAGCTGGCGCGCTGCTTCCGCGACGAGGACCAGCGCGCCGACCGCCAGCTCGAGTTCACCCAGGTCGACCTGGAGATGTCGTTCGTGGGCGTCGAGGACGTGCTGGACGTGCTGGAGGCGGTGACAGTGGCCGGCTGCGCCTCGGGCGGCGTGGAGCTGCCGCGCCCCTTCCCGCGCATCTCCTACCGCGAGGCGATCGACCGCTACGGCAACGACCGGCCGGACACGCGCATCCAGCTCGAGCTGGTGGACCTGTCCGACGCCTTCGCCGAGAGCGGCTTCCGCGCCTTCCGCCAGGTGGTGGACAAGGGCGGCATCGTGAAGTGCCTGCCGATCCACGACGCCGCGGAGCTCTCGCGCGGCCAGATCGACAAGCTCGAGGCGATGGTGAAGAAGGAGCTCGGCGGCAAGGGCCTGGCCTGGATCCGGGTGGACGCGGACGGCGGCTGGCAGTCGCCGATCGCCAAGTTCCTGTCCGACGAGGAGCGCGCCGCCATCACCGATCGCACCGGCGCCCGGCCGGGCAGCCTGATCTTCTTCCAGGCCGACGAGGCGCCGCGCGCCAACGCCATCCTCTCGCGCCTGCGCACCGACCTGGGCGAGCGCCTGGGACGGGTCGACGGCCGCGCCTGGGACGTGCTGTTCGTGGTCGACTTCCCGCTCTTCGAGCCGGACGACGACGGCAAGCCCACCTACGTGCACCAGCCCTTCGTGGCGCCGCTGGAAGAGGACCTCGGTCTCCTCGACGGCGACTTCTGGAAGGTGCGCGGCACCCACTACGACGTGGTGCTGAACGGCGTGGAGCTGGGCTCGGGCAGCCTGCGCAACCACCGCTCCGACGTGCAGCGCCGCATCTTCGAGCTGATGGGCTACGCGAAGGAGGAGACCGAGAGCCGCTTCGGCTTCCTGCTGAACGCGCTCGACGCCGGCGCGCCGCCCCACGGCGGCTTCGCCTTCGGCTTCGACCGCTGGGCGATGGTGCTGGCCGGCGCCGAGAGCCTGCGCGACGTGATCGCCTTCCCCAAGACCCAGCGCGGCCAGGACCTGCTGATGGACGCGCCCTCCGAGGTGGCGCCGGACCAGCTGCGCGACCTGCACCTGCGCGTGCGCAAGCCGAAGGTCGAGGGGGCGTCTTGAGGCGTCCGGCCCTGCTGCTCGCCGCGAGCGCCGCCCTGCTGCTCGCCGCGCCGGCGAACGCGGACGCGACCCACGTGGTGCAGCCCGGCGAGACGCTGTGGCAGATCGCCGCGGCGCTCTCCGGCAATCCGCATCGCTGGCCCGAGATCTACCGCGCGAACCGCGACCAGATCAAGGATCCCTCGACCCTGTACCCGGGGCAGGAGCTCGCGATCCCCGATTTCGGGGGCGCGCGGCCGACGTCGCAGGAGGCGGCGCCGGCGGAGGATCCCCCGGAAGACGGCTGAAGCCGGCCGCGTTGGCGTCGCGGCGGCAGATGACTTATCTCCCAACGCCCAGAACATCGGAAGGAAACCCCCCATGGCACGCAAGAAGATCGCCCTGATCGGAGGCGGCAACATCGGCGGCGTCCTGGCCCAGGAGGCCGCCTACCGCGAGCTCGGCGACGTCGTCATCTTCGACGTGGTCGAGGGCCT
>JBNLVK010000310.1:0-22864 GCA_050618055.1 Myxococcota bacterium
CAGCCACGAGCCGTTCATCGCCACCGTGCGCTTCTGGTTCCACCAGGGCCTCCAGGAACGGATGGCCGCCGAGATCGAGACGCGCCGACCGCGCGGCTACGACGCGCTCGCCGTGATGGAGCGCCACCTGGCAGGCAACGATTTCTTCGTCGGCGACGCCTATGGCATCGCCGACATCGCGCTCTTCGCCTACACCCACGTGGCCCACGAGGGCGGCTTCGACCTGGCGCCGTACCCGGAGGTCCGCGCATGGATCGAGCGCGTGCAGGCCCAGCCCCGCCACGTACCGATCACCCGGGGCCAGGCCTAGACCGAGCGCGCCCCCGACGCGATCTCCGCGAACACCTCCGGCGTGAGCGGCACGTAGGCGCCGGCCTTCTCGTCGCGAACGTAGAGCGGGTCGCTCACCAGCGACGGGTCGAAGCCCTCGCGCACCAGCTCCACCTTGCGGATCTTGAAGGTGCCGGTCACCTCCTGCTCCTGGAGGACCCGCACGAAGATCGGCGACGCGTAGCGCGGCAGCGACTGCTGGACGTGCTGGAAGAAGGCCGTGCCGTCGAAGCCGGCGCCCTCCGAGAAGAGCAGGGCCGCCATGCCGGCGCGGCCGTCGGCGCCGGGCACCTCCACGCCGTAGACGTTCACCATCTCCAGGCCGGGCAGGCCGCTGATCGCTTCGGCCACCTCCTGGGTGGAGACGTTCTCGCCCTTCCAGCGGAAGGTGTCGCCGATGCGGTCGACGAAGTAGAAGAAGCCGTCCCGGTCCTGGCGCAGCAGGTCGCCGGTGCGGAAGTAGGCGTCGCCGCGCTGGAAGACGTCGCGCAGGATCTTCTTGTCGGTGGCCTCCTTCGAGGTGTAGCCCTCGAAGCGGCCGGTCGGGCTGTCGGCGTTGGCGGGAATGCGGCCCACCAGCTCGCCGACCTCGCCCTCCTCGCACTCGATGCAGAAGCCCCGGGCGTCGCGCGGATGGCTGTCCTCGTCGACGTCGTAGCGGATCAGCCGCGCGTTGGTCATGGCCTTGAACGGGTAGCGCCCCACCGAGCCGACCTTGTTCTCGAAGTTCATCAGCGCCGTGTTGCCCTCGGTGGCGCCGTAGAACTCGCGGATGTCCCGGATGCCGAAGCGTTCCTGGAACCCGGCCCAGATGTCGGGACGCAGGCCGTTGCCGATGATGGCGCGGACCTGGTGGTCGCGATCGTCCGGCCGCGGCGGCTGGTTCATGAGGTAGCGGCAGAACTCGCCGATGTACTGGAAGTGGGTGGCCCGGTAGCGGCGCACGTCGTCCCAGAAGCGGCTGGCGCTGAAGCGGCGGCGCATGGCGATGGTCGCGCCGGCGTGCAGCACCGACGACACCAGCATCACGCCGCCGGCCGAGTGGTAGAGGGGCAGGGCGCAGTAGTTCACGTCCTCCGGGTTCAGGTCGAGGGCGAAGCGGCACAGGTCGCCGATGCCCAGGAAGCGCATGTGGCTGAAGTGGGCGGCCTTGGGCAGCCCGGTGGTGCCGCTGGTGTAGATGTAGAAGAGGTCGTCGCCGGCGATCAGGTCGGCGCGGCGCGCCGGGTCCGAGCGGCCCTCGGGCTGCTCCGCCAGCACGTCGGCGAAGCGCAGGGCGTCCGACGGACGCGGTCCGGTGTCGCCGTCCTCGACGTCGTCGTCCACCAGCACCTGCAGCGGCCGCTCCAGGTCGTCGGCGGTGGTGGCGAAGCGGTCGAGGCACTCGGATCCCACGACGAGGTGGCTCGTGCCGGACGTCGCCAGGGCGTGGCGCAGGCCGCGTCCCGAGAGGTTCGTGTTGATGAGCGCCGTGGTGACGCCCAGCTTCGCCAGGCCCAGCCACGTCGCCAGGTACTCGGGGCGGTTCTCCATCAGAAGGGCGGCCACGTCGCCGGTGCGCAGCCCCGCGGCGTTCCCCCAGTGGGCCACGCGGTCGGCGTGGGCGTCGAGTTCGCCCCAGCTCACGGTGCGGTCCTCGTAGAGCACCAGCGGCTGGCTGCCGCGGCGCTCCGCCTGCCGTTCGAAGAGGTCCGCGACCGTGCTCTTCGATCCGGGCTTGTACCCGACGAGCTTCGGCAGTGCGGGAAGCAGACGCGCCGTCAGGAGGATGCGGTCGAGCATGCCCTCAGGCTATCACGTCGGCCGGATCCCCCCGTCGCGAAAGCGCGTCGCGCAGCTGGTGTCCCATGGCCGACGCGTTCTCCGCAATCAGCTCGTTGTCGACGGTGGCGCGAATCGCCTCTGCCAGGTTCTCCGCGCAGAGCTTGCGCCGCGGCAGCGCCGGCGGCGCGAGGCCGCGCATGTGCACGCGCCGCGCCCAGTGGAACTGGTCCAGCACGTGGGGAACCACGATCTGGGGCGCTCCGGCCCGCGCCGCCATGGTGGTCGTGCCGGCGCCGCCGTGGTGCACCACGGCGGCCACCCGGCGGAACAGCGACGCGTGCGGAACCGATCCCACCACGGTCACGTCGGGGGGCAGGGGCGCTTCGCCCAGGCCGGCCCAGCCCTGCGAGAGCACCGCCCGGACGCCCGCGCGGGCGATCGCGTCCAGGATCATGCGGGTCGATGCGTGGGGCTTCGGGTCGGTCATGCTGCCGAAGCCCAGGTACACCGGCGGCGGGCCGGCGGCCAGGAAGTCCTCGAGCTTCTCCGGCAGCGGCCCCTCCTCGAAGGGGTGCAGGCAGCCGATCGTCTGGACGCCGGGCACGTCGGCGGGCGCGGGGGCCAGCAGCTCCTCGGCCGCCAGCAGGGGGCGCGACCCGAGCATGCACGCGTACAGGTCGTTCACCGGCGGCAGCGACAGGTACTTGCGCTCCCGGTTCAGCGCCGGCCGCACGCGCAGGTCCATCATGGCCAGCAGCACGTACCAGGACAGCCGGTTCGCCCAGCGGGGCATGGACGGCCAGGGCAGCATCGCCGGCGGGTGCTCGGCGGAGCGCATGACGCCCGGGTCGTAGAGGCACATGCGGTAGTCGGCGCCGATCGATTCGGCCACCGAAAACGCGGCCAGCTGGGTGCCCGCGGCCAGCACCAGGTCGGCGCCCCGGGCGCCCTGGGCCAGGTCGCGGGTCTGGGAGGGCAGGTTCTTCAGGAAGAAGCGCTCGCCCGCGCTGGTCATGGCGAGCGCGCCGCTGTGCAGCGCGATCGCTTCGGTCTCCAGGTAGGCCCGCGTGTCGCGCGCCACCGGGTGGAAGGCGAGTCCCCGCGACTCGGTGTCCGCGCGGAAGTTGGGAGGTGCGCAGACGACGACGTCGTGGCCCTTGCGCTCGAGCGACTGGCCGAGCGAGAGCATGGGGTGGATGTCGCCGCGCGTTCCCTCCGCCGCGATTGCGACACGCATCGGATCCTCCAGGGTGGGGCATTCACCCTATCGATCCGTCGTCACATCGGCTTGATGCGTCCGTGGTGCAGCGACGCGATCCGCACGCGCAACTCGTGCGCATCTGCGCGGCAGGCGGGGTGCAGCGGTGCCTCGAAGCCCGCGACTTGACCGGGGTCCGCGCCGCCCCCAGGATCGGTGGCGGAGGCGACATGGACTACGACGAGATCCTCTACGAGGTGCGCGACGGCGTCGCGCTGATCACCCTGAACCGGCCCGAACGGCGCAACGCCTGGACCCCGCGCATGGACGTCGAGAAGTACGACGCGGTGTGCCGCGCGAACGACGACCCGGCGGTGGGCGCGATCGTGGTCACCGGGGCCGGCAAGGGCTTCTGCGCCGGCGCCGACATGGGCACCTTCGACGCCCAGCTCGAGGGCGAGGATCGGGTCGAGACCGGCGGCGACTGGACGGCCCTGGTGCGCGCCAGCAAGCCCATGGTGGCGGCGGTGAACGGCGCGTCGGTGGGCGTGGGGCTCACCATGATCCTGCCCTTCGACGTGATCGTGGCCTCGGAGCACGCCCGCTTCGGCATGTTCTTCATCCGCATGGGCATCGTTCCGGAGCTGGCCAGCACCCACTTCCTGGTCCAGCGCATGGGCTTCGGCCGGGCCAGCGAGATGTGCCTCTCCGGCCGGCTCTACGACGCCGACGAGGCCTTCGCCTCCGGGCTGGCCGACCACCGGGTCGAGGCCGGCGCGCTGCTGCCGCGATCGATCGAGATCGCCGCCAGCATGGGCGTGAACCCTCCTCCCCAGCTGCGCTGGATCAAGGAGCTGCTCACCGCCAACGGCAGCGAGACCGACATCGGCCTGGTGCAGCGCCGCGAGATGCAGCGCCTCCACGAGGCCTACGAGACCCCGGAACACCGCGAGGCCGTGAAGGCCTTCCTGGAGAAGCGCGCCCCGGACTTCCGGAGGGGCTAGAGCCCCAGGCGCTCGCGGAGCCCGGTGAGGATCTCGCGGGTCGCCGGGCTGCGGTTCAGCGTGTAGAAGTGGATGCCCGGGGCGCCGCCTTCGACCAGCTCGACGCACTGATCGGTGGCGTAGCGGACCCCCAGCGCGTGGACGGCGGCCGGGTCGTCCTGCACGGCGACCAGCTCGCGCAGGTAGTCGTCCGGAATGCGGTTGCCGTTCTGCTTCGCCATGCGCTGGATGCCGGGCACGCTGGTCACCGGCATGATGCCGGCCACGATCGGCACCTCGATGCCCGCCGCGCGCGCGCGGTCCACGTAGGCGAAGTAGTCGGAGTCGTCGAAGAAGAGCTGGGTGATCAGGAAGTCGCAGCCGGCGTCGACCTTGCCCCGGGCGTGGCGGATCTCGCCCTCCCAGTCGGTCGAGTCGGGGTGCAGCTCCGGGTGGGCGGCGCCGCCGACGCAGAATCCGAACTCCTTGGCCAGGCTGGCCAGCTCGGAGCCGTGCTGGAACTCGCGGACCACCGGGGCGTCCTCGGGCAGGTCGCCGCGCAGGGCCAGCACGTTCTCGATGCCCTCGTCGCGCAGCAGGGCGAGGACCTGGCGCATCTCCTCGCGCGTGTAGTCCACGGTCACCAGGTGGGCCATGGTCTCGATGCCCAGGTCGCGCTTGATGGTCGCCACCAGCTCGAAGGTCCGCGGCCGGCGCGGCTTGTCGAGGGGACAGGTCACCGAGATGAAGTCGGGCGAGAGGGCGGCCAGCTCCCGGGCCGTGCGCAGCAGCGACGCCGCGCCCTTCTCGGTGCGCGGCGGGAAGAATTCGAAGGAGAAGATCGGGCGGCCCTGCCCGTAGAGGTCGGCGACACGCATGGGGCGGGGAGTATCGCCTAGAGACCCAGCTCCTCCAGCGCGATCGGCCGGCCTTCCTGCACCGACCGCTCGCCCGCGATGCCCATGGCCACCGCCAGCAGACCGTCGCGCACGCTCACCGGCGCGGGGCCGCCGCTGCGGATCGCCTCGAGGAAGGCCAGGTGCTGGTAGTAGGTGGACCCGTGGTGGCCGCCGGCCGCCAGGATCCTCTCGTCGACCGGCACGTGCTCGGTGTCGACCGACTTCGGGATGCGCCGGCCGATCACCAGGGTCGACTCGGGGATGAAGCACTCGACCTTGCCCGCGTCGCCGGTGGCCGCGATCTCCTCCTGGTTGCGCGAGCCCTCGGCGAACATGCACAGGTCGAGCATGGCGCGGCAGCCGTCGTCGAAGTCGACCACGGCGAAGGCGTTGTCCAGGATGTCCGGCTTCTCGCCGTCGTAGCGCTCGTCCTGGTGGTTCACGTCCATGGCGCCCGACGCGTACACGCGAACCGGCGCGGCGCCCACGATCAGCCGCATCAGGTCGAAGAAGTGGCAGCACTTCTCCACCAGGGTGCCGCCGGTGTTGCGCGAGAAGCGGTTCCAGTCGCCCACCTTGGGCAGGAAGGGGAAGCGGTGCTCGCGGATCGCCAGCATGCGCAGCCGGCCGACCCGGCCGCCGCGCACCTCCTGCACCAGCCGCGCCACCGGCGGCATGAAGCGGTACTCCATGCCCACCTGCACGACGCCCGGGTGCTTCGCCGCCGCCTCCTCGACCCGCCGGCAGTCGTCGAGGGTGGTGCACAGCGGCTTCTCGACCAGCACGTGCAGCTCGCGACCGAACACGTCCTGGAGCACCTCGTGGTGGGTGTGGTTGGGGGTGGCCACGATCACCGCGTCCAGGGCCTCGCGGTCGAGCATGGCCCGCGGATCCTCGTGGATGGCGACGTCCGGACCGCCCGTGTCCCGCGCCCACTTGCGCGAGCGCTCGTGCGGATCGGCCACGGCGGCCAGCTCCACGCCGTCGACGAGGCGCAGGTTCAGGATGTGCTCCACGCCCATCATCCCGCAGCCGATGATCCCGTAGCGCAGCGGCCCTGCCATGCGGGAACGGTAACGCCTTGCGCTCCCGGCGACCCGGCTGCCAGAATGCGGTGCGCCCGAGGGAGGATCGGCATGAGCGAACGCACGAATCGGCAGTGGAGGCTCGCCAAGCGGCCTTCCGGAATGGTCGGCGAGCAGAACTTCGAGTTCGTGAGCGAGCCGGCTCCCGAGATCGGGGACGGCGAGTACCTGATCCGCGTCCTCTACGTCTCCTTCGATCCGGCCATGCGCGGCTGGATGGAGGACCGCCCGAGCTACATGCCGCCGGTGCAGATCGGCGAGGTCATGCGCGCCGGCGCGGTGGGCGAGGTGATCGAGTCGAAGAACCCGGACTACCCGGTCGGCACCAAGGTGCAGGGCATGTTCGGCTGGCAGGAGTACGCGGTCGGCGGGCGCGGGCTCTCCCAGGGGCAGCGCATTCCCGAGGGCACGCCGCTGACCTGGCCGCTCGGGGTCGTCGGCATCACCGGCCTCACCGCCTACTTCGGCCTGCTCGACCTGGGCGAGCCGAAGGAGGGCCAGACCGTGCTGGTGAGCGGCGCGGCCGGCGCCACCGGATCGGTGGCCGCGCAGATCGCGAAGCTCAAGGGCTGTCGCGTGGTGGGCATCGCCGGCGGTCCCGAGAAGTGCGGCTGGCTCACCGGCACGGCCGGACTCGACGCGGCCATCGACTACAAGTCGGAGGACGTGCAGGCGCGCATCGCAGAGCTCTGTCCGGACGGCGTGAACGTCTTCTTCGACAACGTGGGCGGCGACATCCTGGAGGCGGCGCTGGCGAACATCGCGCAGAACGCCCGCGTGGTCCTGTGCGGCGGCATCTCCGGCTACAACGACGACGAGCCGGCGCCGGGTCCGCGCAACCTGATGAACCTGGTCATCCAGCGCGCGCGCATGGAGGGCTTCATCGTCATCGACTACGCCTCGCGCTTCGGCGAGGCCGCGAGCGAGCTGGCGGGCTGGGTGTCGGAGGGGAAGATCGTGCACCAGGAGGACGTCCAGGAGGGCATCGAGAACGCCCCCCGGACCTTCCAGCGCCTCTTCCGCGGCGAGAACACCGGCAAGCAGCTGCTGAAAGTGGCCGATCCGGAAACGTCCTGACGCCTTCCCGCGCCGCCCCGACGGCTGGTTCGCCCGCCTAACTGCGGGACGGTTGCGGCTGCCCCGTAACCCGGGAACGCGCCCCGGCCACTAACCCCTGATGGTAGATTGATCGGGGGCGCGGAGTCGGCGCTTGCAGGGTTCGAAGCGGCACTGGACGGGGACACTTCTCGGGATCGCGCTCCTGCTCGCGAACGCGCCCGCCACCGCCCGCCCGCTCGACCTGAACGAGCGGCGCGCGCGTCCGATCCGGGTCGCGATCGAGATCTCGCCCTCCCACCTGCCGGCGCGGCTCGACCACTCCTACAGCGAGCGCGGTCCGGCCTGGTTCGAGCCGGGTCCCGGCCCGGGGCACGTGACCGTGCGCATCACCGGCGCCGACCTGGAGCAGATGCTCCGCCACTCCGAGCCGGTGCCGGGAAGCTTCAGCGACTACATCTGGATCTTCGAGGCGGCCACCGGCCACGTGCTCTCCGCCACCGTGGACGGCGCGTTCTACAAGCGCGTCGACTTCGGGCTCGTGAAGTCGCGCGTCCAGGCGAGCATCTCGGCGCGCATGAGCACGCTGCGCGCGTCCGGCTTCATGCCCCCGCGCTGGCGAATGGGAAACGTGCTCTTCGAGCACTGCCTGGCCGGCCAGCACGGATGCAGCACGGTGGTGCCGCTTCCGCTCGATCCGGCCACCGGCTACGTGAACGCGGTGGGCAAGATCAGCGTCCGCGCCCTGGGCGGCGTGCGCACCGAGACCTACTCGCCGCTCGGCGAGGCGGTCTTCACCGAGATGCGCGCCGAAACCGCCGTCAGCGCCCGCTGATCCGGCGCGGGGCTCAGGCCTTCGGCGGCATCGGCACGAAGGCACTGGTCCGCCGCACGTAGTCGGCGTAGCCCGGCCGCCGCTTGCCGATGCTGCGCTCCAGCATCGCCACGCCCGAGACCTTCAGCAGCAGGAACGTCATCAGCACCGGCGACAGCAGGGTGAAGGCGCCCTTCGGCGTCGCCAGGGCGATCGTGAACAGCCCCCACCAGACCACCGCGTCGCCGAAGTAGTTGGGGTGCCGGGTGTAGCGCCAGAGCCCCCGGTCCATGACCTGGCCGGCGCTGTCCGGGTCCGCCTTGAAGCGCGCGAGCTGGACGTCGCCCACGCTCTCGAAGCCCAGGCCCAGGGCGAACAGCAGCGTGCCCACTGCGTCGAGGGCGCCGAGCGGCGTCGGCGGGCTGGCGATCGCCACCTGCACCGGCAGCGAGACGAACCACATGAGGACGCCCTGGAGCGCGAAGACCGTCCCCAGGCTGACGAGCGGGAAGCGCGCGCCCCAGTGGCGGCGCATGGCCTGGTAGCGCGGGTCCTCGCCGTGACCGGCGTTGCGCCACAGCAGGTAGCCGCCGAGCCGCAGGCCCCAGAGCGAGGTGAGCACCAGCAGCAGCGTGGCGCGCGCGCCGTCGCCCGCCAGCACGAAGCTGGCGGCGGCGAGCACCGCGAAGCCGGGACCCCAGTAGATGTCCACGATGCTCGCGTCGCGCAGGGCGAGCGACACGAGCCACAGGGCGAACATGGCGCAGGCCGCGACCGCGGCGGTGTGGGCGAACAGGCTTCCCAGGTCCATGGGCCCTCCCTTCGAGCAGCCTAGCCGGCGCTGCGCACCCCGCCGGCCGCCATTAAGATCCTGCCATGAGCCGGCCTCCCGCGTCGCCCGGACTGCGGGTCGTCTACTACGACCACCAGGCCGGCGGGGACCAGGCGGGCTTCCGCAGCGGCGCGGCCGACCGCGTCGTGACCGGCAGGGACGGCGTGGCCGAGGCGGTGAGCGGCGTCCGCATCCCGCCGAACTCGCTGCACGCCCTGCTGGGCCACGGCGTGGCCGACCGCCTCGACCGGCTGCCGCTGGTCTACGGACGCGTCGCCGCCGGCACCGAGGCGGTGCTGCGCCCGACCGCCTTCTCCGAGGCCTCGCGCATCCTCTACGAGGCCGACCGCAAGACCTACGGCGCGATCCACGAGTTCGTGACCCACGAGGAGGCCGGCCCGGACCCGGTGCAGTACCGCATCGTCGTCGACAACCGCGAGTACCAGCGCACGCTGGCGCGCCTCCAGTACCTGCTGACGCTGGCCGGCCGCGAGGGCTACGGGGTGCGCCTTCGGCTCTAGTCCCGGCGCTCGGGCTCGTCCTCGTCGCGGCGCCGCAGGTCGTCCACGTCCTTGCGGGCGCGGGACAGGATGTCGCGCAGGCGGTCGATGGTCTCGTCGTCCACGTCGTCGCGGGTCGCGGTGCGCAGCGCCGCCTTGGCCAGGTCCTTGAGCGGGCGCACGATCTCCCAGACCTCGGGCCGCGAGGCGTCGCCCCAGTCGCCCCACTCCTCGGCGCGACGCCAGATGCGGCGCACGTCGTCGGCGTCCTCCTCGACGAGGCGCTCGCCCTCGGGCGTGAGCCGGTAGACGCGCTTGCCGTCCTGCGACTCGCTGCGCGCCAGCCCCTCGTCCTCGAGCTGCTGGAGCGTGGGGTAGACCGAGCCGGCGCTGGCGCGGTACAGGCCGCCGGAGCGCGCCTCGAGCTGCTTCATCAGCTCGTAGCCGTGCCTCGGACCCTCGCCGAGCAGGGCCAGCAGGGCCAGCCGCAGCTCGCCGGGACCGAAGAAGCGGCCGCGCAGGCCGCCCCACAGGTTGCGGCGCGAGCGGTGGCGCCGGCCGTGGCGCGAGCGACGTCGGTGGTGGTGGGAGTGCATGGTCGAATTCCTCCTGCCTTCCCCGGGGCACCCGTTCGATGGAACGAAAGATCGACCACAAGATATATCGTTCGATATATCCAGTCAAGCCCGGACTACGGGCGGGACGCGTGCCGCGGGAGCTACTGGAGGCGCAGCTCGAAGGGCTGGAGCAGCCGGAACTCCATGGGCGCGCCGGCCTGGGCGCCGGGGCGGACCGCCGCCGGGGCGGCCTCGCCCTCGGCCGCGGCGGCCGGAGCCGGCGCGGCGGCCGGGGTCTGGGAGCCGGTCACCAGCGGGAGCAGCTGGCCCTGGACCATCAGGCCCGTCAGCTCGAGCTTCATTCGCTGGGCGGCCGGACCCGTGTCGCGCAGCTCCGCTACCCGTCCGTAGACCTTGGAGCCGGCCGGCACGATCGCCCGGCCGTCGATGCCGAGCCCGCTCTCGAGCGTGGCGGTGAAGCCGTCGCCGACGGCGGCCTGGCGCGCGTCGACGCCCTCGACCATGCGTACCTGGAGCCGCGTGCCGGCGGAGACGCGGGCCAGCGTGGCGGTCGCCGCCGGCGCGGTCGTCGCTGCCGGCGCCGCCGGAGCGGCGGCCGGCGGGACCGTCTCCGCCGTCGGAGCGAGCGGCACGGGGGCGGGGGGCGGAGCGGCCGGCGGGGCAGCCGGATCGGACGCCGCCAGCGTGTGGTCGAAGGTCAGGGCCAGCACCTGGTCGAGGGTCAGCACCTGGACGCTTCCGCCGGTCTCGAAACGGACCGACTGCTGGGTTCCGCCCAGGTACGTGCCGGTCAGCACGCGACCGTCGCGGGTCTCGAGGACGTCGGCGCCGGCGGCTCCGGCGAGCAGCAGGCCGAGCAGGACGGCGGGAATCGATCGCATGGCACCCCTCTTCATGGGTCCTGGATCGGCTCTTCGGCCCTGGAACTTTCGCGCCGTGCGCCGGCCCGGCCTGCGCGGATTCGCTACCCCATGGGCCCCATGGCGGCCCCCACCACGAGCGAGCGCCGTCCGCTGGCCCTGCTCGGCGCGGGCGCGGTGCTGGGCCTGGCCGCGGCGGCGGTGGGCCTGATGCGCGGCCCCGAGCCCGGCGCGGGACTGCCCGAGGGCATCGTCGCCAGCGTGAACGGCGAGCGGGTGCGCGTCGAGGAGTACCAGCGGGCGGTCCAGGCCCTGGCCAGCGACCGCCGCAGCCCGATCGGCGACGCGGAGAAGCGCCACGTGCTCGACCGGCTGCTCGACGAGGAGCTGCTGGTGCAGCGCGGCGTCGAGCTCGGACTGGTCCGCCACGACCGCCGCGTGCGCGGCGACATCGTGTCGGCCGTGATCCAGGTGGTGGTCCAGCAGACCGAGGCGGAGGAGCCGACCGCCGACGACCTGGAGCGCTTCTACGCCGACAACCGCGACTACTTCGCGCGCACTGGCCGGCTGTTCGTGCGCCAGGTGCTGGTGCGGGTGCCGCCGGGCGCCGACGAGGACGCAGCGCGGCGCCGCGCCGGCGAGGCGGCCGAGCGCCTGCGCGCCGGCCACGACTTCGCCGACGTCGACGAGGCGCTCGGCGACACCCAGGTGGCCCGGCTGCCCGCCGACTACCTGCCGGCGGTCAAGCTGCGCGAGTACGTGGGACCGACCGCCACGCGCACGGCCATGGGCCTCGAGCCCGGCCAGGTGAGCGACCCGGTGCGCAGCGCCAGCGGCTACCACGTGCTCCAGCTGGTCGACCGCGAGGAGGGTCGCGTGCCGCCGCTCTCGGAGATCGAGAGCGAGGTGCGGTCCGAGTGGGTGCGGCGCGCCGGCGACGAGGCGCTGCGTCGCTACCTCGACGAGCTGCGCGAACGCGCCGACGTGCGCACGCTGGACGCGCTGCCGTGAAGCCCCCGGGCGTGGCGGGCCGGGCGGCGCTGATCGCGCTGTGGCTGCTGCTCTGCATTCCCACCGGGAGCCAGGCCCACACGCGCAGCGTCTCCTACTCGAGCTGGACCTTCGACGAGGCCGGCGCCCGCGTCCGGCTGCGCATTCCGCTGCTCGAGCTGTCGCGCCTGGCCATGGATCCGGTGCTCGACGTGGGCAGCGGCGGCCGGGCGGCGGGCTACCTGGCGTCGCACCTGACGCTGGCCATGGGCGGCGAGCCCTGCCGCGTCGACGAGCCGCCGCGGGCGGAGCGCGCGCCCACCGGCTGGGCGCACTTCCGCTGGCGCGTCGACTGCGCCGCCAGCGGCGCTCCGGTGATCGAGAGCCGCATCCTGCTGCGCGAGGCGCCCAGCCACATGCACTTCGCCCGGGTGGCCGGCGAGGGCGAAGCCACGCTCGAGCGCGTGCTGATCGAGGCCGATCCGCGCTGGACGCTCGCCTCCGGCGACGACCCGGAGGCCGCCGGCTCCGAGGGCACGAGCCTCGCGGGCTACGTGGCACTCGGCGTCGAGCACATCCTGTCGGGCTGGGACCACCTGGCGTTCGTGCTGGCGCTGCTGCTGCTGGCCGGCCGGCTGGGCGAGGTGGCGGCGCTGGTGACGTCGTTCACCGTCGCCCACAGCGTGACGCTGGGCCTGGCGGTGCTGGGCCTGGTGCGCCCCGAGGCGGTGGCGGTGGAGGCGCTGATCGGCTTCTCCATCGCGCTGGTGGCCGCCGAGAACGGCTGGCTGCTGGCGGGTCGCGGGCGCGGCGTCCCGGCGGCCGTCTGCCTGGGGCTGCTGGCGCTGGCCGCGCTCGCGTGGGGCGGCGTCGGTTCGGTCTCGGCCACGACGCTGCTCGGCCTGGCCCTCTTCTCGGCCTGCCACTTCGCCCTGCTCGAGCGCGTGCCGCGGCCGGCGCGGCTGCGCGCGGCGGTGGCCTTCGCCTTCGGGCTCGTCCACGGCTTCGGCTTCGCCGGCGTGCTGGCGGAGATGCAGCTTCCCACCGGCCGCGTCGTGCCGGCACTGTTCGGCTTCAACGTGGGCGTCGAGCTGGGCCAGCTGGCGATCGTGTGCGCCGTCTGGCCGCTGCTGCACGCGCTCGAGCGTCGCAGTCCGCTGCGCTGGCACCGCGGCGTCGCCGAGGCGGGCTCCGCCGCGATCCTGGCCCTCGGGCTCTACTGGTTCGTGGAACGGACGCTCGGCTAGCAGGGTGCATACGGGCGGGCCGATGCGGATCCGACGGGTGCTCGCCGCGGCTGTGTGGGTGTGGAGCGTTGCAGCCGGCGCGCAGGAGCTCGAGCCGCGCCGCTGGAGCCACCTGCCCACCGGCAGCAACTTCCTGGGCGGCGGCTACTCCTACACCGAGGGCGATCTCCTCTTCAATCCGGTCTCGCGCATCGAGGATGCCGAGGTGACGGTCGACTCGCTCGGCATGAGCTTCATCCGCACCTTCGAGGCGTTCGGGCACTCGGCCCGCGTCGACCTGATGGCCGCCTACCAGGAGGGGAAGTGGGAGGGACTGCTCGCGGGCGTCCCGGCGGAGACGGAGCGCCACGGCTGGGCCGACCCGATCGTGCGGCTGTCGGTGAACCTGCTGGGCGCGCCTCCGCTCTCGGGCGACGAGTTCGTCGCCTACCGCAAGCGGGTGGCCGAGGGGTCGGAAACGATCGTCGGGGCGGCGGTGGCGGTTCAGGTGCCGCTCGGCGAGTACGAGGACGACAAGCTGATCAACCTGGGCGCGAACCGCTTCGCCGTGCGACCCCAGCTCGGCGTCGTCCACAACCGGGGCAGGTGGGGCTTCGAGCTCACCGGTGGGAGCTGGTTCTACACCGACAACGACGACTTCTTCGGCGGCCAGCGGCTCGAGAAGGATCCGTTGCTGACGGTGCAGGCGCACGCGGTCTACACCTTCTTTCCGGGCCTGTGGATCTCCGGGGGCGTGGCCTACGGCTGGGGAGGCGAGTCCACCATCGAGGGGGATCGCCAGGACGACGAGACCAGCAACCTGGTGTTCGGTGGCAGCCTCGGCATCCCGCTGCACCGCCGCTTCGGCATGAAGGTCGGCTACGTGGGGACGCGCACCCAGAACGACACCGGGCTCGACTCGGACAGCCTGGTGCTCGCGGCGTCGGTGTTCTGGTAGAGCGGGTGGGCTCACTCCGGCGCAGAGCGGCTAGAGCCCGCGCCGCCACTCCGCCACGGCCTGCCCGATCTCGTCGGGCGAGTCCTCCTGGAGGAAGTGGTTGCCCTTCACCGTCACCTCGGTCTGCTGGGGCCAGGCGCGGCAGAACTCGCGCTGCGGGCCCACCAGGATCGCGCCGGGCTCGGCATTCACGAAGAGCTTCGGCACGTCGCAGGTCGACAGCCAGTCGGCGTAGTCCTGGACGATCCCGACCACCTCGGCGGGCTCGCCGTCCAGCGGGATCTGGCGCGGCCAGGTGAGCGTCGGGCGCCGGTCCTCGCCGGCCTGGCGGAAGGGCCGGCGGTAGACCTCCATCTCGGCGTCGCTCAGGTCGCGCAGCACGCTGCCGGGCAGCACGTTCTCCACGAACACGTTGTTCTCGAGCACCATCGCCTCGCCGGCCGGCGAGCGGAAGCCCTGGAAGATCTTGGTGGCCAGATCGGGCCACTCGTCCCAGGTCATGGGCCGCACGATCGCCTCCATGTAGGCGATGCCCTTGATCGCGTCGCGGTGGCGGTTGGCCCAGTCGAAGCCCAGGGCCGAGCCCCAGTCGTGGATCACCAGCGTCACGTCGCGCTCCACGCCCAGCGCCGCCAGCGCGCCGTCCAGGTACTCGCGGTGCTCGACGAAGGTGTACCGGTCCGGACCGCTGTCGGGCAGCTTGTCCGAGTCGCCCATGCCGATCAGGTCGACGGCGATGCAGCGCCCCTGGTCTTCCAGGTGGGGAATGACGTTGCGCCACAGGTAGGACGACGTCGGGTTGCCGTGCTGGAACACGATGGGATCGCCGCTGCCGGCCTCGACGTAGGCCATGCGGCGTCCCTTCACCTCGACGGTCTTCTTCGCGTAGCGCTCTTCCGGGGAGATCATGTGTCCTCTCTTGGCGGGCGTCAGATGCGGTCGGTGTCGGCGGGCTCGTCGACCACCGGGTTCTCCAGGCGGCCGATGCCCTCGATCTCGATGGCGACCACGTCGCCGGCCACCAGGAACCGGGGCGGTCGCATGGCGTGCCCGACACCGGCGGGTGTTCCGGTGGTCACCACGTCGCCGGGCTCCAGGGTGAAGGCCGTCGACAGGTGCTCCACCAGGGCGAAGCAGTCGAAGATCAGCTCCTTGGTGTTCGAGTCCTGGCGCAGCTCGCCGTTCACCCAGGTGCGCAGCCCCAGCGTGTGCGGGTCGAGCTCGTCGCCGGTCACCAGCACCGGACCGAGGGGGCCGTGGGTGTCGAAGGACTTGCCCATCGTCATGGTGGGCACGCGGCGCTGCCAGTCACGCACCGACACGTCGTTGCAGACCGTGTAGCCGGCGATCACCTCGCCGGCGCGGGCGGCGGGCACGTGGCGGCAGCGCCGCCCGACCACGAAGGCCAGCTCGCCCTCGTAGTCGAGCTGCGTCGACACGCGCGGCAGGTGGATCGGGTCGCCGGGTCCGACGACGCAGCTCGTCTGCTTGTTGAAGAGCATCGGGACCTTCGGCGCCTCGCGGCCGGTCTCGGCCACGTGGTCCGCGTAGTTCAGCCCGACGGCCAGGAGCTTCCCGGGGCGCGGGACCGGCGCGTGGAGCTTCACGCTCTCGAGGGCCAGGCGCGGCGCGGCGGCCAGGGCGCGCGCCGCGGCCTCGCGCGCGTCCGCTCCGCCGGCCAGGAAGGCGTTCATCTCCGCCGGCAGCGACGCGTCGGCGGCGCCCACGTCGGCCACCTCGCCGCCCACCAGGCATCCCACGCGGGCACGGCCGCCGTCGCTGAACGTCACCAGGCGCAAAGGGGGAACCTCCGGACCGCAGCCTACGCGGCGCGCCGCTCGCCGTCGAGGGCGACGGGATATGCTCGGGCGGTGCGGACGCGCCGACTCCTGCTGCTCTCGCTGTGCGCCGTGGTCGCGTCGGGCTGCGGGGCGCCGCCGCCCAACGTACTGCTCGTCTCCATCGACACGCTGCGGCCGGATCGGCTGGGCTGCTACGGCGAGGCGCGCACCACCCCGGCCATCGACGGCCTGGCCGCCGGTGGCGTGCGCTTCGAGAACGCCTTCAGCCCCTCGCCGTGGACCCTGCCCGCCCACGCCGCCATGCTCAGCGGGCGCTACCCCGGGTCGATCCGGGACGACCCCAACTCGCTCGACCTGCTGCGCGAGGCGACGCTGCTGGGCGAGATCCTGTCCGGCGACGGCTTCACGTCGGCGGCGGTGACCGGCGGCCGCTTCCTGGGCGCGTCCTTCGGGCTGCCCGCGTCCTTCGACCACTTCGAGGAGGTGACCTCGGGCGGGGCGGAGCGGGCGGCCCGGTGGCTGCGCGACCACGCCGGCGAGCGCTTCTTCCTGTTCTTCCACACCTACGTGGTGCATGCGCCCTACGTGGACCGGCGCTTCCTGCGTGGCGCCGACGGCGGACGGCTGGCCGACATCTACGCCGGCGGCGTGCTGAACGATCCCCACTTCGCGGCCTGCTGCCGCGGCCTGGACGCCACGTCGGAGGAGCGCGAGTTCCTGCTGCGCTACTACGACGGCGGCGTCGCCCTGGCCGACGCGGACGTGGCCCGGCTGCTGTCGGCGCTGGACGAGCTGGCGCTGCGCGAAGACACCCTGGTGATCGTGACCAGCGACCACGGCGAGGAGTTCTGGGAGCACACGGGGCGCGGCGCCTACCACGGCCACACGCTCTACGACGAGCTGCTGCGCGTGCCGCTGGTCTGGTCGGACCCGGCGATCGCGGAGCCGCGCGTCGTGGCGCACCCGGTGAGCCTCGTCGACGTCGTGCCGACCGTGCTCGCGCGGCTCGGCGTCGAGCC
The DNA here is from genome assembly GCA_050618055.1 of Myxococcota bacterium. Lineage (GTDB taxonomy): Bacteria > Myxococcota_A > UBA9160 > UBA9160 > SMWR01 > CALDCK01. Next base: position 16,895 of record JBNLVK010000310.1, read on the forward strand.
GCCGACGGGGCTCGACGGCGTCGACCTGACCCCGCTGCTGCGCGGCGGCGAGGGTCCCGAGCGGGCGCTGCTGGCCGAGGGCACGCGCAACGGTCCGGAGCGCAAGAGCGTGCGCACGAGCGAGGGCAAGCTGATCGTGACGCCGCGGCCCGGCGTGCAGGGCGGCGACGGCGAGCGCTACCCGGTGCCGGTGCGCGCCGCGGTCGAGCTGTACGCGCCCGGCGACCGCGCCGAGCGCGACAACCGCGCGGAGCGCGAGCCCCACCAGGTGGAGAAGCTCATGCCCCACCTGAACGACCGCATCCGCCGCGCCCCCGAGAGCCGGAGCGCCGGCCACGATCGGCTCGACGCGAAGACGCGCGCCGAGCTGCGCGCCCTGGGCTACGTCGAGTAGTCGGGCCGGGTCAGCGGGCCGGCTGCTCGCGCTCCAGCCGGCGCTTCATGCAGTCGGGGCAGATGGCGTGGGTGAACTCGGCCAGCGAGTGCTGGCGGACCCAGGTCTCGACCTGCTCCCAGTAGCCGCCGTCGTTGCGCACGTTCTTGCAGTGCATGCAGATGGGGATCAGGCCGGTGAGCGCGTTCACCCGGTCGAGGGCGCGACGCAGCTTCTGCTCGGCCAGCACGCGGTCGGTGATGTCGATCGCCACGCCGATCACCCCGGCCACCGCACCCGACGCCTCGCGCTGGGGCGAGACGTGGGCCGTGAAGTGGACGCCCTTGCGCTCGCCCTCGTAGCCCGAGGGCCGGCCCTCCAGGGCCGCGCGGTGGGCGCGGATCGCCGGGTGCGCCGGATCGTTGGTGCCGAAGAACGCGTAGAGGTCGGTGCCGATCCAATCGGAGGGCACCTCGACGATCGAGTTCACCGCGCCGCCGGTCCACCACTCGAGCCGCAGGTCGGCGTCGGTGATCCAGATGGCCGCCGGCACCTGCTCGACCAGCGGCGCCTCGCTGTGCCCCGGATCCCCGCGCACCACGCGGGCCGCGATCTCCTGCTCCCGCTCGAGTTCGGCCACCCGGCGTCGCAGCGCCACGACCTCTTCCTCGAGCCCGGCGCGCGTCCGCTGCGACCGGCTGGAATCGTCCATTGCCGTTTCCTCTCCCGAGGGAGAAGTGGTCCTGCGCACCCCGATTGTGACGCGCTTCGTGCCGGAATTCCCCCTCATCGACGCGCATTTCCTCAGCCCGGGGCCCCGTTCCGCCGATCGCAGCTGCGATGCCGCCCGTTCCGCTGCATACGGCGCAGGGTCGCCTGCTGGCCGTCGACGACGGCAAGGGATCGCTGGGCGATCTGCCCCTGCGCATGCTGCGGCTGGGCGTGCAGGTGCTGCACTCGAGCGAGATCGACGAGGCCGAGCTGATGGCCCGTCAGGAAGGCCAGGCCATCTGCGGCGTGCTGCTGCCCTCGCAGGCCGGCGAGCTGCACGTCGACCAGGCCATCGAGGTGGTGGGACCGCACACCGGAGTCGGCGCCGACCGGGTGGCGCTGCTGGGTCCGCGGATCGACGAGAAGGTCGCCGAGCGGCTGCGCGAGCGCGGGGTGCGCTGGCGGCTGTGGGAGCCCTACGAGGACCGCGACCTGCGCTTCGTCGGCTGGTCGCTGGTGTGGGCGACCAGCGACCAGGACCTGCGGCTCGACCACCGGGTGCCGACCGCGCTGCCGGCCCACGCCATCCGCCGCGGCGATCGCCGCGACGTGCTGGTCGGCGACCTGTCGGCGTCGGGCGCCTTCCTCGAGACCCGTTCGCCGTTCCCGGCCGGCAGCCAGCTCGGTCTGGAGATCGAGCTGCCGAACCGGGCCATCGAGGTGACGGCCACCGTGCGCTGGGTCTCGTCCGTGCGCCGCGACGGCGCGCCGGGCGGCGCCCAGGGCTTCGGCGTCGAGTTCCTGGATCCGCCGGCCGTGCTGCGCGCCGCCCTCGAGGAGCACCTGGAGAGCGAGACCGCCCGCTTCCTGCTCTAGCCCTTCTTCTTCTTCTTCGGCGGCACGTACAGGTCGGTGATCGTGCCCGCCGCCATCTCGGCGGCGAAGCCGACCGTCTCGGAGAGCGTCGGGTGCGGGTGGACGGTGAGGGCCAGGTCCTCCACGTCGGCGCCCATCTCGATGGCGAGCGTCGCCTCGCTGATCAGGTCGCCGGCCGACGGTCCCACGATGCCGGCGCCCAGCACGCGCTTCGTCTCCGGATCGAACAGCAGCTTGGTCAGGCCGTCGCTGCGTCCGATGCCCAGGGCGCGCCCGCTGGCGGTCCAGGGGAAGCTGGCCTTCTCGTAGGCCGTGCCGTCGCGGGCGGCGTCGGTCTCGGTCAGGCCCACCCAGGCCACCTCCGGATCGGTGTAGGCCACCGAGGGCACCAGCGCGTCGAAGGCCGCCGGCAGGCCGGCGATCGCCTCGGCGGCGACCACGCCCTCGTGGGTCGCCTTGTGGGCGAGCTGGGGCTCGCCCGCCACGTCGCCGATGGCGTAGACGTGGGGGAGGTTGGTGCGGCACTGGGCGTCGGTCGGGATGAAGCCGCGTTCGTCGACGCGCACGCCGGCCTCCTCGGCGCCGATGCCGGCGCCCAGCGGCGTCCGCCCCACCGCCACCAGCACGCGGTCGAAGACGGCGGGCTCCGGCGCCTTCGCTCCCTCGAAGTGGGCGCGCAGACCCTCCTCCAGCGCCTCGATGCGCGTGACCTTCGTCTCCAGGTGCACGCCGGCGTAGCGCCGGCCGATGCCGCGGGCCAGCGGCCGCACCAGGTCCGGATCGGCGCCGGGCAGCAGCGACGGCAGCAGCTCGACCACGGTCACCCGGCTGCCCAGCGCGTCGTAGACCGCGGCCATCTCGAGGCCGATGATGCCGCCGCCGATCACCAGCAGGCGCTCGACACCCGCCTCCACCTCGAGGGCGGAGGTCGAGTCGAGGATGCGCGGGTCGTCGGGCAGGCCCGGGATCGACGCCGGGCGCGAGCCGACGGCCAGGATGGCGTGGTCGAAGGAGATGCTGCGCGTGCCGTCCGAGGTCTCGACGCGGACCAGGTGGGCGCCCGCCAGCCGCGCCTCGCCGGTCACCACCTCGACCTTGCGCTGCTTCGCCAGCTTCGCGAGGCCCTGGGTGAGGCGGCCCACCACCTCGTCCTTGTGTCCGCGCAGCCTGCCGAAGTCGATGCTCGGATCGCCGAAGGTGATGCCCGCGGAAGCCATCGCCCCCGCCTGGTGGATGACGTCGGCCGCGTGCAGCAGCGCCTTCGACGGGATGCAGCCCACGTTCAGGCAGACGCCGCCGAGCGTGGAGTGGCGCTCGACCAGCACGACCTGCCTGCCCAGGTCGGCGGCGCGGAAGGCGGCGGTGTTGCCGCCCGGGCCCGCACCGATCACCAGCACCTCGGCGTGCTGGTCGCCGGCGGGCCGCTCCCGGGGCTCCGCCGGTGCGGGGGACGGCGCGGACGGAGCTTCCGCCTGCGCCTCGGGCTCCGGCATCTCCTCCGGCTCGGGCTCCGACGGCTCCGGCGCTGCGTCCTCCGCCACCTCGAGCACCGCGATGGGCGTGCCCTGGCTCACCTGCTGGTCGACCGCCACCAGCAGCTCGCGCACCACGCCGGCCGCCGGCGAGGGGATCTCCATGGTCGCCTTGTCGCTCTCGAGCGTGATGAGCGGCGACTCCACCTCCACCCGGTCGCCCACGGACACCAGCACCTCGATGACGTCCACGTCCTCGAAGTCGCCGATGTCCGGCACGGGGATGGTGATCGTGCGCGCCATGGGGCCTAGAGGATCAGCCGGCGCAGGTCGGAGAGCAGCTCGGAGAGCCGGGTGGTGAAGCGGGCCGCGTCGGCGCCGTCGATCACCCGGTGGTCGTAGGAGAGCGACAGCGGCAGCACCAGCCGCGGTACGAACTCGCCGTCCCGGTGCACCGGGCGCCAGTCCATGCGGCCCACGCCCAGGATCGCCACCTCCGGGTGGTTCACGATGGGCGTGAAGAAGGTGCCGCCGATGCCGCCCAGGCTCGAGATGCTGAAGGTGCCGCCCTGGAGGTCGCCCGGACGCAGCTTGCGCGTGCGCGCCTTCTCCGAGATCTCCATCAGCTCCGCCGCGATCTCGTAGAGGCCCTTGCGGTCGGCGTCCTTCACCACCGGCACGACCAGCCCGTTCGGCGTATCGACCGCCACGCCCACGTTCACGTAGCGCTTCACGATCAGGTTCTCGCCGGTGTGGTCGAGGGAGGCGTTGAACTGCTCGTGCTCCTTCAGCACGGCGGCGCAGGCCTTCAGCACGAAGGGCAGGAAGGTGAGCTTCACGCCGCGCTGCTCGGCGTCGGCCTTCATTTCCTTGCGGAAGGCGTCCAGGTCGGTGATGTCCGCCTCGTCGAACTGGGTGACGTGGGGGACGGTGACCCAGCTGCGGTGCAGGTTCGCCGCCGACAGCTTGCGGATGCGGTTCAGCGGCTGGGTCTCGGTCTCGCCGAACTTGGCGAAGTCGAACTGGAGCGGGGCGGCCACCGACACGCCCTTGATCGGCACGCCGGCGGCGGTGCCCTTCACGATCATGCTCTTCACGTAGCCCTGGACGTCCTCCTTGAGGATGCGTCCCTTGGGGCCGGTGCCGTCTACCAGCCGCAGGTCGACGCCCAGCTCGCGGGCCGTGCGCCGCACCGAGGGCGACGCGTGGGGCAGGGCCGCGCGCTCGGTCGGCACCAGGTCGGTGGGGACGGGCACGACCTCGGTGCCCTCGCGGTCCTCCAGCACCGACGGGACGACCGGCCGCGTGTGCGGCTCCTCGGCCGGCGCTTCCTTCGCCGGCTCGGGCGGTGCTTCCTTCGGTTCCGCCGGCGCCTCCTCCCGGGGCTCCTCCGCGTCGGCCGCCGGCGGCGCCTCCTTCTCCGCCTCGTCCACCTCGATGCGCGCGATCAGCGCGCCGGTGCTCACCTGGTCGCCCACCGAGACGACGAGCTCGGTCAGCACCCCGGCGTGGGGCGACGGGATCTCCATGCTCGCCTTGTCGCTCTCGAGCACGATCAGCGAGTCCTCGACCGCCACGCGGTCGCCCGCGGACACCAGCACCTCGGCGACGTCCACGTCCTCGAAGTCGCCGATGTCGGGCAGCAGGACGTCGAGTACGGCCACTAGACGTCCACCGGGTTGGGCTTGCCCGGGTCGATGCCGTACTTCTTCATCGCCGCGTGGACCGTGTCCGCCGGCACCGCGCCCTCGTCGCGCAGGGCCGACAGCGCCGCCAGCGCCACGTAGTAGCGGTTCACCTCGAAGAAGTGGCGCAGCCGCTCGCGCACGTCGGAGCGGCCGAAGCCGTCGGTGCCGAGGGTCACGTAGCGGCCGGGCACGAAGGCGCGGATCTGGTCGGCGTAGGCCTTCATGTAGTCGGTGGAGGCGATGACCGGTCCGCGCCGGTTGGCGAGCAGCTCCGCGACCACCGGATCCCGCGGCGTCTCGTCCGGGTGCAGCCGGTTCCAGCGCTCCGCGTCCAGGCCTTCGCGCCGCAGCTCGGTGAAGCTGGTGACGCTCCACACGTCCGACTCCACCTCGAAGTCGTTGCGCAGCAGCTCCGCCGCGGCCAGCACCTCGCGCAGGATCGCGCCGCTGCCCAGCAGCTGGACGCGCGGCGCGTCGCCCGCGGCGCCGCCCTTCAGCAGGTACATGCCGCGCAGGATGCCCTCCTCCGCGCCCTCGGGCATCGGCGGGTGGACGTAGTTCTCGTTCAGCACGGTCAGGTAGTAGAAGACGTTCTCCTGCTCGGTGAGCATGCGCCGCATGCCGTCCCGCACGATCACCGCCAGCTCGTAGGCGTAGGTCGGGTCGTAGGAGATGCAGTTCGGGACGGTCGCCGCCAGCAGGTGGCTGTGGCCGTCCTGGTGCTGGAGTCCCTCGCCGGCGAGGGTGGTGCGTCCGGACGTGCCGCCCAGCAGGAAGCCGCGCACCTGCGAGTCGCCCGCCGACCACAGCAGGTCGCCCACGCGCTGGAAGCCGAACATCGAGTAGAAGA
>JBNLVK010000311.1:0-20806 GCA_050618055.1 Myxococcota bacterium
CTTCCGTCGCTGCCGCCGGCGCTGCCGGACCTGGAGGTCTTCGGCGATCGCATCGCGTACCTGCGCGGCGGCGGCGAGATCACGCCGCCGGTCGACCCGGAGGTCGCCGACTGCCTGGCCGCGCGTCCGCTGGTGCTGGCCGAGGACGCGGCGCGCATCGTCTGGCAGCACGACGTGGTCGCGATCTACGCGCCGGCGCGGCCGCGGCTGGTGGCGCGCATCCTCGACGAGCACCCGGTGGGGCGCGTGCAGCTTCGCGACGCCGCTCGCGTTCCGCCGGGCCGTCTGGCGCCGAGCCGGGACTGCGGGCCCGACTGGTACGCACCAGTCGGCGGAGGCTAGGCGCTGTAGGTGCCGCGGCGGGGGTCGCCCTTGCCCGGCACGATGCCGCGCTCCGACTCCTCGAAGAACGCCAGGTACTCGGCGACGATGGACCGGTCCGCCCGGCCGCGGATCTCGTCGACGGCCTGCTTGAAGGTGAGCCCCCTGCGGTAGAGCGTCTTGTAGACCCACTTCACGTCGTCGATCTGGTCGCCGGGCATGCCCGAGCGCCGCATGCCCACCACGTTGAAGCTGCCCGCCACGTTGCCGCCGGTCAGCATGAAGAAGGGAGGCAGGTCCTTGTTCAGGCCGAAGCTGCCCGAGATGAGGGCGCCCCGGCCGATGCGGCAGAACTGGTGCACGGCGGTGTTGCCGCCGGTGATGACGTCGTCGTCCACGCGCACGCTGCCGCCCAGCAGCGTGCCGTTGGCGAACACGCAGCGGTTTCCCACCTGGCAGTCGTGACCGGCGTGGCTGTTCACCATCCAGTAGTTGCGGTCGCCGACGCGCGTGGGCTGCGTGTCGCTGGTGGCGCGGTGGAGGGTCACCGACTCGCGGAAGACGTTGCCGTCGCCGATCTCCAGGCCGGCTCCGGGACGGGTCGCGTCCCATTTGAAGTCCTGGGGCGCAAAGCCCAGGGAGACGAAGGGATAGAGTGTGTTGTTGCGCCCCAGTGTCAAAGGGCCCTGGAGATACACGTTACCCAGCAGGCGCGAACCGGCCCCTACCTCCATCTGCCCGGAGAGCACACAGTGGGGTCCGACCACGACGTCGTCTGCCAGCACGACCTCGCGATCCACGATCGCGGTGGGATGGACTTCTGTCATCTGGGGCGCCGGGACGATAGCGCCGCCCGCCTGCGGGGCGCTCGGCGGGGCGCTTGCGGTGCGGCGCGCGCCGGCCGATGCTGTTCCGGCCGGGGGCTTGGGGAGCAGGTTTCGATGCGCGCACGGATCGGGTTCCTCGCATCGCTCGCGCTGCTGCTCGCGACGCTCCCCGCCGCCGGGGCCGGCGCCTCCGGGCCCGGATCCACCGGGTCGGACTGGGCCGTCGACCCGGTGCGCGTCTACTACCCGAAGAGCGACTGCCGCGGCGACCGGGTGGAGCTCGAGGTCTGGGACCGCGAGGACCGCCTCTGGCGCGATCACCCGGTCCACCCCCAGGTGCCGGTCCAGTCCTGCCAGGTGGAGGACGCCGGCTACCTGTTCAACGAGATCCGCTGGCGCTGCGTCGAGCCGTTCCGCGCCGACCAGCCCGCCCCCAACTGGGTGGTCGGGCTCGACGTCTTCGATCCGGACGTGATGGAGACCTGCGATCCGGGCCAGATCGCCCAGCCCCGGGGCGACCTCCAGCTCCACGTCGAGTCGCCGGCGCCCGGCGAACGCGTGGCCGAGCCGGAGATGTCGGTGGCGGTCGAGGGCAGCGTGCGCATGGACGGCATCGACGGCACCGACTACGACGTGCTGGTGGTGATCGACCGCTCCCAGGCGACCCGACCGCGGGACGCGGGCGACGTCGACCGGCTGGCGGCGCAGGTCGACGCGGCGCGCCGGCTGGTGGAGCAGCTGGCGCCGCGGCTGGGTCCGGTGCGGGTGGGCATCGCCAGCTTCCCGAACATGCCGCCGCTGCCCGACAGCCCGGCGGGAACGGCGGCCCGCCGCGAGATCGCGCTGACCGACGACGCCGCCGCCCTGGGCGCCGCCCTCGACGGCGTCGCCCGGCGCGGCGCCTCCGGCTTCCAGACCTTCGGCTCGGCGCTCGACTTCGCGCTCTCGGAGCTGGAGGGGAAGGTGCGGGGATCGCGCGCGCGGCAGAAGGCGCGCAAGGTGCTGGTGATGGCGGCCGACGCGTCCGACGCGCCCTTCGGACGCGCCGCGACCTCGGACGCCGGCGCGCGGGCGCGGCTGCGCAGCCAGCTCGAGCGCGCCGATCGCGGGCACGTGGTGCCCTGGTTCTTCGCGTTGGGTGGCGTCGCCGAGGAGATCGACCCGGAGCTGGAATCGCTGCTGGAGGTCGCCGACGCGCGCTACCAGCGCGTGCTGCGACCCCACCTGCCCACCCCGTTCCTCGGTCGGGTGCAGCTGCCGCGGGTGACGCGGGTGGTGCTGGCCAACCGCACCACCGGCGGCGGCGAGACCCTGGCACGCGTCACGCCCAGCGGACGCTTCGCGACCACGCTGGTGGCCGCCGCCGGAACCAACCGGGTCTGGGCGCGCGCCACCCTGTCCGACGGCGAGACCACCGAGCGCGAGTGGGCCTTCGTGTTCGACGACCGGCTGGTGCGCGAGCGCCTGCTGGCCGCCGAGCGCGAGTACATGCAGCGCATGCGCGAGAAGCGCCTGCACCTGCGGCCCATGTGGGACGAGGAGGTCCCGCCGCTCCCGGAGGAGCTCGCGACCCCGGACGTGGCGGCGGAGCCGCCCGAATGACCGGCTGGACGCCGGCTATTCGTTCGGGTTGTGCAGCACCTTGATGACCTTCAGCGAGCCCGAGTAGCGGTTGCGGCTGAAGACCACGCGCCCCTTGCCCCGGTACATCCAGTCGGTGCGGTGCGTGTCGGATCCGTAGTACCAGGGGATCCACGCCTTGCCGGTCATGTAGGCGTTGGAGTCGTCCGGGTCGCCCAGGATCTTCCGCACCTGCGAGTCGTTCATGCCGAGCTCGACCTTGGCGAGCGGGCTGCCGGCCGGCGGCGCCGTGTAGTTCGACTGCTGCTTGGCGGGCGCGGCCTCGGACTCGGCCGGCGCGGCGCCGCCACCTCCACCGGATGCGCAGCCGACGAAGGCCGCCCTGACGACGATCAGAGCCAGAATGCGAGCCGTGTCCATCTCTCACCTCCCTGGAATGGAACGGCGGAAATCTAACCGCTCGGCGGCGGTTTTGCCCCAAGCTCCCGCCGGCGCTGCTCGATGTAGGCCTGCGATCGGCGCCCGGCCTCGGTGGCGCCGGCCGGGAAGAAGGTCATGAACACCCGGTCGATGGGCCCGCCGTAGGGGTAGTACCGGAACCAGGTCTTTCGGACCAGGTACTCCACGGCGCTGCCGGCGAGGCTGAGGGGCACGATCACCCACTTCGTGTAGCCCTCCCACCACTCGAGCGGCGCGGCGACGGCCAGCCCGGCCAGCACCAGCGCGCTCGCACCCAGGAAGGCGGCCCAGAGCAGCGTCACCTTGCGGCAGTAGGGCCCGATGAAGTCGGGGGCATAGGGGTGGATGCGCCGGGCCACCTGCTCGATCACGGACGATCCGTCGCGGGTGCTCTGCCAGAAGACCCAGGCGGCGACGCCGTAGGCCCAGCTCGCGACCAGCAGCAGGGGCAGGCGCTCGCCGGTGACGACCGTCGCCAGGCCCAGCCCGGCCGCGATGACACCGGGCGTGCGCCCGAGCTGGACGCCGAAGCGGGGCGCCGCGCCACCCCCGGCGCGGCCGCCGCGGCCGCCGAACATGGTGAGCCCGCTGCCCAGCAGCAGCACCGCGCCGACCCAGCGCGGGTCGACGTGGGACAGCAGGTCGCGGCCGACCATCGGGTAGACCAGCACGCCGACGACCACCACCGACAGCAGCAGGGGCGCCGCCAGGCGCCAGCGCGCGACGGGCGGATGGCCGGTTCGGGAGTCGGTGTACACGGTGCTGGCCTGCTTGGCGTCGCGGGAAGTTCGAGTATGCTCAAGCCGCCATGAGCCGGCAATCGATCCGCAACGTCGCCGTCCTGGGGGGCGGTCCCGCCGGCGCCAGCATCGCAGCGAACCTGGCGCGCAAGGGACTGAACGTCGGCGTGTTCGCCAGCGGCGAGCGCCCGCCCATCATCGTCGGGGAGTCGCTGCTGCCCGCCATCATCCCGCTGCTGCGCGAGCTGGGCGTCGAGGAGGAGGTCGCCAGCTACGGACAGTGGAAGGGCGGCGCCACCTTCTCGCTGAACGCCGACGAGGAGATGTCGATCCGCTTCACCGAGTCGCGCGGCGCGAAGACGACCTACTCCTACAACGTCCCGCGCCACCGCTTCGACGCGACCATCCTGCGCACGGCGCTGGAGGCCGGCGCCCAGCGCATCGAGGCCATGGGCCGGGTCGAGCGCGTGGGCGACAGCGACCGCATCCGCCTGACCGACGCGAGCCTGGAGGCCGCCCGCGACGTCTTCGGTGGCGAGCAGCCCGACTTCATCGTCGACGCCGGCGGACGCCCGCGGCAGGTCGCGCGGCTGATGGACGTGCAGACCATCGTGGGCGACCGCAAGGACGTGGCGCTCCACGCCCACCTGGAGGGCGTGACGGTCGAGCCCGAGGGCAACGTCCACACCGACCGGCTGGAGACCGCCGGCTGGTGCTGGCGCATCCCCCTGCCCGACCGGGTCTCGTGCGGCTTCGTGATAGACGGCGACGCCATCCGCGAGTTCGGCAGCACGCCCGAGGAGCAGTTCGACAACTACCTGGCCTACGAGCCGGTGGTGAAGGACTGGGCGGCGCCGGCCAAGCGCATCACGCCGGTGCTCAAGTACTCGAACTACCAGCTCCGCTCCACGCGCGGCGTCGGCGAGAACTGGGCGCTGGTGGGCGACGCCTTCGGCTTCGTCGACCCGGTCTTCTCGAGCGGCCTGCTGATCGCCTTCGAGAGCGCCGACGACCTGGCCCGGGCGATCCTGAAGAACACGCCCAAGGCGTTCGCCCGCTACGAGAGGCGCACGCTCTTCAGCCTGGAGGCCTGGCAGCGGGTCATCACCTACTTCTACACCGGGCAGCTGCTGACGCTCTTCCGCGTCGGCCAGTACGTGCGCCACACACCGATCGGCAAGGTCATGGACTTCCACCTGCGCAAGTACATGCCGCGGATCTTCACCGGCGAGGCGTCCCGCAGCCGCTACAGCATCGAGCTGGTGTGCTGGATGTCCGAGTACGGCCTGGCGGGCAACGACCCCGAGGCCCTGCGGATCCGCTGACCGCCGCCGCCCCCATGCCGGAAGCGCGCGGACCTCGCACGGTGGCACCGGTCGGGTACGCGCTCCAGCTCGCCGCCATGGTCGCGCTGCACTTCGCGGCGCCGCTGTACCAGTGGAACCTGGGCGCGTCGCGCTGGTGGGGCCTGCCCTTCGCCGTGGCGGGCTGCGCGCTGGTGGTCGTGGCGGCGGGGCGCTTCCGCCGGGCGTCGACCACGCTGCGGCCCTACGAGGAGCCGGCGCGGCTGGTCACCGACGGACTCCACGCCTGGAGCCGCAACCCCATGTACCTGGGCCTGGCCGTCTCCATGGTCGGCGCCTTCGTCATGCTGGGCTCGGCGAGCCCGGCGGCGGTGGTGCTCTTCTTCTTCTGGTGGATCCGCACGCGCTACGTCGCCTTCGAGGAGCGGGCCATGGAGGAGCGCTTCGGCGACGCCTACCGCGAGTACGCCCGCCGCGTGCGACGCTGGTTGTAGCGCCGGCAGGAGTTGGTAGGTTCGGCTTCGAACCGAACTCCGGGGGGGAGCCATGAAGCCCTTGTCGCGCGTGTTCGCCGCACTCGCTGCCGCCGCCTTGCTCGCCGTGCCCGCCGCGGCCGCCGCCGAAGAGGAGACGGAGCCGCAGCCCGCGCCCCAGCGCTGCGAAGGCAACCGGTCGCCCACCGCCGCCATGTGGTACTCGATCCTCCACCCGGGGGTCGGCGAGTACTACCTGCGTGGCTGGGGCAACTGGAACCAGAACATGCCCCAGCGCCGCTTCTACCTGGGCTTCATCCCGTTCTACGGCTGGCCCGGCTACCTGCAGGTGAAGAGCGCCATCGACGCCCGCAACTGCCGCTGGAGCGACGCGCTCTGATCAGCGGGCTTCGAGGCGGCTCCACAGGTCCGCCTCGCGATCCAGCTTGAGCACGCGCCGCGCGGCCACGAGCCCCGACGACAGCGCGCCGTAGACGCCGGCGCCGGGCCGGGTCCAGTGGCCGGCCAGCAGCAGGCCCGCGATCGGACCCTCGGGCGCCAGCCTGCCCGGACCCACCTGCTTCGGCGTCAGCTCCCAGCCGTACATGGCGCCGCGCTGGTTGCGCGTGTAGCGCTCGAGCGTGCGCGGCGTGCCGCCCAGCGCGAACACCAGGCTCTGCTGGAGGCCGGGGAAGGTCTGCTCGGCCCGCGCCAGCAGGCGCTCGGTGAAGCGGTTCTTGTCGTTGCGCCACGAGGTCGACAGCTCGTAGGGCAGCGGCACCGTGATCTGGAAGGCGTGGTGACCCGGCGGCGCCAGCGACGGATCGGTCAGCGTCGGCACGCTGAAGCCGATGCGCGAGAACTCGCCGCGCAGCGTGTTCTCGTAGTCGCGGTCGTGGTCCCAGGTGTCGTAGAGGAACATCTCGTGGGCGGCGCCGGCGGCGGCCAGGTCGAGGTCGGTGGCGCCGTAGACCAGGAAGGCGGACAGGGAGGGCCGCATGCGGTGCAGCATGCGGACCGTGCCGCGGTCCAGGTGGTTCACGCCCACCAGCTCCTCCAGGGTCTGGGCCGCGTCGACGCCGGACACGACCACCGGCGCCTCGATGCGCTGGCCGTTCTCGAGCACCACGCCGCGGGCGGCGCCGTCCTGCACCTGGATGCGCCGCACGCTGCTCTTCAGCAGCAGCTCGCCGCCCTCGCGCCGCAGCGCCCAGGCCAGCGCGCCGGCCAGCTCCTGGAAGCTGCCCTTGCAGTACCAGGCGCCGTCCTCCACGTAGCTGATCAGCATGGTCGCGAAGTAGAGGAACGAGACCTGCGACGGCGGCAGACCCAGGTAGGGCCAGAGCGCGCCGAAGGCGGCGGCCGCGCGCGGATCGGAGAGGTGGGCGCGGGTCACCTCCTCGAGGGTCGCGCGGTGGTAGCGGGCCAGCGTGGGCGCCAGCTCCGGCAGGCGCATGAACTCGCCGCGGCCCATCTCGTCGGCGCGCCGCGTCTCGGCCCGGGTGCGCCGGCACACCTCCAGCAGCTCGCGCAGTCCCGTCTTCTCGGCCGGGAAGTGCCGGACGTGCGCGTCGAGGAAGCCCTCGAGCCCGGAGCGCGCGTCGATGCGCAGCGACGGGAAGAGCGCGGTGTAGAACGGGTCGACCTGCTCGAAGCCGCAGCGCTCGGCCAGGCCCAGGCCGTCGAGCAGGCGCCGCACCAGCCCCGGGCCCGCCGCGGTCTGGCCGCAGCCTCCCACCAGGTGCACGGCCGAGTCGAACTCGTAGCCCTCGCGCCGGAAGGAGTGCAGGTAGCCGCCGGGGCGGTCGTGGCGCTCGACCACCAGCACCTTGCGGCCCAGCCGGGCCAGCACGCCGGCCGCGGTCAGTCCCCCGACGCCGCTGCCGATCACGACCACGTCGTAGGCGTCGTCCCGGGCCTCGCGGTGGAAGCGCATGATGCGGGACTCTAGCAACGGCGGGACTATGCTGGCCCCACGTGAGTGGATCCGACTGCGACGTGGCCGTGGTGGGCGGCGGCGCGGCGGGCCTGGGCGCCGCGCTGGCGGCGGCGCAGGCCGGCGCCCGCACGCTGCTGGTGGAGGAGGGTCCGGCCCTGGGCGGCAACGCCACGGCCGCCTTCGTCCACACCCTGTGCGGCGTGTACCGGACGGACACCGACGCCCCGGAGCCGGCCAACCCGGGGCTGGCCCTGCGCTTCGCCGAGGGTCTGGTCGCCGCCGGGGGCGCCTCGCCCCCGGAACGGGTGGGACGGGTCTGGGTGGTGCCCACCGAGCCGCCGGCCATCGAGGGCCACGCGCTGGGGCTGTGCCGCGAGGCCGGCGTCGACCTGCGCATGGGCTGCGCGCTCACCGCGATCCGCCTGGGCCCGGGCGACGCGCCCCACCGGCTGGTGCTCGAGGGCGCGACCGGTCGCAGCGAGGTGCTGGCGCAGCTGGTGGTCGACGCCAGCGGCGACGGCGCGCTGGCCGGGCTGGGTGCCGTCGAAGCGGAGCGCGCCGGCGCGCAGGAGCGCCAGCTTCCCTCCTACATCGTGCGCCTGGCCGGCGTGCCGGCCGAGGACGTCGCGGGCTACGGCCGCCTGCGCCTGGCGGTGGCGGTGGCCGGCGCGGTCCGCCAGCAGGCGCTTCCGGAAGGCTGCGAGTCGGTGCTGCTGCGTCCCGCCGCGAAGCCGGGCGAGGCCTACCTGACCTTCAACGTCTCGCGCGCCGACGCCACCGCCGCGCCCGACCGCGCCGCGCTCGAGCAGACGGCCCGCGCCCACGTGGAGGCGGTCGTGGCGTTCCTTCGCGCGACCCGCCCGGGCTACGCCGAGTGTCGGGTCGAGAGCTGGCCGCGCCGGCTGGGCGTGCGCGAGGGCGCGCGGCTCGCCGGCCTGGCGCGCGTCGATCACGCCGACCTGCTGGCGGGCCGGCGCCGCGACGACGAGGTGGCCGTGTCGACCTGGCCCATCGAGCTCTGGCACGACCACCGCCGCGCCCTCTTCCGCTACCCGGAGGCCGCGTCGAGCATTCCCCTCGGTGCGCTGGTGAGCCGCAGCCACGGGCGGGTGGGCATGGCGGGGCGCTGTCTGTCGGCCAGCCACGAGGCGCTGGGTGCGCTGCGCGTGCTGGGGACGGCGCTGGCCACCGGCGAGGCGATCGGACTGGCGGCGGCGCTGGCCGCGTCGTCGGGACGCAGCCTGGCCGACGTCACGGCGGCGGAGGTGCGTCGGGCGCGCCGATCGTGACGACCACGGCGCGGTAGTCGCAGACGTCGTTCTCGACGCGCACCGCGTCCCCGTCGCGCGCGACGCGCACGCCCGGCACGGACGTCCCCGTCGCCAGCACGCCGTGGGCCACCGCGTCCCAGGCCAGCCGGGCGTCGAGCCCGATCATGCGTCCCACCCGGTTCTCCACCTCGGTGCCCCCGGCGTCCTGCGAGAGGCGATACGCCACGGTGCCCAGCGGCGTGAGTCCCACCACGTCGACGCTCTCCGCGCGTGCCACGACCACCAGCTCGTGACGCTGCACGCGCCCGTCGTGTGTCAGCTCGACACGCAGGTGGGTCTGCCCCGGCGGCACGTCCCCCACGGCGACGACCTCGCCCGTGCAGGGCGGCGCCCGGTAGGGGAAGCCGGCGCAGCCGCCGAGGGCGAGCCACGCGGCGAACAGCGCCACACGGCTGCCGACGGAGAGGGCGGTCGTGACCGGCATCGGCGCGAGCATAGCCGTCCGTGGCTTCGTTGATCGGCCCGGGGCCGTGACGTATCGTGCGCGGCATGCCGCCGGGAGCCGCCGTTCCGCTGACCGGGGCGGACTGCTTCCTCCGCGCCTTCGACGTCGAGACGCGCCGCACGGCCGGCGCCTCGCACCTGTCGCAGATCGTGCTGCGCCTGGGCCCCGGCCTCGACGCGGCGAAGCTGCGCGACGCGCTGCACCGCGTGGCCCGCGCCCAGCCGATCCTGCGCGCGCCGATCCGGCGGCGCGGGCTCGTCGGTCCGCCGGTCTACCGGCTCGACCTGGCGGAGCGCGCACCGCTGCCGACGGTGGAGGTGCACGCGGCCAAGCTGCCGCCGGGCATGCAGGCTCCGCTGGACGGCGTGCCGCTGCCCGAGCTGGCCTACGCCCGCATGAACGCGGTGGTGCGCGCGCGGCGCGGCGAGCTGTTCCGCGCCGACGTGGTCGAGTACGACGGCGGTCGCGGCGGCGCCGACGTGGTCTTCACCTGGCTGCACATGCTGCTGGACGGCCACGGCAGCGAGCGCTTCCTGGCCTTCCTGGACGCGGTGGCGTCCGGCGCGCGCGACCCGTCGGAGCTTCCGCCGGGTGAGTGGGAGGAGACGCCGGTGCCCGGCACGGCCGGCGAGCGCGGCGAGCGGGCGCGGGCCTGGCAGGCCCACGTCGAGGGCTTCGCCGAGCGCGCGCCCCGTTCGCTGGCGGGTCCGCTGCGCCGCGTGCGCCAGGACCTGCGCTACCCGCTCTACACCCTCGACGCCGAGCGCACCGCGGCGGTGGAGGAACGGGCCGCCGCCCGCGCCGGCTTCGTCACGCCGGCGCTCTTCTACCTGGCGGCGGCGATCCGCGCCCACGACGCCGTGTTCCGCGCGCGCGGCGCCGACCCGGGATCCTACGTGGTGCCGCTGCCGGTGAACCTGCGCGGCAAGGGCACCGAGGGCGTGATCTTCCGCACCCGCGTGTCGATGATGTGGTTCCAGGTGGCGGCCGAGCTCGCGTCGGACCTGGACGCGGTGGTCGACGACCTGAAGCGGCAGCGCCGCGACATGCTGCGCGGCAGGATGATCGAGAACGGCGTAGCCGCCATGGACTTCGCCCGCTTCGCGCCGAGCCGCGTCTACTCGACCATGGCGCGCCGCACCTTCGGCGGCGAGCTCTGCTCCTTCTTCTTCGCCTTCACCGGTCCCTTCCTGGCCGAGTGCGACACGTTCCTGGGCGCGCCCATCCTGAACGGCTTCCACGCGGCGCCGGTGCCGGCCTCTCCGGGAAGCGCCGCGATCATGAGCGTGCGCCACGGCCGGCTGAACGTGACCCACGTGCACCAGCGCGGCCTGCTCTCCGACGAAGAGCGGTCGCTGTTCCGCGAGCGGCTCTTCGGCGACCTGCTGGGAGACGAGGGCGCGGCGTGAAGGTCCTCGACCGGCTGCGCGAGCACGCCAAGACGCGCCCCGAGCACCCGGCGCTCGTGGTCGACCGCGGCGACGAGCCGCCGGAGACGGTGAGCTACGCGCGCCTGGTGGCCGACTTCGAGGCGCTGGGCGCGGAGCTTCGCGAGAAGGGCGTGGCGCCGGGCGACCGCTGCGGGCTGCGCGCCCGGCAGGGCCGCCCCTTCGTCGAGGCGGCCCTGGGCATCCTGGCTGCGGACGCCTGCATGGTGCCGATCCCCGACGACACGGCGGGCGATGCACTGGCCACCGCGGTGAAGGAGTCGTCGCTGCACCACCTGCTGGAGGCGCTTCCGGAGCGGCGCTTCGAGAGCTTCGCCGACGTGCCCGCCGTCGACGGACGCGGCGACGCGCTGTTCCGCTCGCTGGCGCCCGCCTACATGCGCTTCACCTCGGGCACGACCCACCTGCGCAAGGGAGTGATCGTGGGCGCCGAGGCGGTGGCGGCGCGCCTCGAGAACGGCAACCGCAGCCTGGGGATCGGCCCCGAGGACCGCATTCTGTGGCTGCTGCCGATGGCCCACCACTTCCTGGTGTCGATCCTGCTCTACCTGCGCTTCGGTGCCACCATCCTGCTGCCGAAGAGCTCGTTCGCCGCGCCGGTGCTCGACCTGGCCGCGCGCGAGCACCCGACCGTGCTCTACGCCTCGCCCTACCACTACGGCATGCTGGCCAAGGACGCGTCGGAGCGCGGGCTGGCCGGCGTGCGCCTCGCGGTCTCGACCGCCGACGGCCTGCGCGCCGAGACGGCGGACCTCTTCCGCCAGCGCTTCGGCTTCCCGTTGGTGCAGGCGCTGGGCATCATCGAGGTGGGGCTGCCGGTGATGAACCGGGCGTCGGCGGAGACCAAGCCGACGGCGCTGGGCCGGCCCACGCCCGGCTACGAGATCTGGCTGCGCGGCGACGACGGCGCGCCGCTGGCCGAGAGCGGTCCCGAGCGCACCGGCGAGATCTGCATCCGCGGCACCGGCCTGTTCGACGCCTACCTCTCGCCCTTCACGCTGGCGACGGACGCGCTCGACGACGGCAGCTTCCGCACCGGCGACCAGGGCTGGTTCGACGCCGACGGCGACCTGCACCTGGAGGGCCGACGCAGCAACCGCATCAACATGGCCGGCATGAAGTTCTTCTGCGAGGAGGTGGAGGCGGCCATCGACGCCCACCCGGCCGTCACTGCCAGCCGCGTGTACCCGAAGCTCCACCCGGCGCTCGGCGAGATCCCGGCGGCGCAGATCGTGGTGGCGGCCGGACACGAGGCGCCCGACCGCAGGACGCTGGCCGCCTTCCTGCGCGAGCGCCTGGCCGGCTACAAGATCCCGCGCGAGTTCGAGGTGGTGGAGTCGCTGCCCATGACCGCGACGGGCAAGGTCAAGCGCTGGGACGCGTAGCCGTGCGTCCCACCAGCACCAGCGAGGCCGGCGCCAGCACGAAGGCGAGCGCGATGCCAAGGGCCGTGGTGCGTCCGATGGCGTGCAGCACCGGGTGGGCCGACAGTCCCATCACGCCGAACACGAAGATGGTGGTGAGCGCCGAGAGCATCAGGCTCTGCATGGTGGCGCCGGTGTCCTCGCGGCTGCCGGCGCTGTCCCAGACGAAGATCCCGTAGTCGACGCCCATGCCCATCACCAGGATCAGGCCGATCAGGTGCAGGATGTGGACGGGCGTGGCGCTGACGGCGGCGAAGACGGCGAGCAGGCAGGCCACCAGCACCGACGGCAGCGCGGTGGCCAGCGCCGGGCGCAGCGCGCGGTAGCGCAGCAGCAGCAGCAGGAAGACGGTCGCGCAGCCCGACAGCACGACCCAGACGATGCGCTGCCGGTACTCGCCGTAGACCTGGGAGAAGAAGGCCCGCTGGTCGAAGAAGCGCACACCGGGCAGCGACTCCGCCAGTCCCGCTACGGCGTCCGCGTCGTGCACGTCCTCCAGCTGGGTGACGATCGCCGTGCGCCCCTCCATGTCGATCCGCATGGCGGCCGCCGCCTGTCCGAGCGGGGAGCCGTCCAGGTCGGTCAGCCGCAGCGGCGGGGGCGGATCCGCCAGCGACGCGCCGAACTCGGCGAAGGCGCCGGGACGGAAGCCGGCTTCGGCGAAGACGCGGTCGACGCGCTCGGGCAGGCCCGGGTCGGCGCGCAGCACGTCCAGGTTGCGCTGCTGGAGCGACGGGCTCCACAGGAAGTCGTGGAGCGAGCGGAAGCCGCCCAGCGACCCGTCCTCCACCAGCTCCGGCAGGCGGGCGGCCAGCGCGTCGTTGCGCTCCAGGGCCTGCGCGTCGTCGTCGCCCTCGGCTATGAGGAAGCGGGTGGCGTCGGCGTGGCTCAGGCGCGCGCGCACCCGATCGTTCTCGGCGACGAGCTCCTCGTTCAGGTTCTGGAGCGCCGTCAGGTCGTCGATCCAGTGGATGCGCGGCAAGGCGACGAAGGCCCCGGCGATGCAGGCGACCGGCAGCGCCAGCAGGGGTCGCCGGTGGCGGGCGAGCCCGGCCACCCAGCGTCCCAGCCGTTCCGCGTTGCGGCGCGACACCGCCGGCGCCTCGCGGTCGGGCATCAGCTCGGGAACGATCCACAGCGACACCAGCAGCGCCGCCGCCACGCCCACCGTCGCCAGCAGGCCCATCTGGTAGAAGCCCGGGAAGTTGCCGAAGGCGAGCCCCGCCAGGCTCACCACCGTGGTGGCGTCGCCCAGCAGCAGCGACGGACGCAGCCGCCGCAGCACGTCGGCGGCCGGCGTGCCGCGCGGCGCCAGCGCGTAGTGGTTCTGGAGGTGGACCGAGTAGTCGATCGAGACGCCGATCAGCGACACGCCGAAGGCCACCGCCAGTCCGTTCAGCTCGCCGAAGAGAGCGAGTCCGGCGGTTGCGGCGATCAGCACGCCCAGGGCGTGGGGCAGCATGGCGACGGCCAGCGCGCGCGGCGAGCGGAAGAAGGCCAGGAACAGCAGGATCGTGCCGGCCACCGACGCGGCGAACAGCCAGCGGATCTCGCCCTTGATGCTCTCCTCGATGTCCAGGGCGAAGCGGTTGATGCCGGCGCTCTCCAGCACCAGCGGTGCTTCCAGCTCGCCGCGCAGCGCCTCGACCCGCGCGTCGATGGCGTCGAGCAGCGGGCGCTGCCGCGACGAGTCGAAGGGCGAGCTGCGCGTCGAGAGCAGCACCAGGGCGTGTTCGCCGGAGGGGCTGGTGAAGACGCCGTCGCGCAGCGTGAGCCCCTGGTCGCGCGAGGCGAGGCGCTCCAGCAGGTCGGGGAAGACGAGCAGCGGATCGGCGGGGGCCAGGCGCGCCACCAGCGCCGCACTCGGCCGGCGCAGCTCGGCGGTCAGACGCCGGGCCGCCCGCGCCAGCCCCGCGTCGGAGAGCCGCGCGCGCAGCTCGTTCTCCGGATCCGACGACGCGAAGCCGTGGCGTCGCGGGAAGTAGAGGCGGAAGAGCGCCTCCTGCTGGTCCGGATCGACGCCGGCCCGCACCCACGCGATCTCCGGATCCTCCGCCAGCGACCCGGCCAGCGCCGTCGCCGCGTGCCGCGCGTCCCGCGGATCCGGCGCCGCCAGCGAGAGCACCATCTGGCGGGTGAGCGGTGAGCTGGTGAGTCCGCGGGAGAGCGCGGCCAGGTCGCCCGAGCTCGAGCGGGGCATGAAGCTCGAGATGTCGCCGACCACGCGCATCTGGGTGGCGCAGTAGACGAGCATCGCCAGCACGGCGGCGACGGAGAGACCCCGCGCGAGTGCGCTCCTCACGGCGTGGGCGCGACCTCGCGGGGCGGCAGCGGTTCCGGCGCGCCGTCGTCGGGGAAGAGCTGCGCCAGCTCGGCGTCGCTGAAGGGCCGGTCGGTCTGCATGTGGGCGTAGGTGGTGCGGGTGGTCTCGCCGCGGGTGCCCGACACGACCATCTCGTCGAGCCAGGCCTCGCGCCCGCGCAACGTGATCTCGCGGATCACCTGGCGCACGGCGAAGCCGCGGGGCTCGAGCTGGAGCGCCCAGCTCCCTTCGGCGGCGTCCGACGTGAAGCGCACCCGGTACTCGCGCTCGAGCGCCTGCTGATCGCCCTCGAACAGCAGCAGCAGCTGGGCCACGAAGCGTCGCGCCTCGGCGTGGGCCGACAGGTCGATCTCCTCGACGCCGAGCCCGTCCTCCATGCGCACGCGGGAGGCGTCCACCAGCAGCGAGCTGCGCTCGGGCGCGGTGGTGAAGCGCGCCATGCGACCGGGCGGCGCGTAGTAGAGGCGCCCCTCGCTGACCAGCGGCTGCTGGAGCAGCGGCAGCGTCTTCTCCTCGCGGAAGGCGGCCTCGACGCCGCGGCTGCGGGCGAAGTGCTCCATCAGCGTTCCGAGCCCGCGCTCCTCGGCGGCCGTCGGCGCGGCCAGCCACAGCGACAGCAGCAGCCAGCTAGCGAGCCTGGTCGGCCGTCTCGGTGATGCGCTCGCGAATCTCACGCGGGGTCTCCAGCAGCATGCGTCCGTTGGTGTCCACGGTGACCAGGACCGTGCGCCCGACGGCGGCGCGGTGGTCCTGGGAGAGGTTCCGCACCACATAGCCGACCGCCAGCCGGTGATCGATGTCACGGAACCAGGCGCTCACCGAGATGCGGTCGCCGTAGCGCAGCGGGTAGACGTAGCGGCAGTGGGTCTCGACCACGAACAGGCCCCAGCGCTTCGGGAACAGCTCCTCGTCGTCGAGGCGGCACGCCCGGAACAGCGCCGTGCGGGCCAGCTCCAGGTACTTGTAGTAGTGCCCGTGCCAGACCCGCCGCGTGACGTCGACGTCGTGGAAGGGAACCTCGAGCTCGATCGACGTCTCGCACAGACGCGCGCTCACGGCGTCGCCACGCCCCCTCCTCCGGGTCGGCCCTCGGGGCGGGACGCCCCGGGCCTCGCCACGGCCCGCTCGCCGCACCGGACCGGGCAGTCTAGCGAGTCCGTTCGGCGTTGCCGGGTCACTTTCCCCATGGGGTGCGATAGAATCGGCGCGCCGCATGCCGCCGTCCGGCGGCCAATCAGGGGATGTGCCGTTGGGGGATCCGACCGAGCTTCACGCCGAGATCAAGCGCCTCATCATCGAGGCGCTGATGCTCGAGGACACGAGCGTCGAGGACATCGAGACGGACGCGGCGCTGTTCGACTCGGGGCTGGGCCTCGACTCGATCGACGCGCTCGAGATCGCGATCGCGCTGGAGAACGCGTACGGCGTGACGGTCGAGGACGATCCGGAGAAGAACCAGGAGATCTTCGCCTCGGTCGCGAGCCTGGCGCGCTTCGTGAACGAGAAGCGGCCCGGCTGAACGCGGCCGTTGGACGTCGTCGCCCCCCAGCGACTCGAGGTCCGACGCGACGGGCGCACGCTGCGCGTCCGCGCGCGGGTGCCCCGCGACCTGGCGTTCTTCGACGGCCACTTCCCCGGGCATCCGGTGCTGCCCGGCTTCGTGCAGCTGCACTGGGTGGCGGAGTGGGCCCGCCAGGAGCTGGGCGAGGCGCCGGAGGTGGCGTCGATCGAGGCGCTGAAGTTCCGCGAGCCGCTGCGGCCGGGCGACGAGTTCGCGCTGGAGGTCGAGGCGGACGACGGCCTGCGCTTCCGCTTCCTGCGCGACGGCGAGAGCGTGTCCGAGGGACGCCTGCGCGGAGGGTCGGCAAAGGGGGAGGCCCCCGCGGCCCCGGCGACCGACCTGGACACCTCCGGCGCCGACCTGCCCCTGCGCCTGCCCCAGCAGGGGCGCATGCGGCTGGTCGAGTCGGTGCTGCGCCACGCGGACGGCGTGACGCTGTGCCGCGCGCGCCTGGCGCCCGACGCGCCGCTCGTGGGCGAGGGCCGCGCGCCGGTCTGGCTGGCGCTCGAGCTGCTGGCCCAGGGCATGGCGGCCCAGGGCGGCATCGAGCTGGCGGCGAGCCCCTCGCTGCGGGCCTTCGTGGTGGGGGCGCGGCGCGTCGCGCTGCGCGCGCGCGCGCTGCCGGTGGGCGAGCCCCTGTGGGTCCGCGCCCGCCACGTGCGCGGCGAGACCGGCTTCGTGGTGTGCGACGTGGCCGTCGGAGCGGGGCGGCAGGCCGCCCTCGCCCACGGACGGCTCACGGCGTTCGTCGACCCGGACGGGTCTGCTACCTCTTGAACGCCGAAACGAGGAGATCGTGAGCGACGCCCCCACCGTCGAAGAGCTGACCGGGCTGATCATGGAGTTCCTGCGCGAGGAGCTTCCCGACCTGGGCCCCGGCTTCGACACCAAGTCGGACCTGGTCGAGGCGGGACTCAGCTCGCTGGCCGCGGTGCAGATGCTGCTGGCCATCGAGGAGCGCACCGGCATCTGGGTCGACGAGTCGGAGCTGACGCCCGAGAACCTCGCCAGCGCCGAGGCCCTGGCCCGTTGTGTCCACGGCCACGTCGGCGCATAGCCCGGACGGCCAGGCCGTCTCGGCGCGGCCGCGCTGGGCCGCGAAGGCCGAACGCGGATCCGGCGCCGCGCTGGCCCTGCTGATCCGCATCGTGCGCAGCCTGGGTCCGCGCTGGTCGCGGGCGCTGGTCCACCCGGTCGGCGCCTACTTCCTGCTCACCGACCGCGAGGCGCGCGCCGCCTCCTTCGACTACCTGCGACGCGTGCTGCCCGGCGGCGCCGCCGGCTGGCGCGACGGCTACCGCCACCTGGTCGAGTTCTCCACCTCGATCTTCGACCGCATGTGCGTGTGGGCCGGGCAGGACGACGACATCACGCTCCTCCACGACGGCGCCGGCCACTTCGCCCACCTGCCCGACGCCGAGGGCGCGCGAGCGAACCGGCTGGGGAAGAGCGGCGCGCTGATCGTCGGCGCCCACCTGGGCACCTTCGACATGATGCGCTCCATCTGCCTGGAGGCCGAGGTGCCGGTGCGCGTGGTGATGTACGGCGACAACGCCGAGACCATCAACCGCTTCTTCGCCGGCCTGAACCCGGGCTTCCAGCTCGACCTGATCCACATCAAGCCCGGCGCGCACAACGCCACCCTGGAGATCCGGCAGGCGGTGGAGCGTGGCGACTTCGTGGTGATCATGGGCGACCGGGTGCCGCTGGCCGGCGAGGGGGCGGAGACGGTGCGCTTCCTGGGCGGCGAGGCGCGCTTCCCGAAGGGTCCGTTCACGCTGGCCGCGCTGATCGGCTGTCCGCTGATGATGGCGCTGGCGGTGCGCGTCGGGACGGCGACCTACCGGGTCGAGTCACGTCCCCTCTACGCGGGGGGGCGCGTGCCGCGGGCCGGTCGCGACGCCGTGGTGCGCGACATGACCCTCGCCTACGCCTCGACCCTCGAAGACGCCTGCCGCCGCCACCCCTACCAGTGGTTCAACTTCTTCGATTTCTGGGAAACGAAGAGGGAAGGGTCCTAGCCGCGTCGCCACCAGAAGCGGCGCCGTCCCGACTCGAGCGCGAGCTCCGGCGCCTCGGACGCCAGGAAGCGCACGAACTCCAGCGCCTCGGGCCAGCCGCGCTCCTTCGGCGGCGCGTGGCTCGGCGCGAGGCCGAACTCGAGCGGCGTGCCCGCGCCGTCGCGCGCCAGCAGCAGCGCCACGCCGTAGGTGGTCTCGGGCTCGTCGATCAGGTGGATCAGGTTGCTGGGCAGCGGCTCGTCGCAGGCCACCAGCAGCACCGGCTCGTCCGGGGCGCGCTCCAGGTGGAGCAGCGCCTCGAGGAAGCCGTGGCCGAAGGTGTCCTCGCTGGCCGCAATGGAGCTCGAGGCGTGCCGGTTCCCCGCCGCAATGGAGAACAGGCCGGCCTGGGCGTTGTGCACCGAGTGGCTGAACTGGAGCGGCGAGACCGCCTCTTCGCGGGCGATGCTCGCCAGGATCTTCACCGCCACGTGGATGGCGCCGTGGCGCGAGGCGAAGACGGTGCGCATGGCGCTGCGGTCGGCGTCCTCGCTGCAGTCGAAGGCGACCCGCAGCGCCAGCCGCGTGAGCCGCGTGGCGCGACGCCGCACGCCGGCGGGCAGGAAGGGGACGTCGGGCTGGCCCGCGTGGCCCAGCGGCACCGGTGCGCGGGCCCAGGCGGCCCAGTCCTCGCGGGTCGCGAGCGGGGGCTCGCCCTCCCGGGCGCCGGGCGCCCAGGCCTCGAAGCGTCGCACCACCACGCGCGGCGCCTGGGTCACGAAGCGGCCCGGCCCAGCAGCAGCGTGCAGTTGTTGCCGCCGAAGCCGAAGGAGTTGGTCATGACGGCGGCGTCCCGGCGCGCGCGCACGGTCTCGCCGGCCGTCGTCAGGTGCAGCGCCGGCAGCTCCGGATCGGACTCGCCGTCGTAGACGTGGGGCAGCAGCGGCAGCTCGCCGTCGCGGCGCGCGTCGAGCGCCATCCAGCACAGGCCCAGCTCGACGGCGCCGGCGGCCCCCAGCGTGTGGCCCATCAGCGACTTGGTGGACGAGCAGGGCGTGTCGGGGCCCAGCACGTCCACCACCGCCCGGCTCTCCATCGCGTCGTTCAGCCGGGTGCCGGTGCCGTGGAGGTTCAGGTAGGCCACGTCCGAGGGCGCCAGGCCGGCGTCCGTGAGGGCGCCGCGCATGGACGCCGCGGCGCCGCTTCCCTCCGGGTCGGGGGAGGAGATGTGGTGGGCCTCGCTCGACTCGCCGACCCCCAGCAGCTGGATGCCGCCGCTCTCGCGGGTCACCAGGAAGAGCGCCGCGCCCTCGCCCAGCGACAGGCCCTGGCGGTTGGCGGAGAAGGGGTTGGTCACCTCGGGCGCCACCAGCTTGAGCGAGGCGAAGCCGTGGGTGGTGAGGCCGCACAGCGAGTCGGAGCCGCCGGCCAGCACCGCGTCGCACAGGCCCAGCGCCAGCAGCGACCGCGCCGACGCCAGCGCCCGCGCGCCCGAGGAGCAGGCGGTGGAGATGGAGAGAGCGCCGGCCCGCGCAGGTCGAGCAGCTCGGCCAGGAAGGCGGAGGCCCCGCCCAGCTCGAGCTGCTCGTAGCAGAACCCGGGCAGGAGCTTTCCGTGGGCGTACTCGTGCAGGATGGCGGCCTCGCACTCGCGGCTGCCGGAGGTGCTGGTGCCCATGACCACGCCGAAGCGGTCCGGGCCGACCGCTGCCAGCGTGTCCCGGACCGCCGACTCGATGGGCAGGAGGGCGCCCAGGGTGAAGGCGTTGTTGCGGCAGGCGAAGCGCGCCAGCGAGGCGGGAATGGCCGGCAGCCGGGCGTCGTCGACCGCCGCCAGCGGCTCCCGGCGGCCGGCGGCCAGGTCGGGCCGGGGCGCGAAGGCCGACTGGTCGCCCGCCAGGGCCCGCCGCCAGGTCTCGTCCCGGTCCGCGCCGAGCGCGGTCACCATCCCCAGGTCTGCCAGCGAGCAGGCGGTCACCCAGCGACGGTAACCGATGGCGCCCGGACTGGAAAAGGCGGGAAAGCCTCGCAGGGGCGGGTGTCTAGCCGGCTGCGACCGGGTTTCGTATCGTGCCTTGGGGGGCGCACTCCGGGCCCCGCCCAAGCCGTCAGGGGGCCGATGACCACCCGATTCGACGTCGCCATCTTCGGTGGCGGAATGGCCGGCCACCTGCTGGCCCGGCAGCTCCACCGCAGGCTTCCGGCGCTCTCCGTCGCCGTCTTCGACAAGTCGACCGACAACCCGTACAAGGTCGGCGAGTCGATGGTGGAGATCGCCACCAACTACTTCCTGCGCAAGCTGGGCCTCTCCTCCTACCTCTACGACCACCACTACCCGAAGAACGGCCTGCGCTTCTTCTTCGACACGCCGGAGCGCGACGCGGCGCTCCACGAGATGAGCGAGATCGGCTCGGAGTCGCTGCCGTTCCACCCGGCCTTCCAGATCGACCGGGGGCGCATCGACGCCGACCTGGCCGAGATGAACGCGCGCGACGGCGTGCACGTGCGCCGCGGCGCCACGGTGCGCGACGTCGAGATCGGCGCGGACGGTGCCGACCACCGCTTCCGGGTGGTCGAGGCGGACCACACGTCGACGGTGACTGCGCGCTGGGTGGTCGACGCCAGCGGGCG
>JBNLVK010000312.1:0-43749 GCA_050618055.1 Myxococcota bacterium
TGGCGACCGAGTAGAACTCGCCGACCGAGTCGTCGCCCTGGAGGATGCAGGACGGGTACTTCCAGGTGATGGCCGAGCCGGTCGGCGAGTTCTACTCGGTCGCCATGACCAACAACAAGCAGCAGGCCGACACCGGCACCAAGATGCTGCACATCGGCCGCAACACGAAGAGCACCATCATCAGCAAGGGCATCTCCGCCGGTCGCGGCGAGCAGAGCTACCGGGGGCTGGTGCGCATCGGGCCGAAGGCCGAGAACGCGCGCAACTACAGCCAGTGCGACTCGCTGCTGCTGGGCGACGAGTGCGGCGCCCACACCTTCCCCTACCTCGAGGTGAAGAACCCGACCGCCACGGTCGAGCACGAGGCCACCACGTCGAAGATCGGCGAGGACCAGCTCTTCTACTGCCGCCAGCGCGGCATCTCGGAGGAGGACGCGGTCTCGATGATCGTGAACGGCTTCTGCAAGGAGGTGCTGCGCGAGCTGCCGATGGAATTCGCGGTCGAGGCCCAGAACCTGCTGGGCCTGTCGCTGGAAGGGAGTGTGGGCTGATGGGAGACGCGATGCTCGAGCTGGTGGACGTCCACGCGCGCGCGGGAGACGCGGAGATCCTGAAGGGGCTGAGCTTGTCGCTCGAAGCCGGAGAGGTGCACGCCGTCATGGGTCCGAACGGATCGGGCAAGAGCACGCTGGCGAACGTGCTGGCGGGCCGCCCGGGCGTCGAGGTGACCAAGGGCCGGGTGCTCTTCGAGGGCGAGGACCTGACGGCGCTCGAGCCCGAGGAGCGCGCGCAGCGCGGCATCTTCCTGGCCTTCCAGTACCCGGTCGAGATCCCGGGCGTGGCCAACATGTACTTCCTGAAGGCGGCGCTCAACGCGTTGCGCAAGGCGCGCGGCGAAGACGAGCTGGACGCCATGGACTTCCTGACGCTGGCCCGGGACAAGATGAAGCTGGTCGAGATGGACCCGGCGCTGATGAACCGGTCGGTGAACGAGGGCTTCTCCGGCGGCGAGAAGAAGCGAAACGAGATCCTCCAGATGGCGATCCTGGAGCCCCGGCTCGCCGTCCTGGACGAGACCGACTCGGGCCTGGACATCGACGCGCTGCGCGTGGTGGCGAACGGAGTGAACGCGCTGCGCGACGCGGGGCGCGCCATGCTCGTCATCACCCACTACCAGCGGCTGCTCGACTACATCGTGCCCGACGTGGTGCACGTCCTGGCGGGCGGACGCATCGTGCGATCCGGCGGCAAGGACCTGGCCCTCGAGCTGGAGGAGAAGGGCTACGGCTGGATCGAGGAGGGCGCGTCCGCGTGAGCGAGCTGGACGCCGCACGCGACCGCCACCTGGCGCTGCTGGCGGAGCTGGCGCCCGCCGGGGATCCGGCGTGGCTCGCCCGCCTGCGCGCCGACGCGAAGCAGGCCTTCGCCGACGCCGGCTTCCCCTCCACGAAGCAGGAGGAGTGGCGCTACACGAACCTGACGCCGCTGGCGAAGCTGGAGCTGGCCCGCGGCAGCGCGTCCCCCGACGTGCCCTCGCGCGCGCAGGTCGACTCGCTGGCTCGCCTGTGCCGGGAAGATCCCGGCGCCCTGGAGGGTCGCCTCGGCACGCTCGCGACCCCCAAGCAGAACCCCTTCGCCGACTTGAACACGGCGTTCCTCGACGACGGCGCCGTCGTGACGGTGGGTCGCGGCGTGCGCGTGGAGGATCCGATCCGGATCGGCTTCGCTGCACGCGCGGGGGAGGCGGCCCATCCGCGGGTGCTGGTCGTGGCCGAAGACGGGAGCCGCGCGCAGGTCGTGCTGGAGCACGGCGCATCCGGAGCGGCCGGCTTCACCAACGCGGTGGTGGAGATCCACGTGGGCGCGAACGCCTCGGTGGACCTGGTGACGATCCAGCGCGAGCCGGAAGGCCACTTCCACGTCTCCAACCTGGCGGTCCGCCAGGAGCGCGACAGCCGCGTCGGCCTCCACACCCTGTCGCTGGGCGGCGCCTGGACCCGCAACGACGCCGCCGTCGCGCTGGCCGGCGAGGGCGCCGAGTGCACGCTGAACGGCCTGTTCGTGGGCGGCGGCGCGCAGCTCGTCGACAACCACACGCTGGTCGACCACGCCGTGCCCCACTGCACGAGCAGCGAGCTCTACAAGGGCGTGCTCGGCGCGTCGTCCCGCGGCGTGTTCCGCGGCCGGGTGATCGTGCGACCCGACGCCCAGCACACCCGCGCGCAGCAGAGCAACCCGAACCTGCTGGACGGCCGCGGCGCCGAGGTGGACACCAAGCCCCAGCTCGAGATCTACGCCGACGACGTGAAGTGCAGCCACGGATCGACGATCGGCCAGCTCTCGGGAGACGCGCTCTTCTACCTGCGCGCCCGCGGAATCGCGGGCGACGACGCGCGCGACATGCTGACCCGCGCCTTCGCGGCCGAGATCCTGGCCGCGCTGCCGGTCGACGGCCTCGCCGAGGCGCTCGATCCGCTGCTCGGCGCGGCGCTGCGCCGCGCGCGGGGGGACGCGTCGTGAGCTTCGACGTCGAACGCGTGCGCCGCGACTTCCCCATCCTCGCCACCGAGGTGCACGGCAAGCCGCTCGTCTTCCTGGACAGCGCCGCCAGCGCCCAGAAGCCCGAGTGCGTGATCCAGGCGGTGTCCGACATGTACCGCCTGCACTACGCCAACGTGGAGCGCGGCGTCTACGAGCTGTCGCGTCGCGCCACCGAGATCGTCGACGAGACCCGGCGCAAGGTGGCCGACTTCATCGGCGCTCCCGACCCCCACGAGGTGATCTTCGTCCGCAACGCCACCGAGGGGATCAACCTGGTGGCCTACAGCTACGGTCGCCGGCACGTGGAGGCGGGCGACGAGGTGCTCATCACCCACATGGAGCACCACGCCAACATCGTGCCCTGGCAGATGCTGTGCGAGGAGAAGGGCGCCACGCTGCGCGTCGCCCCCATCGACGAGCGCGGCGTGCTGGTGCTCGACGAGTTCCAGAAGCTGCTCACGCCGCGCACGAAGATCGCGGCGGTGGCCCACGTGTCGAACGCGCTGGGCACGATCAACCCGGTGCGGGAGATCGTGGAGATGGCCCACGAGCAGGGCGTGCCGGTGCTGGTGGACGGCGCCCAGGCGGTGCCCCACCAGCGCGTCGACGTCCAGGCGCTGGGCTGCGACTTCTACGCCTTTTCGGGCCACAAGCTGTTCGCGCCGTCGGGCGTGGGCGTGCTGTGGGGCCGGCGCGAGCTGCTGGAGGCGATGCCGCCCTTCCTGTCCGGGGGCTCGATGATCCAGTCGGTCAGCTTCGAGAAGACGACCTTCCAGGGCATCCCCCACAAGTTCGAGGCCGGCACGCCCGACATCGGCGGGCTGGCCGGGCTGGGCGCGGCCATCGACTACGTGAACGCCATCGGCCTGGACGAGATCACCGCCTACGAGCACGATCTGCTCGAGTACGCCACCGCCGAGCTGTCGAAGATCCCGGGGCTGCGCATCGTCGGCACCGCGCCGAACAAGGCGGCGGTGGTGTCGTTCGTGCTCGAAGGCGTCCACCCCCACGACATCGGCACGATCCTCGACCAGGAGGGCGTGGCGGTGCGCACCGGACACCACTGCGCCCAGCCGGTCATGCAGCGCTACGGCCTGCCGGCCACGGCGCGGGCGTCGTTCGCCTTCTACAACACCCGAGCCGACGTCGACGCGCTGGTGCGCGCCCTGAACAAGGTGCGCGAGGTGTTCGGCCTTGAGTGAACTTCGGGAGCTCTACCAGTCCGTGATCCTCGATCACAACAAGAGCCCGCGGAACTTCGGCGCGCCCGACGACGCGAACCGGCACGCCGAGGGCGACAACCCGCTGTGCGGCGACCACGTCACCGTGCACGTGCGCCTCGAGGACGGGGTGGTCGCCGGCGTGGGCTTCGAAGGCCAGGGCTGCGCCATCTCGACGGCCTCGGCCTCGCTGATGACCGAGGCGGTGAAGGGTCGATCGGTGGAGGAGGTCGAGAAGCTCTTCGACGCCTTCCACACGCTGGTGACCAGCGATCCGCGCAGCGAGCCCGACCCGGACGGTCTGGGCAAGCTGGCGGTCTTCGCCGGCGTCCGCGAGTTCCCGATGCGCGTCAAGTGCTCGACGCTCGGCTGGCACACGCTTCGCGCGGCCCTCCACGGCGAGGACGCGCCGGTGAGTACGGAGTAGGACCGATGACGGCTTTCCAGGGGATGGACTCGGAGCACAGGGTGACCGAAGAGGAGCAGGGCGCCCGGCTGATCGACGCGCCCGAGGCGATGCGCGGCGTCGGCGAGGCGGTGATCGAGAAGCTGAAGACCGTCTACGACCCGGAGATCCCGGTCGACATCTACGAGCTCGGGCTGATCTACAACGTGAAGATCGACGAGGACGGCGCGACGAACATCCGCATGACGCTGACCACGCCCATGTGCCCCGCCGCCGAGGAGCTTCCGCCCGAGGTGGAGAGCAAGGCGCGCGAGGTCGAGGGCGTCACGTCGGTGACCCTCGACCTGGTGTGGGATCCGCCCTGGAGCCCGGAGAAGATGTCGGAGGCGGCGAAGCTCGAGCTGGGGCTGCTGTAGCCTGTCGGCTTGCTCGTCTTCGGCTTCCTCTCGTTCCTCGGCTTCGGGCTGGTGCTCGTGCTGGTCGGAGCGAACCAGGAGCCCCTGGCCCGGCAGCTCTCGCTGGGCCTGGCCGACTCGGGGCTGCTGGTCTCCACCCTCTCGCTGGGTCTCGGCGCCGGCGTGGTCGGCGCCGGACCGCTCTTCGACCGCCACCCGCGCCGGCCGCTGCTGGTCGGGGCGATGGCGCTGGCCGCCGCGTCGCTCGGTACGGTGAGGCCGGACATGACCTTCGAGCGCTGGCTACTTCACCTGGCGGGAGCCGGCGCCGGCATCGGCGCCTACGGGACCTTCCTGAACGCCAGCATCGTGGAGCGCTTCGGTACGTCCGCCGCGCGACCCATGTCGGTGCTGCACGCGGCCGCCACGCTCGGGGCGATCGCCGGTCCGCCGGGGGCCGCCTGGCTGGGCGCCGAGGGCGACTGGATCCGCAGCTTCCACGCGGTCGGCGCGCTGCACGCGGCGCTGGCGCTGGCCGCCCTGACGGTTCCGCTCGGCGCCCGCGACGCGGCCGGTCCGCCGCCGGACGCGGACGACGATCGCGGCCGGATCGGCTGGGCGCTGCTGCCCTTCGCCCTGGTCGCCTTCGCCTACGTGGGCATCGAGGGCACGCTCACCGTCTTCGCCGTCCCCTACGCCGAACACCTGACGCTCCCGGCCGGGCGCGGCCAGCTGGCGATCAGCGCCTTCTGGCTGGGCCTGCTGGTGGGACGCACCGGCGTGCTGGCCCTCGGCACCGCGCTCGACGCGCGCATGCTGCTGGTGGCGGGCGCCGCCGGCGCCGGCGTGATCGCCCTGGCGACCGGTCTGCCCGTCGGCCGCGTCGAGGTCGCCTTCTTCGCCAGCGGCGCGTGCCTCGGCTGCGTCTACCCGCTGACCATCACGCTGGCCGGGCAGGCCTTCCCCCACGCGCGCGGCACCGCAGCGGGTCTGGCCGGCGGCGCCGGCGCCCTGGGCGGCTTCGCCATCCCCTGGATCGCCGGAGCGCTGGGCGACGCGGGCGGCGCCGGCGTGGCGGTCGCCAGCACCGCCGGCTTCTCGCTGCTGATCGCCGCGGCCGCGGGCCTGGCGATGCGCGCGCGGTAGGCTCCGTGCGCAGGGCCCCGGTCCTCCTGCTCGTCGCCGCTCTGCTCCTTCTCATGCCCAGCCTCGTCGACCGACTCGTCACCGCGCTCATCTTCCAGCCGACCCGCGGCGTGGATCTCACGCCGGCGGAGCTGGGTGTCGCCGGCGAAGAGGTGTGGATCGACACCGAGGACGGCGTGCGCATCCACGGCTTCTGGCTGCCCGGCGACGCCGAGCCGGCGCGGGCGATCCTGTTCTTCCACGGCAACGCGGGCAACGCCTCCTGGCGCCTGCCGAACGCGGCCGAGCTGGTGCGGCTCGGCGCCCACGTCCTGCTGCTCGACTACCGCGGCTACGGCCGCTCCGAGGGAACGCCGTCGGAGGAGGGGCTCTACGCCGACGCCCGGGCCGGCCTGCGCCACCTGACCGGGGAGCGCGGCATCCCGGAGTCGCGGGTGGTGGTGTTCGGACGCTCGCTGGGCGGCGCCGTCGCCGTCGACCTGGCCCGCGACCGCCCGCTGGCGGGCGTGATCCTCGAGAGCACCTTCACCTCGGTGCGCGACATCGCCGCGACCATGGTCGGTCCGCCGGGTCGCTGGCTGGCCGGCGACTCCTTCGACTCGGCCTCGAAGATCGACGCCCTGCGCGCGCCGCTGCTCTCGCTGCACGGCGATCGCGACCGCATCATCCGGCCCCGGCTGGGTCGCCGCCTGTTCGAGGCCGCGCCCGGACCGAAGGAGTTCGACACGATCGCCGGCGCCGGCCACAACGACGTGGTCGCCGTCGGCGGAGCGCCCTACTTCGCCCGCATCGGCCGCTTCCTCGAGGCGGTGGCCCCGCTCAGGGAGCCGACGCCAGCCGGCTGAAGACACGCTCCTCCCGCTCGGGAAGGGCCACGCGGCCGGTGTCGGAGACCTCGATCTGCAGCACCGGCATCGACAGCTCGCGCAGCGCCGCGTCGCAGAGCGCGGCGTAGCGCAGCCAGAAGCGCGTCATTCCCTCCACCCCACGCCAGCCCCGCTCGCGGCAGAAGGGCGTCCGTTCGAGATGGCCGCCGACCTTTCCGACCCAGGCCTCACCGCGTAGCGGATAGACGAACCCGGTGAGGTGGCGGCGGGGGTCGCGCGCGCGCAGGTGGACGAAGAGCGGAGCGAGCGGCGCCAGGACGCGGTCGAGAGCCCGCACGAAGTCGAGGATTTCCGCCTCGTCCGCCGCGTGCTCGAGCAGGAAGCGAATCGTGCTCTGGAGGGCCGCACCCTCGAGGATCGGCAGCGGCTCGCCGGGGCGGCGGGCGTCGACGAAGCGCTCCCAGCTTGCCAGGCAGCGCTCCGCAAAGCCCGGTCGGGCGGCGGTGCGGCGCAGCGAACGAGGGGTCGCCGGGTGGTCCGCTTCCTCCTCGCGCCACCAGGCGCCGGGCCATCCGGCTTCGGACAGCCGACGCGCCAGCGACCCGGCCGTGGTCGTCTTCCCCGTTCCGGGCAGCCCCTCGATCAGGACGAGCCGGGTCTCCACCCGCGTCAGGCCAGCGCGGCGTGGAGCAGGTCGCTGAAGGCGGGCGTTCCGAACTCGGGCTCGCCCGGCGGCGGAATCGGTCGGTAGAGGCGCGGCGGCTCGATGCCCAGCCCGGCGCGCACCGCGTCGAGGGGCTCCTCGAGCAGCGCCTCCCAGTCGACGGCAACGGTCAGCCCCATCTTCGCGCCGCGCTCGAAGGCCTCGGCGATGGCCGCGTCGCCGTGGTCGTAGCCGTGGCGGCGGAACATGGCCGCGTTGACGCGAATGGCGAAACGCGCCGCCTTCGGCCGCGGATCGTCCTCGATGTTGAAGGCGATCTCGCACATCTCGCCGAGCACGTCGGTCCCGTAGCCGGAGACGACGTGCACGATCTCGTGGATGTCGCGCGCCCGGTTCACCAGCGTCCAGGTCTCGTCGTTGGCGTAGTCGGAGCGCTTCATGTGGCGCAGGCTCGCCTCGGCGAAGGAGACGATGTCGATGCCGTTGTCGTCCATGAAGCGCGCGTACTCGCGTCCCAGGGTCCCGTCGGGCAGCGCGCGCAGCCGCGGCAGGTCGAGCAGCAACGGCTGGAGACTGTGGCCCTCCCGGAGCAGGCGGCGACCGGTCGGGTCGGCCATCACCCGGTCGTAGATGGTGTCGAGCTGCGGACCGTGGAACGGCCGCAGCAGACGGAAGACGGTCTCGGGCTCGGGACCGGTGCGGCGCGCGCGCACGACCTCGCGCACGAAGCCCACGGGACCCAGCCGCTTGCGATCCACGACGACGCTCCCGGTCCGCATGGGCGGAGTATGGCACGGCGCCTACGCGGAGCGCAGACGTCCGCGCGCAGCCAGGACCAGCAGCGCGCCGGTCGCAGCCAGCGCCAGCGCCGGCAGCGCCGGCACGTGGGGCGCCGGGCTCGCCAGGAACACCCCGGTGCGACCGTCGTCCAGCGTGGCGACGAAGGCGACCTGGCCCGCGTCGTTCTGGTCCACGAAGCCGAAGCTCGCGAACGTCGCGCCGCCGGTGTCCGGAGGGCTCTCGCCGTCCAGCGCGACCGGGTCGAACGCGCCGGACGCGTGCACGTACACGCCGGCCAGCACCGGACCGCTGCCGAAGCCCAGGCTCAGGGCGACCGAGTCGTCGCCGGCCAGGTCCGGCAGGCTCATCGTGGTGATCGGTCCCGCGCCGGGCACGACCTGGTTCTCCACCGCCACCGCGCTGACGGCCGGCGACGCGAGGAAGGCGCCGCCGGTGGCCGTGCCGCCGGCGACGTTCGAGAGGAACAGGACGCGCCCGCCCGCGTTGACCTGGGGCATCAGGAAGTCGACGAACGTACCGCCGCCGGTGTCGGGCGCCGTGTCGACGTCCAGGGCGAGCGTCGCCGCGCCGCTTCCCGAGTCGAGGAACAGGCCCTCGCTGGCGCTGCCGCCCGCGAGCGACGCCGCGAACGCCACCTGGCCCGCGTCGTTCAGCGAGGTGGTGCCGAAGCCCTGGAAGGCGTCGGGCCCGGCGCCCAGCAGGTCGCCCTGCTGCGCCACCCGGCTCACGCCGCCCGCCGCCGCGCGCACGAAGACGCCGGACGGTCCCGCACCGGCGTTGGTGCCGGAGAAGAAGGAGACGTCGCCGGCCGCGTTCATGCCGAACGGCGACAGGCCGTTCAGGTCGAGGTCGAGGGTGCCCGGCGGTGCCGTCGGGGCGGGGTCGCCCTCGGCCAGCAGGGTCGAATCGCTGCCGGCGGTGTCGAGGAACAGGCCGTTCACGCCGCCGCTGCCGGTGTTCACCACGATCGGGACGGCGAGCCGTCCCGCGCCGTCGAGACCCACCATCGATCCCAGCCCGATGTAGGTACCCGTGACCGGCGGCGGTGCCGCCTCGCCGTCGCGGAAGCGCAGCACCGGGCCGCTGCCCGGGTCGAGCCAGACGCCGGCCGCCGGGAAGCCGCTGCCCAGCGGCGCGCTGAAGGCCACGCGTCCGGCTTCGTCGAGGGTCACGTCCAGGAACGCGCCGTAGGTGTCGGCGGTTCCGGGGGCGGCGGCGCCCTCGACGGCGACGGTCGAGACGACGTAGCCGGGGGCCGCGGCCGCCGGGGCGATCGGCAGGAGACCGAGCGCGGCGAGGAGGAAGCAGGCGGGGGGGCGGGGCATCGCGTCTCTCCGTTGGGATGCCCGTCTCATCGACCGGACCTCCCCCCGGCCTTACGAGCTACACGTGCACGTCGTGCGCAGGCGACGCCGCAAGTCCGCTCGGTGAGCCGTGGTATCCTCGCGCGGCTTTGTCCGACCTTCCGGGCCCGATCCTCGTCACCGGCGCCAACGGCCAGCTCGGCCGCCGGCTCCTCCGTCGCCTGCACGCCGCGTCGCGGCCGTGCCGCGCGCTGGTCCGGTCGCAGCGCGCCGCCGACTCGCTGGCCGACGTCTGCGGCGAGACGGGCACGCCGGTGGAGATCGTCGACTACCGGGACGCCGCCGGGCTGACCGAAGCCGCGCGGGGCTGCGACGCCGCCGTGCACCTGGTGGGCATCCTGAAGGAGACGCGCGCGAACCCGTACGCCGACGCCCACGAGCGTCCGAGCCAGGCGCTGGCGACGGCGGCCGACGCCGTCGGGCTGCGCCGCGTGGTGGCGCTCAGCATCCTGGGCTCGCGTCCCGACAGCGACAACGCCTGTCTGGCGTCGAAGGGGCGGGCCGAGGAGATCCTGCTGGCGGCGAAGACGCCGGCGGTGGTGATTCGCGTGCCGATGGTGCTCGGCGAGGGCGACCCGGCCTCGCAGGCGCTGGCGCGTCAGGCCGGCGGCGGCCGCGTGCGGCTGGTGTGCGGCGGCGCGACCCGCGAGCAGCCGATCGCCGCCACGGACGTGGTGAGCGCGATCGTGGCCGCCCTCGACGCGCCGGACCCGGGCGACAGCGCCCTCGACCTGGCCGGCCCCGAGTCGCTCTCGCACCGCGAGCTGGTCGAACGCGCCGCCCGCGTCCTGGGGACCGAGGTGGAGTTCGGCTCCATCCCGCTGCCGGTCGCCCGGGGCTTCGCCTGGCTCGCCAGCCGCCTGTCCGCCGATCCGCCGCTCACGCCGGCCATGCTCGGCGTGCTCGAACACGACGACGACATCGATCCCGCGCCCGCGTGTCGAGCCCTCGGCATCGAGCTCACCCCCCTGGACGAGGCGCTGCGTCTCGTCCTCAGCCCCCAGGAGAACGGCGCGTGAGCGACACCCCTGCGACCGGCGAGGCGGCCGAGCGACCGAGGTCGGCGGCCTGGCAGAAGGCCCTGCCCTGGCTGATCACGCTGGTCTGCTTCACCTACCTCTACTTCCAGATCGACCGCCAGGCGTCGCGCCAGGGTCAGACCGCCGTCGAGCTGCTGCTGGGCGTGTTCCAGCAGGTGTCGTGGACGCGCTGGCTCGCGCTGATGATTCCCTACTCGGCCTTCTTCTTCCTGGTCGACTCGGCGGTGGTGTGGCGCATCGTCAACTGGTTCAACGCCAAGGTCGCCTACGGCGACATCCTGCCGATCCGCGCCAGCGCCTACATCATCTCCATCCTGAACGAGCAGATCGGCAAGGGCGTGATGGCGGTCTACCTGAACCGGCGCGACGGCGTGCCGGGCTGGCAGGTGGGCAGCTCGATGCTCTTCATCATGTTCTGCGAGTTCTACTACCTGCTGTCGTGGAGCACGCTGGGCACCTGGCTCCAGTGGGACCGGGTCGATCCGGTGTTCCACAACATCCCGTTCCTGGCGATCGGCGCCGTGCTGTTCTTCGTGGTCTGGCTGCTGTTCTTCGGCGGCAGGCTGGCGCCGGGCTCGGGCCTGCGCGACCGCCAGATCCTGCTGGCGTTCCGGGAGGCTTCGTGGTGGCAGTACCTGACGATCATCGCCATGCGCTCGCCGGCGCTGCTGGCGGCGGTGGTCGTGTACAAGCACGCCGTCGGCCTGTTCGGCATCGAGGTGGGCTACGGCGAGATGCTGGGCTACCTGCCGATCATCTTCTTCGGCGCCTCGATCCCGGGACCGTTCCGCGCCGTGGCCGTCGCCATGTGGCCGGTGCTCTACCCGGAGAAGGCCGCCGAGATGACCGCCTTCGGCCTGGTCCAGCACAACTTCTTCATCTTCTTCAACGCGGCGATCGGCCTCATGTTCCTGCGCAGGGCGAACCGGGAGCTCTTCGGCTAGCGCGCAGGCGCCGCGCGCCGAAGACTGCGAGCGCCAGCGGCAGCGCCAGGCCGCCCCAAGCACCCAGCGCCGGGACGCCGATCGCCTTGAGCCAGTTCATGGCGTTGGGACCGATCCAGGCACCGGCGCCGACGAGGATGGTGTTGCCGACGCCGTCCACGTCGTCCACGTCGAGGTGGGAGCCGCTCGAGCTGCCCACGTCCAGGTAGGCGTCCACGCCGGACGCGTCGCTGCGCAGCACGACGCGGTTGCCGGGTCCGCCACCCTCGATGGCGAAGACGGACGCGGTCTGGGTGGTGCCCGCCGCGAGCCGGTACTCCTTGCCCGTCTGGCTCTCGAAGCGCAGGGTGGCGAAGGTGCTGCTGCCGTGGACCGTGGCCAGCGTCTCGCCGCAGCCGTCGACGAAGGCGACGGTGCCGCTGCCGCCGACGAGGGACGGAGCGGGCGGGCCCCAGTCGCCGGTCACGTGCAGCGTGCCGCTTTCGCCGTGGAGCGTACCGGCGCCGGAGACGTCGTGGGCCTCGTCTAGCGTCCCCGATCCGACGCGCAGCTCGCCGTCCACCGTCAGGTCGGCACAGGCCAGGGCGAGGCTGCCACCGCCCAGGTCGAGCGCGGCAGTCGCGGGAATGGAGAGCTCCGCGGCGTGCAGCGGAAGGGCCACCAGCAGCGAGGCGAGCGCGAGCCGCATCAGTGCAGCTCCTCCACGATCAGCCGGGTGTAGTGCTGCAGGCCGTTCACGCCGGACATGAGCGGTGCGGTCCCGCTGATGGCGTTGATGTCGTGCGACCCGTTCACCGTGAGGGTGCCGTCGTAGCTCTTGTGGTAGAAGCGCACGGTGACACTGAAATCGGAGCCCTGGGCGGGGTCGATCAGGAGCGTGTTCGCGTAGCGGATGATCGGACGGCCGTCGAACACCATCGGCCCGTCGTAGCCGCCGGAACCCAGGCTGTTCCAGCTCGTGCCGCCATCGAACGAGACCTGTGGCTCGGTGTAGCCGCCACCCCAGCTGAGGCTGTCGTTGCGCATGGGCAGGCTGAAGTGCAGGCGCACCAGCGAGCCGGCCTTGAAGCCTCCGACGGTCGCGAAGGTGTTCCCGAGCGCCCAGCCCGTCGTGAAGTTGCGGGTCGTCGAGTCGGTCTGCACCGAGATCTGGCGGATCACCCGCCCGTTGGCGAGGTCGAGCTCGCCGCCGACCGATACGTCGCCGTCCTCGGTGACGCTCATGCGCGAGACGCCGCCGCCGTCGCGCACGTGGAAGGCGTCGGTCCCGCCGGTGGCCGGCAGGGTGAGATCGACGTCGTCTGCGATGGCCGACACCGGCATGAGCATCGCGACCAGGCAGGTGAGCAGGGCGGTACGCGACATGGGCGTCTCCTTCGCAGCGGGTGTCCGAAGCAGTGTCCACCCCTCGCGTGAGCGCTGTCAACGAAGGCGCTTCGCCCAGAAGGGAAGCGCTGCTACCGCGGCTCCGGTCAGCCCGCCGATCCACACCGGTGTCGACCAGCCCGGCGGCGGTGGCGCACCGACCAGCCAGGTCGCTGCCGCCAGCAGACCTGCGAAGAGGGTGACGGCGGCCGCGAGGGTCGCACGCAGTCCGACCGTGAGGCGCTCTCGCGCGGCGGGATCTCCCCAGAAGCCCGGCGGCGCGACGCGCGCGTAGAAGGCGTCCAGGCGGTCCGCGTCCTCCGCCGGTCCGACGAGCGAAGCCAGCACCGCCGCCAGCGTGCCGACCGCCGCCATCGCCAGCAGCCGCACCGCCTCGGTCTCGACCCACACCAGCAGGAGCGGCGCGACAACGGCCGACGCCGCGATCGCCGAGAGCTCGCTCCAGGCATTCGCCCGGCGCCACAGCCAGCGCAGCCACAGCGGCACGCCGAGCCCGGCGCCCAGCAGCAGCGACGCGTGCCACGCCGCCTGGATCGAGCCCAGCGTCGCCATCACCGCCAGCGAGAGGAGCATCAGCAGCGGCGCGGCGGCGCGCGCCACCCACACCAGCTCGCGATCGCCGGCGGCGCGCCCGCGGCGGGCACGCGCGCGGGCGTAGAAGTCGTTGGCCAGATAGGAGGCGCCCCAGTTCAGGTGCGTGTCGAGGGTGGAGGCGAGGGCCGCCAGCATGCCGACGAGCATCAGCCCGCGCAGACCCGGCGGCAGCAGCTCTTCGATGCCGCGCACGAAGCTGAGCTCGCGCAGCGCCGCCGAGGGCTCCGCCTCCAGCGGGTACAGCACCAGCAGCGCCACCAGGATCGGCAGCCACAGCAGGCTGCGCACGCCGATCTGCGCGAACGCGAAGAAGACCGGAGCGCGCCGGGCGTCCTGCGGCGAGCGGCAGGCCATGCAGCGCTGGGCCAGGTAGCCGGTGCCGTCGCTGTTCATCTGCACCAGCCACTGGAGCCCGAGCACGCCGAGGAGCGCGCCACCCACCTCGGCGGCCCCCCACGGATCCAGCGCCAGCAGCCCGCGCGCGCGCTCGGCGCCGACGCCGCGCGCCAGCGCCGGCGCCAGCTCGCCGAAGCCGCCCACCGCCTGGGCCGCGAACCAGGCGTAGCCGGCGGTGGCGACGGCCAGCAGGCCCAGCTGACCCAGGTCGGTGCGCACCACGCTGCGCAGGCCGCCGGTCGCCGAGTAGAGAACGGTGAACGCGTAGATCGCCACCACCGAGATCAGGTTCGAGGCGCTGCGCACCCAGACGTCGGCCCCGGCCGGATCGGCGGCCAGCGGCACGCCCACCCACTCCACCAGCGCGACCCACGGCGCGAACAGGCCGCCTGGCAGCCACAGGTCGAAGCGCAGGAACGGCTCGGCGATGCGCACGGTCGCGGCCAGCACCATGGCGAGCACCGCGCAGTTGAAGAAGACGCCGTAGTAGAAGGCCTTGAGCGCGCGCAGCCAGGCGGCGGGGCGTCCGCCGTAGCGCAGCTCGCACAGCTCGGCGTCGGTCACCACGCCGGCGCGCCACCAGCAGGCGCCCAGCAGGAAGCCCAGGGCCAGGAACGCCAGGCCGTAGACCCACAGCCGCCACAGGGCGAAGAGCCCCCCGGTGGCGACCAGGCCCGCCGCCAGCAGCGGCGTGTCCGCCGCGTACTGGGTGGCGGTCATGCTGAGCCCGCTCTGCCAGCCGCGCAGCTCGCGGCCCGCCAGGAAGTAGGACTCGAGGTCGGTGGACGCCTGGCGGCGGCTGCGCAGCGCGACCACCGCCGCATACACCACGAAGGCCAGCACCAGCAGCAGGTCGATCACGGGCTCGGACCCGGCCTGCGGCTACACGTCGGGCGCGAAGCTGCGCTCTTCGAGGATCGACTCGGTGACGCTGGCGGCCGCCTTCTGGACGTCGACGTTGCGCGACCGGCCCGTCTTGCGGCGCACCACCTCGACCTTGCCCTCGGCCAGGCCCTTCGGCCCCACCACGATGCGCCAGGGAATGCCGATCAGGTCCGCGTCCTTGAACTTGACGCCCGGGCGCTCCTCGCGGTCGTCGAGCAGCACCTCGATGCCGTTCCCGACCAGCGCATCGTACAGCGCATTCGCCGCCTCGCTGGTCTCGACCTCCTTCGGGTTCACCACGGTGATGATCGCCTCGAAGGGCGCCACCGAGATGGGCCAGGCGATGCCGTTGTCGTCGTGGCAGCGCTCGACCACCGCCGCCATCGACCGCTGGATGCCGATGCCGTAGCAGCCCATCACCACGGGCCGCGCCTTGCCCGACTCGTCGAGCACGGTCGTGCCCAGCGGCTCGCTGTAGCGCGTGCCCAGCTTGAAGATGTGACCCAGCTCGATGCCCTTCTCCACGTGGAGCGGCGCGTCGCAGGCCGGGCACGGCTCGCCGGCCCGGACCTCGCGCAGGTCGAGCCACTCGGCGTCCGCGATGTCGCGCGCCACGTCGACGCCGCGCAGGTGGTGGTCGTCCTCGTTGGCGCCGGTGGTCATGTCGCGGCGGCCCTGGAGCGCCAGG
This sequence comes from Myxococcota bacterium, assembly GCA_050618055.1. Lineage (GTDB taxonomy): Bacteria > Myxococcota_A > UBA9160 > UBA9160 > SMWR01 > CALDCK01. Next base: position 15,298 of record JBNLVK010000312.1, read on the forward strand.
TCGGCCAGGATGCGCACGCCCGTGACGCCCACCGCGCCCAGGCTGCCCGGCGACGCGCCCAGCAGCTCGCGGATCTCCTTGTCGCCGGCCGGACGCAGCTTCAGCGCGCCGGTTCCATCAGCCAGCTTCTGCTCCGACAGCGGGTGGTCGCCGCGCAGCAGCACCAGCGTCTTCACGTCGTCCAGCACGTAGACGAGCGTCTTGATCTGCCGCTCCGCCGGCGCGCCGCCCTCGAAGGACGCCAGGTCCTCGATGGTGCGCACGCCGGGCGTGGGGAACTTCTCGGGCGCGTCCGGTCCCGCTGCGTCCTCGACGGGCGCCAGCGTCGACGTGGCCTTCTCGACGTTTCCGGCGTAGCCGCAGGCCTTGCAGAAGGCCACGTGGTCCTCGCCGACGTCGGCCAGCGCGATGAACTCGACCGAGCCGCTGCCGCCCATCGCGCCCACCGACGCCTCCACCGCCAGCGTCTCGATGCCGCAGCGCGCGAAGATCTTGCGGTAGGCGTCGAAGTGGAGCTGGAAGGCGTGGTCGAGGCCGGCCTCGTCGACGTCGAAGGAGTAGGCGTCCTTCATGGTGAACTCGCGCACGCGCAGCACGCCGCTCTTGGGGCGCGGCTCGTCGCGGAACTTGGTCTGGAGCTGGTACCAGATCTGCGGCAGCTGCTTGTAGCTGCGCAGCTCGCCGGCCACCGTGGCGAAGATCTCCTCGGCGGTCATGCCCAGCGCCAGGTCGGCGTCCTTGCGGTCCTTCAGGCGGAACATCTCTTCGCCCACCGCGTCCCAGCGTCCGCTCTCCTTCCAGTTCTCGGCCGGGTGCAGCGCCGGGAAGCGGCACTCCTGGCCGCCGATGGCGTTCATCTCCTCGCGCACGATCGCCTCGATCTTGTTCACGACGCGCTGCGCGAGGGGCAGCATCGAGTAGGAGCCGCTCATCAGCTGCCGCACGTAGCCGCCGCGCACCAGCAGCTTGTGGCTCGCCGCCTCGGCGTCGGCCGGATCGTCGCGCAGCGTGGGAATGAACGCCTGGGACCAGCGCAATGCCCTTCCTCCAACGGTGTCGAGGAAGACTAGGTCAGGCGGAGCGGAAAGGAACCACCCGGTCCCGCGCGGCCTCGGCGAAGGCGGCGCGCACGCGCCGGTAGACCGGTCCGGGCCCGCCCTCACCGATGGTGCGTCCGTCGAGGGATCGCACCGGCACGAAGCCGGCGCCGCTGCCGCACAGGAAGACCTCGCTGGCCGCGAACAGGTCGAAGCGCCCCAGGGTGCGCTCGTGGGCCGGCAGGCCCAGGCCCGGCGCCAGCTCGAGCACGGTCTGGCGGGTGATTCCCTCGAGCGCGCCGTCGCTGGCCGGCGGCGTGAGCAGCGCCCCGTCGCGGACCGCGAACAGGTTCGCCACCGACGCCTCGGCGACCTGCCCGGCGCCGTTGAGCAGCAGCGCCTCGTCGGCGCCGCGCCGGCGCGCCTCGAGCTTGGCCAGCGCGTTGTTCAGGTAGTTCAGGCTCTTCACCCGCGGATCCAGCACGTCGGGCGACGGACGCCGCCAGGAGGACGTCACCAGGTCGATGCCGCTGGCGAGCTTCTCCTCCGGGTAGATGGCGACGCGCGTCACGATGCAGAAGACGCGCGGCGTGGGGCAGGTGGTCGGGTCGACGCCCAGCGCGCCCTGGCCGCGGGTCACCACCAGGCGCACGTAGGCCTCGTCCTCGCCGAAGGCGCGGGCCGTCTCGAAGACGATCTCGCGCAGCGCGTCGGTGCCGCCGGGCAGCTCGAGCCCGATGGCCCGGGCCGCCGCGTCGATCCGCGCCATGTGGCGCTCCAGGCGGAAGACGCCGCCGTGGAAGATGCGCATGCCCTCGAAGACGCCGTCACCGTAGAGCACGCCGTGGTCGTCGACCGGGATGCGCGCCTCCGCCAGCGGCACCACGCCGCCGTCGATCCACACCGACGCCTCTCCGGTCCTGGCGCTCCCGGCGCTCATGCCACCTCCACGTCGCGACCTTCCAGGCGCGCGCCCACCCGGTCGGCCGCGCCCACGATGCAGCGCCGCACCCGGGCACCCAGCTCGGCGAAGCGCGGCGACGACGCGGCCAGCGCCAGCGCGCCGCGCAGCTCGCCCCGCGCGAAGACCGGCGCCGCCAGCGCCGAGCGTCCGTCGATCCACTCGTCCCGGTTCTCGGCGAAGCCCCGGGAGCGCGCCTCGTCGACGGCGCGCGCCAGCGCCCGGCGGCTGCGCGGCGTGTGGGCGGTGAAGCGCTCGCCGGCGTCCGGCGCGTCGGCCAGCCGGTCGGGCGCGAAGGCCAGGAAGAGCTTGCCCACCGCGGTGGCGTGGGCCGGCACGACCTCGCCCACCCGGGGCGCGGCGCGCAGGAAGCCGCGGCCCTCCACCTCGTCGAGCACCCGCAGGCGTCCGCCGCGGGCGTCGACCAGGAAGACGGTCTCGCCCAGCTCGCCGGCCGCGGCCTCGAGCACCGGACGCGCCGCCGCGCACAACGGATCGCGATCGCGAACGCCCAGGCCCAGGGCCAGCAGCCCGACCCCCGGCCGGTAGCGGCCGCCCTCGCTGCGCTCCACCAGGCCGCGGCGCGCGAGCGTCGCCAGCAGCCGGTGGGTGCTCGACTTCGGCCAGCCCAGCGAGCGGGCCAGCGCCGTCACGCCCAGAGCCCCCCCGGCGCCGTGCAGGGCGAACAGCACGTCGACGGCCTTGTCCACGGTTCCCAGGGATTCCATCGGGCGCTCCCGGCGCGGTGTTCCGATATAAGGAACACCAAATCGATATCAGGAACGCATCCTACCATACACGGGCGAGGTCGGAACGGACCGCTCGCGCTCAGTCGCTCAGTCGAGCAGGGCCAGCACGCCGGTGTAGGTGAGCAGCTCCGGGCGGCCGCCCACCGGTCCGATCTCGCAGGAGCCGAACATGCCGGCCAGGGGCAGATCGCCGAAGGCCTGGGAGAGGTAGCCGGCCTCCAGGCCCGACACGCCGAAGAACGACTCGCCGCGGGCACAGCAGTCGAAGTACAGGCCCGCCCGGGGCGCGCCGCCGGCCAGCCCGGCCAGCATCTCCTTCATGTCGCTGCGCGCCGACTCCGGATCGCGCACGGCCAGTGCCAGCCGGTCGCCCTGGGCGACGCTGTCCGGCACGGCGAAGGCCTGCTCCTCCAAGGCGAAGCCGGCCACGTTGCGCACCCGGTAGCCGCCGGGCAGGAGCGGCGCGGCGGCGTCCGGGTCGACCGGCAGCGCTGCCAGCACGAAGCCGGCCGCCCGGCGCAGGTCGTCGGCCAGCGGTCCGCGGGCGGCCTCGCGGTAGACCTCGAGCGCCGGGCGCCCGTCGAGCTCGAGGATCCAGTGGCCCTGGCTGCGCGTCACGGTGAAGGGCTCGGTGACCGGCCGGCAGGCCTGGGTGACCCCGATGCGCGGCGCCCGCTCGCCGCGCAGCACCACGCCGGCCAGGGCGCCGCTCTCGACCTCGCGGTCGCACCACTGGAGCGGCCGGTCCCAGACCGGGTCCGCCGCGCCCGCCCCGACCACCTGCGCCGGACCCAGCCGCTCGCGCACGTCGTCCAGCACGGCCAGCAGCGGGACCTCGCGCGGGTCGGGCAGCAGCACCACCAGGTCCTCGGCGCGCGCCTCTCCGCCCAGCCGGGCCAGGATCTCGTCGGCCACCCGCGGCGCAGACGGGTCCAGGCCGGTCAGCAGGAAGGGCTCGGCGTCGAGCCCGGCGAAGGCCGCGACCGCCAGGCCGCTCCTGCCCTCGGCCTCGCGGCCGTCGCCGATCACGCCGTGCGCCGTGGCGCCAACGATGGCATGGCTGCCCAGCGCGTCCCCCGCCGCGGCCAGCAGCGGCCCGATCGCGTCCGAGTGGCCGGGCGTGGCGAACAGCAGGGCCACGTCGGCCGAGGCGGCCCCGGCCTGGGCCAGCGCCTGCCCGACGGCCTGCTCCACCGCCTCCCGCGCGTCCGCCGAATCCGAAAGCCCCACGCCGGCTTGCATGCCGGGGAGGGTACCCGGGCGGGCTCCGGTCGACCCGGGTTTCGGGCGCCCGGCCCCTCGGCTAGAGTGGCCTCTGGCGCCGCTCCAAAGACCCTCCTCGGCGTCGGCCCCCTAAGGCTGACTGAACGAAGCTGGCTCTTTTGCGAGGCTTCTCACCGAGTTGAGGGCACGATTGGCCGACTATGAGATGATCGAGACCCGGGCGGATCTCGATGCGCTCGCCCAGGATCTGCTGACCGAGAAGGTCATCGCCGTCGATACGGAAGCGGACAGCTTCTACCACTACTTCGACAAGACCTGCCTGGTCCAGATCGCGACGCGCAGACAGATCTTCCTGGTCGATCCGCTGTCGCTGGGCGGGCCGGCGGAGCTGGCGCCGCTGGCGCCGGTGTTCGCATCGCCGGACATCCGCAAGATCTTCCACGCCGCCGAGTACGACATCTTCGTGCTCAAGCGCGACTGCTCCTTCCAGTTCGCGAACCTGTTCGACACCATGATCAGTGCGCAGCTGCTGGGCTACCCGTCGGTGGGCCTGGCCGGGCTGGCGGAGCGACACTTCGACGTGAAGCTGCCGAAGGACGAGCAGCGCTCCGACTGGTCGCGCCGGCCGCTGACGCCGCGCCAGCTCAGCTACGCGGCGGCCGACGTGCTCTACCTGATCTCGCTGACCGAGACGCTCACCAAGGAGCTGCGCGCCAAGAAGCGCTACCGCTGGGCGAAGGAGGAGTTCGAGGCGCTGACCCAGCGGGCCTGGCCCGATCGCGACTTCGACGAGCTGGGCTACCTGCGCATCAAGGGAGCCCGCAAGCTCGATCCGACGGGCCTGTCCATCCTGCGCGAGCTCTACCTGCTGCGCGACGCGCGCGCCCGCGAGCTCGACCGGCCGCCGTTCAAGGTGCTGGGCAACCGCACGCTGCTGGAGATCGCCGAGCGCAAGCCGCGCAAGCAGGCCGACCTGGCCGAGATCAAGGGCATCACCGACCTGCTGATGCGGCGCATCGGACGCGACGTGATGGCGGCCGTGCGGACCGGCAAGAAGACGGAGCACGGACCCATTCCCAAGCTGCCCTCCAGCGGACGCCGGCGCATGGACCGGCCCGCCGAGCGGCGCATGCTCCAGCTGAAGAAGTGGCGGTCGAAGCGGGCCCAGGAGCTGTCCCTCGACCCGGGCGTGCTGTGCCCGAACAGCTCGCTCGAGGCCATCGCCTGGCGCGCGCCCCAGCACGTCCGCGACCTGGAGGAGCTGCCTGAGCTCAAGCCCTGGTTCCGGCGCGAGTTCGGCAGCGAGGTCGTGCAGGTCATCCGCGACGGGGATGCCGCGAAGGACTGAGACGGAAACGAAAACGCCCTCCCGGTCGGACCTTCCGAGCCGGGAGGGCATTCGGATCTGGACCCCGAGGCGTCCTCGAGAAGGCGGGGTGCCGTTCTGGGGAAAGCGCCTTGTAGGCTCGAGGCAACCCCGGGGGCCGAACTCGTTCGGATGTGCGCGCCCGCTTCCATCCGCCCGGTCCGCACCAGATCGAAACACCCTTCCCTAGAGCACGTACCGTGCCAAGCGCGACGCCGATGAGCTCAGCTCCCAAGTGCCTGGAATCGCTCGGTGCGGCCGCTGGGCGCCGCTCGGGCGGGCTGCACCCGGGAGCGGCACCCCCGGCTGCCGCCGACCCGCCCCGTCGCGGCGCCGTTTGGAAAAGCCGATCTAATTCATTGGGTTGTCGACGAGGCACCGTTTCGAGGCAGTGCCGCCTCCGGCTGCGGTCCGCGCTGGCCGCGGCGGTCGGCCTGGTCGGTGCCGGCTGCGCCGCCTGGCCGCCGTCCTGGCCGGCCTGGCCGCCCCCGCCCAGCCCCCACGTGGTGACCGCGCCGGCGCCGAGCCAGGCCGAGCGCTACTGCGCCTGGTACGGCGACGCGGACGGCCGGACCCTCTACGTGGGGCTCTCGCCGTTCTGGTCGGCCATGCGCGCCGCCGGCGACGATCCGCGCGCAGACCTGGAGGCGCCCGGCCCCCAGTGGATCGGCCGCTTCGACCTGCGCCGCGAGCAGTGGCTGGATCCGCTGGACGTGGGCACGCCCGACAGCCGGGCCGGCGTCTGGGACGTGCTCGCCACCGACGCCGAGGGCGTCTACTTCACCCCGGTCTGCGAAGCCGGCGGCCGGGTGGATCCGGAGTCGGGCGCGGTGACCCGCTTCGAGGCCGCCGGCCTGGGGCTGAACGAGCTGGCGCCGGGTCCCGGCGGGCGGGTGCTGGTGTCGCGCTACGGCGGCGGCGGCGCGTCGAAGGCCCACGGCGAGCTGCTCGCGCTCTCGCCCGACGGGGCGATCGCCGAGCGCTGGCCCATGGGCGCGCCCCTCGGCTTCTTCGCGGCGCCCAAGACACCGGCCTGGAACCCGGTGCACCGACGGCTGGTCGCCACGAGCGACGTGCTGCCCGAGTTCGACGGCGACCCGCGCCACGACGCCTACACGCTCGCGCTGGACGAGGACGAGGCGGACTGGGAGCGGAGCCCTTCGCCCGAGCTCCAGTTCGTGGCCGTCACCCCCGACGGCGTCGAGTACCGGGTGGAGGCGCGCGACGACGGCGGGCTGTGGCTGCGGCGGGTGCGTCCGCCGGGGCGGGAGCCGGAGGACCAGAGCGTGCTGCTCGACCCGGCCTTCCCGGCGGCGCTCGACTTCGCCCAGGACCTGAAGCGGGCCGACGACGGCCGGCTGGTCGTCACCCGCTGGAGCGGCGTGGTCCACGTGGTCGAGCCCCGCCGCGGCACGGTCGAGACGCTGCGGCTGCCGCGCCTGGAACGGGGCGGCCTCTACTACACCGGCGTGATCCACCGCCGCCGGCTGTGCGCCAGCCACTGCGGCGGCGTGACCGTCGTGTGCACCGACGCCCCGTGAGCGACTACTCTCTCCGGATGTTCGCCGAACGCCGCCAGCGCTTCCGGGACGCGATGGGCCCCGACGCGGTCGCCGTCCTGCTGGGAGCGGGCCTCGCCACCCGCTCCCGCGACACCGAGTTCCCGTTCCGCCAGGACAGCGACTTCTGGTACCTGACCGGCTTCGACCACCCGAACGCGGTCGCCATCCTGCGCACCGACGGCGGGCCGGCCTACACGCTGTTCGTCGAGCCCCGCGACCGCGAGATGGAGACCTGGACCGGCTACCGGCCCGGCGTCGACGGCGCGAAGTCGGACTACGGGGCCGACGAGGCCCACCCGAACGGCGAGTTCCTGGAGAAGCTGCCCGGACTGGTGCAGGGCGCGCGGCGCATCTTCCACGTGCTCGGGCGCGACGCTGCCGTCGACGCGAAGATCACCGAGACCCTCGAGACGCTGCGGCTGCGCTCGCGCCAGGGCATCGACCCGGCCGACGCGATCGTCGACCCGCGCTCCATCACCCACCCCATGCGGCTGGTGAAGGAGCCGGCCGAGCTCGACATCATGCGGCGCGCGTCGGAGATCACGCGCGAGGCCCACGAGGCGGCGGCGGCGCTGGCCTGGGGCGGCACCTTCGAGTACGAGCTCGAGGCGATCATCGAGTACACCTTCCGCCGCCGCGGTGCGCGCGGCGCGGCCTACACCACCATCGTGGGCGGCGGCGCCAACGCCACGGTGCTCCACTACGTGCGCAACGACCAGAAGCTCCAGAACGGCGAGCTGGTGCTGATCGACGCCGGCTGCGAGCTGGAGGGCTACGCCTCCGACGTGACGCGCACCTTCCCGGTGGGCGGCGAGTTCACCGGTCCGGGCCGCGCCGTCTACGAGGTGGTGCTGGCGGCCCAGCAGGCCTCGCTCGAGGCGGCGAAGCCCGGCGCCACGCTGCCCGACGTCCACGACGCGTCGGTGCGGGCGATCGTGCAGGGGCTGCTGGACCTCTCGCTCCTCGAGGGCGACCTGGAGGAGCTGATCGCCCGCGAGGCGTACCGGAAGTTCTACATGCACTCCACCAGCCACTGGCTGGGGCTCGACGTCCACGACGTCGGCGCCTACAAGGTGGAGGGCGAGCCGCGCAGGCTCGAGGCGGGTCACGTCTTCACCGTCGAGCCGGGTGTCTACCTGGCCCCCGACCTGGAGCTCGCCGACGAGCGCTTCCGCGGCATCGGCGTGCGCATCGAGGACGACGTGGCCATCACCCAGGACGGCCACGAGAACCGGACCGCCGCGATCCCGAAGGATCCGGCCGAGATCGAGGCGCTCGTCGCGAATCGCTGAGTCGCGCGCCCGCGGTCTGGTAGGATCGGCGCCGCCGCTGGAGGATCCCCCATGCCCGACATCGAATCCCTGTTGAAGGAGAAGCGCGTCTTCGCGCCGGACGCCGCCTTCACGCGCGCCGCCAACTGGAACAAGAAGGAGGTGGCGAAGCTCCGCAAGGAGGGCGCCGCGAATCCGCAGCGCTTCTGGGCGAAGATGGCCCGGGAGAACGTCCACTGGTTCAGCCCCTGGAAGAAGGTGCTCGACTGGAAGCCGCCCTTTGCGAAGTGGTTCGTCGGCGGCAAGACCAACGTCTCCTACAACTGCCTCGACCGGCACCTCGAGGGCGAGAACGCCTGGCGCCGCAACAAGGCGGCCATCATCTGGGAGGGCGAGCCCGGCGACCAGCGCGTGCTCACCTTCGGGCAGCTGCACCGCGAGGTGTGCAAATTCGCCAACGTGCTCAAGGGCCAGGGGGTGAAGAAGGGCGACCGGGTCGCCATCTACATGCCGATGATCCCGGAGCTGGCCGTGGCCATGCTGGCCTGCACGCGCATCGGCGCGCCCCACAGCGTGGTGTTCGGCGGATTCTCCGCCGAGGCGCTGCGCGAGCGCATCAACGACGTGGGCGCGAAGCTGGTGGTCACCGCCGACGGCGGCTACCGGCGCGGCGAGGCGCACGCGCTGAAGCCCGCCGTCGACTCCGCTCTCGAGGGCTGCCCCGGCGTCGAGAGCGTCGTGATGGTGCAGCGCACCGGTCAGCCCACCAACTTCGTGGCCGGTCGCGACCACTGGTGGCACGAGCTGATGGAGGACGCGTCGGCGGACTGCAAGGCGGCCAAGCTCGACGCCGAGCACCCGCTGTTCGTGCTCTACACCAGCGGCAGCACCGGCAAGCCCAAGGGCATCCTGCACACCACCGGCGGCTACCTCACCCACGTGGCGACCACCTCGAAGTTCATCTTCGACCTGAAGGAGGACGACACCTACTGGTGTACGGCCGACTGCGGCTGGGTCACCGGCCACTCCTACGTGGTCTACGGCATCCTCGCCAACGGCGCGACGACGCTGATGTACGAGGGCGTGCCGACCCACCCGGGGCCGGACCGCTTCTGGGACATCATCGAGCGGCACCGGGTCACCGTCTTCTACACGGCGCCGACGGCGATCCGCACCTTCGTGCGGCTGGGCGACGAGCACCCGAAGAAGCACGACCTCTCCTCGCTGCGCCTGCTGGGCACCGTCGGCGAGCCGATCAACCCGGAGGCCTGGATGTGGTACCACCGGGTGATCGGCGGCAAGCGCTGCCCGATCGTCGACACCTGGTGGCAGACCGAGACCGGCGGGATCATGATCACGCCGCTGCCCGGCGCGGTCGCCACCAAGCCCGGCTCCGCCACGCTTCCCTTTCCCGGCATCGACGCCGACGTGTGGGACCACGACGGCGACCCGGTGAAGGCCCCCGACGGCGGCTTCCTGGTGCTGAAGAAGCCCTGGCCCGGCATGCTGCGCGGCATCTGGGGCGATCCCAAGCGCTTCAAGGAGCAGTACTGGAGCAAGTACCCGAAGACCTACTTCGCCGGCGACGGCGCCCACCGCGACAAGCAGGGCTACTTCTGGATCATGGGCCGCGTCGACGACGTGATGAACATCTCGGGCCACCGCATCGGCACGATGGAGGTGGAGAGCGCCCTGGTCTCCCACGAGCGCGTGGCCGAGGCGGCGGTGATCGGACGGCCCGACGACCTGACCGGCACCGCCATCGTCGCCTTCGTGACGCCGCTGGGCGGAACCCGCGCCGACGACGGCCTGGCCCAGTCGCTGCGCAACCACGTCGCGAAGCAGATCGGCGCGATCGCCAAGCCGAAGGACATCCGCTTCACCGACGCGCTGCCCAAGACGCGCTCGGGCAAGATCATGCGGCGCCTGCTGCGCGACATCGCGTCGGGCAAGGAGCAGGTGGGCGACACCAGCACGCTCGAGGACTACAGCGTGCTGGCGAAGCTGCGCGAGTCGGAAGAGGGGTAGCCCCCGGTCCTACGCGGCGAGACCTTCCGGGTCGCTGCCCCGCTTGCCCAGGAACCACTCGTCGTTCGCGCCGCGGGTGAGCGCGACCGCCTGGCCCAGCGCCGGCTCGTCGTCCGGAAGCGGCTCGCCCAGCAGGTGCTCGGCGATGGTGCGGATGACACCCTTGTGCACCACCAGCAGCGCGTTCGGCAGGCCGGCCTGCTGGAGGCGCTCGAGCCCGGCCAGCACCCGCGCGCGGAACTCGGCCCGCGGCTCGCCGGACGGGAACTCGAAGTCGGAGCGCCGGCTCTGCCACTCCTGGTAGGCGGTGGGATCGGCCGCCTGGATCTCCTCGGCGGTCATGCCCTCCCAGCGCCCGAAGTGGATCTCGCGGAAGCCGTCCTCCAGGCGCACCGGGGCGCCGCCGGCGACGATCCGTGCGCTCTCCCAGGAGCGGCGCAGCGGGCTGGCGACGACCACGTCGAAGACCTCGCCGGAGAACGTGCGGGCGGCCTCGCGAACCTGCTGGCGGCCCGTCTCGGACAGGGCCACGTCGCCGCTGCCGTGGAAGCGGCTGCTGGAGTCGCCGTCGGTGTCACCGTGGCGGAGCAGGACGATGCGGCGGAGCTTCGACATGAGGGCCTCCTGGTCGGGAAGGGGCGGAGGATCGCCCCCGCCGGCGCCCCCGTCAACGTGTGTGACCGCCGCCACCGCCCTTCCGCGCCCCTCTGCTAGCCTCGCCCGGTCTTTCGGGGGGGAGACCGTGAACACGTCCGGCCTGATCGTCCTGTTGCTTCTCCTGCTGGCGACCGCGGGCGGCGTCGCCCTGTGGTTCCGGGCCGAGGGGACGCCGCCGCTGGTGGTGGCCCCGGAGGCGGTCCTGCTGGGCGCCGGCGGCACGACCCTCGAGATCGGCGTCTCCGACGCCGAATCGGGCCTGCGCGACGTCCGGGTGCGCCTGCTCTCCGGCGCCGAGGAACGCAGCCTGCTCGACGAGAGCTACCCGGGCAACCTGCTGTCGGGCGGCGTGCGACCCGAGCACCTGGCCAGCATTCCGCTCGACGCCAAGACGCTTGGCAAGCAGCCGGCGCAGCGGGAGATCGAGATCGCGGTGCGCGACTGGTCCTGGCGGGGCTTCTTCTCCGGCAACCAGACCGTCGTCAGCGTCCCGCTCACAATCGACGTCGACCCGCCCCGCGTCGCGGTCGAGACCGGGCTCACCTACGTGAAGCAGGGCGGCGCCGGCGCCGTCACCTACCGGGTGTCCGAGGAGGCGGCGCGCGACGGCGTCCAGGTGGGCGAGCACTTCTACACCGGCCACCCGCACCCGGACGGACGCGACGGACACCGGGTGGCGCTGTTCGCGGTGCCGGCCGACGCGGCGAGCGACGTCGAGATCCGCGTGGTCGCCGAGGACGCCGCGGGCAACACCGGTCGCGGCCGCTGGCCCGTGAACGTGAAGCCGCGCAGCATGCCCGAGGGCAACGTGACGCTGCCCCAGAGCTTCCTCGACAACGTGGTGCCGCGCCTCGCGTCGGACGTGGGCGACGATCCGGCCGCCGCCTTCCACCGGGTGAACACCGAGGTGCGCGCCGCCAACGAGGCCGCCATCCGCGCGGCCCTGGCCGAGGCGCCGGAGAAGGTCCCCCACTTCCTTCCGAGCGGCCGCCTCTCGCAGCTGGCCAACTCGGCGGTCACCAGCCGCTTCGCCGAGCGCCGCACCTACTTCGTCGAGGGGCGCCCGGTCTCCAAGGCGGTCCACTACGGCTACGACCTGGCCGCCACCGCCGCGGCCGACATCACCGCCGCCGCCGCCGGACGCGTGGTCCACGCCGACGACCTGGGCATCTACGGCAACTGCGTGATCGTCGACCACGGCCTGGGCCTGGCCACCCTCTACGGCCACCTGTCGCGCATCGACGTGGCGAAGGGCGACCGGGTCGAGGCGGACCAGGTGCTCGGCCTGTCCGGCGCCACCGGGCTGGCCGGCGGCGACCACCTCCACTTCGCGGTCCTGGTCGGCGACACTTACGTAGACCCGTTGGAGTGGTGGGACGCGAAGTGGGTAGAGACGCACGTGACGCCGCGGCTGGAGACGCCGGGAGCCTGAGCGAGGGGCTCGAGGCGAAGGTCCGCGGCCGCTTCGTCCGGCGCTACAAGCGCTTCTTCGCCGACGTCGAGACCGACGGCGGGCTGCTGACGGTCCACTGCGCCAACCCGGGCAGCATGAAGGGCTTCCTGCGCCCCGGCGCCGCCGTGCGCTGCTCGACCTCCGACGACCCACGGCGCAAGCTCCGCCACACCCTGGAGATGATGCGCATCGGGCGAACCTGGGTGGGACTGCACACCGGCCGGGCGAACGCGCTGGTGGCGCGCGCGCTGGCCGCCGGCGTGCCGAGGACGCTGGCCGGCTACGGCGAGGTGCGTCGCGAGGTGGGCGTCGAGCACGGCGGACGGCGCTCGCGCCTCGACTTCCGCCTCTCGGGACACCCGCGCCGGCCCGATGCCTGGCTCGAGGTGAAGCGCGTGACGCGGGCCGAGGACGGTCTGGCCCGCTTCCCGGACCGCGTCACCGAGCGCGGGCGCCGCCACGTGGAGCTCCTGGGCCGGCTGCGCCGCGACGGATCGCGGGCGGTGCTGCTCTTCCTGGTGCAGCGCGCCGACTGCGACGCGGTGGCGCCGGCCGACGACATCGACCCGGCCTACGGCGAGGCGCTGCGCCGCGCGGCGAAGGCGGGCGTCGAGGTGCTGGCGCTGGGCGCGCGCGTGACGTCGCGCGCCATCACGGTCGAGCGCGAGCTGCCGGTGGTGCTGTGACCGGGAAGCCCGCCACGCTGCGCGCGAAGCTGCTGCGCTGGTACCGCGCCAACCGCCGCGACCTGCCCTGGCGCCGCACCCGCGATCCCTACGCCATCTGGGTCTCGGAGCTGATGCTCCAGCAGACCCGCGTCGAGACGGTGATCCCCTACTACGAGCGCTTCCTGGCCCGCTTCCCCGACGTGCAGGCGCTGGCCGACGCGCCGCTCGACGACGTGCTCACCCACTGGGCCGGACTCGGCTACTACAGTCGCGCGCGCAACCTGCACCGGGCGGCGCAGCAGGTGCTGGACGAGCACGGCGGCGCGCTTCCCGACGACGCCGAATCGCTGCGCGCGCTGCCGGGCATCGGTCGCTACACGGCGGGCGCGGTGGCGTCGATCGCCTTCGAGCGTCCGGAGCCGGTGGTCGACGGCAACGTGGTGCGGGTGCTCTCGCGGCTGCACGCCATCGACGGCGACGTGCGCAGTCCGGTGGTCGTCGAACGCCTGTGGGAAGAGGCGGCGGCGCTGGCCCGCGGCCCTTCGCCCGGTGACCTGAACCAGGCGCTGATGGAGCTGGGCGCCACCGTCTGCACGCCGCGGGCGCCGCGCTGCCTGGCGTGTCCCTGGGAGCGCGACTGCCGCGCCCACCGGGCCGGCGATCCGGAGTCGCTGCCGGTGAAGTCGAAGGCGACGAAGGTGCGCGACGTCGAGGCGGTGGCCGGCGTGGTCGAGCGGGGCGGGAAGTGGCTGGTCGTGCAGCGCCCGAACGAGGGACTGCTGGGCGGCCTCTGGGAGCTGCCGGGCGGCGACCTGCTGCCGGCGGAGGAGCCGGCGGCGGCGCTGTCGCGCACGCTGCGCGAGCGCGTCGGCCTGGACGTGCCGGGCGGCGAGTGCGCCGGGGCGGTCGGGCACCTGTTCTCCCACCGCCGCCTCACCCTGCACGTCTTCCGCTGCAAACCCGCCAGCGGACGCGTGCGGCGCGCGGGCTTCGCGGCGCACCGCTGGATCGCGCCGGCGCGCATCGAAGAGCTCGCCATCGGCGGTCCGACGCGCAAGGCGCTCGCGCTGCTGCGGGGCGACGCGTGAACGACGGGCGCGCGCGCTTCGTCTTCGAGGACGACGGCGCCGCCTTCCAGGGCCGGCGCGACGACGTGGGGCGGCGCACGCTGGCCGACCTGCGCGCGGGACGCGTAGCCGTGGACCGGGAGGTCGACCTGCACGGCCTGCTGGCCCGCGACGCCCGGCGCGAGCTGCTGGCCGAGCTGGCCGACGCGCTGCGCGCGGGCGACCGCTGCGTGCTGGTGATCCACGGCGCCGGACACCACTCGCGTGAGGGTCCGGTGCTGCGGCGCAAGCTGCCGGGCTGGCTGATGGAGGGTCCGCGGGCGGGCGACGTGCTGGCCTTCGCCAGCGCCCCGCGCAAGCTGGGCGGAGCCGGCGCCTCGCTGGTGCTGCTGCGACGCGTCCGATCCTGATCGAGTATCTTTCCCCGCCATGAGCAGCACCTTCGGCCGCCACCTGCGCCTCACGACCTTCGGCGAGAGCCACGGAGGCGGGGTGGGCGTGGTGCTGGACGGCTGCCCGCCGCGGCTCGCGCTCTCGGAAGAGGAGATCCAGCGCGACCTCGACCGGCGCAAGCCGGGGCAGAGCCGGCTCACCACGCCGCGGGCCGAAGCGGACCGGGTGGAGATCCTGTCCGGTGTCTTCGAGGGGCGCACGCTCGGCACGCCGATCGGCATGCTGGTGCGCAACAAGGACGCCCGCCCCTCGGCCTACGAGCACATGAAGGACGTCTACCGTCCCTCCCACGCCGACTACACCACCGAGGCGAAGTACGGCATCCGCAACTGGCAGGGCGGCGGACGCGCCAGCGCCCGCGAGACCATCGGCCGGGTCGCCGCCGGGGCGGTCGCGCGCAAGCTGCTGCGCGAGGCGGCCGGCGTCGAGGTGCTCGCCTGGGTGAAGCGCGTGCACGAGGTGGAGGCGAAGCTCGACCCGGCCGCGGTGACGCTCGCCGCCGTCGAGGAGAGCCTGGTGCGCTGCCCCGACCCGGAGGCGTCGGAGGCGATGATCCGCGACATCGACGCGGCGCGGGAGCGCGGCGACTCGTTGGGCGGCGTGGTCGAGTGCGTGGCCCGCGGCGTGCCGCCGGGCCTGGGCGAGCCGGTCTTCGACAAGCTGGAGGCCGACCTGGCCCACGGCCTGATGTCGCTGCCCGCGTCCAAGGGCTTCGAGATCGGCAGCGGCTTCGCCGGCACCCACATGACCGGCATCGCCCACAACGACCCCTTCGTGCCCGGCGAGGACGGCCGGCCCCGCACCTCGGCCAACCGCTCCGGCGGCGTGCAGGGCGGCATCAGCAACGGCGAGGACGTGGTGCTGCGGGTCGCCTTCAAGCCCACGGCCACCATCTCGCTGGCCCAGCAGACCGTGGATCGCGACGGCCAGGCCGCGACGCTCGAGGCCCAGGGGCGCCACGATCCCTGCGTGCTGCCCCGCGCGGTGCCGATGGTCGAGGCGATGGTCTGCCTGGTGCTGGCCGACCACTGGCTGCGCCAGCGCAGCGTGGACGTGCTGCCCCCGCTGGATTAGCAGCCAACCGCCATTGCGCTGGCCAGGCGCGTGCGCCGGGCGCCCGGCCCGGACGATGCTTCCGTGAACTAAACGAGGAGGCGTCCCATGGCCGCGACCGCGAGACTCGAGCACGCGAACCTGTGCGTCCGCGACATCGACGAGATGACCCGCTTCCTGCGCACCGCCTTCCCGGAGTTCCGGGTGCGCCACGACGGCGACGACCCGTCCGGGGGGCGCTGGGTCCACGTCGGCACCGACGACACCTACCTGGCGCTCAGCCAGGCCCGGGGCGAGCTGGCCGAGGCGTTCGTCCCCTACTCGCGCAAGCCCGGCACCAACCACCTGGGCTACGAGGTGGGCGACGTGGAGGGCCTGCGCCAGAGGCTGCTGGCGGCGGGCTACCGGGAGTCGAGCGGACCCTACCCCCACCCCCACCGGCGGCGCGTCTACTTCCACGACGCCGAGGGCAACGACTGGGAGTTCGTCGAGTACACCAGCGACGACCCGGCGCTGCGCAACGACTACGAGCTCTAGACCGTTCGGTGGTACGATCCCCGAATGAAGGTCGTGAAGCGCCTGGCCCTGCTGCTGCTGGGCCTGCTGCTGGCGCTGGCCGTCGGCCAGCTCGTGGCCTCCGAGAGCGGCGAGGTGGTGGTGCTCACCACCTCCGACGCCGAGGGTGAGTCCCACACGACGCGCGTCTGGGTGGTGGACTACGAGGGGCAGCCCTGGCTGCGGGCCGGAGCCGAGATCCAGGAGTGGTACCAGCGCCTGCTGGCCGACCCCTCCGTCGAGGTCGAGCGCAACTGGACGAAGGAGGCCTACACCGCGGTGCCGGTCCCCACGGCCCAGCGCACCATCAACGACCTGATGTTCGAGAAGTACGGCTGGGCCGACGCCTTCATCGCCGTGCTCTACGGCCGCGACGACTCCGTTCCGATCCGACTGGACCCGCCGGGGGACGAGGGCAGCTAGCCCTCGACCGCGATCGCGCCCTCCGGGCAGTTGGTCTCGCCCTTGCGCGCCTCGTCGGCCAGCTCGTCCGGGATCTCCTCCCGCGTCACCACGCAGTGTCCCCGGTCGTCCTCCTCGAAGACGTCGGGGGCCAGCACGTAGCAGCGGCCGTGGCCGACGCACTTCGCGCCGTCGACGCGCACCCGCGCCACTAGCGCTCCCAGGTGAGCGGCAGGTAGAGGACCTCGCGGATGCCCGGGCTGTAGCGCGGCGTCTCGCCCTCGGCGACGCGGTAGTGGGGAATGCGCCGGTGCCACTCCTCCATCGCCACGCGCAGCTCCATGCGCGCCAGGTGCGACCCGAGGCAGCGGTGGGGCCCCACGCCGAAGGCGGTGTGGATGTTGCGCTCGCGCTCGAAGTCGACCTCGCCGGCGCGCTCGAAGTGCTCCTCGTCGGTGTTGGCCGAGCCCAGCAGGAAGGTCACCATCTCGCCGGCCCGGATCTGGAAGTCGCCGATGGTGACGTCCTGCTTTGCGATGCGGGGCACGGCCATGACCGGCGTCTCCCAGCGCAGCAGCTCCTCGACGGCGCCGGGAATCAGCTCCGGGGTGTCCAGCACGCGCGCGCGCTGCTCCGGGTTGGCGGCCAGGTAGGCCATGTTGCAGCCCAGGGTGGCGGTCACCGTGTCGAGCCCCGCCAGCAGCAGCAGGAAGCAGATGTCCAGGATCTCGGTGCGCGAGAGCTTCTCGCCCTCGAGCTCGACGGTCATCAGCGAGGTGAGCAGGTCGTCGCGGGGCGAGCGCTCGCGATCGTCGAGCGTCCGCTCGAAGTACTCGTAGATGCGGCGCCCGGTGGCGGCGCGCACCTCGTTGGCCGCGTCCATCGACATGGACGGCTCGTCCTTGTTCGGACGGATGATGCCGTCCTTCAGCTCCAGGAACAGCGCCAGGTCCGAGTCGGGCAGCCCCAGCAGGTGGAGGAAGGCGGTGCACGGCAGCGGAATGGCGAAGGCCTCGTCGAACTCGCAGGCGCCCCGTTCGATGAAGCCGTCGATGAGCTGGTTCGCGTGGGCGCGGATCTTCGGGGCCAGCGCCTCCATGTTGCGGCGCGAGAAGTGGGGATCGAGCAGCTTGCGGTAGCGGGTCTGGGCCGGCGGGTCGATCTGCTGCGGGATCATGGGGCGGTCGGTGCCGAGCGCCATCTGCATCTCCATCTCGGAGGAGAAGATCTCCGGGTGGCGCAGGCCCCAGGCGACGTCCTGGTAGCGGGCCACCACCGGCGAGTGGGTGATCGCCATGCGGCCCACCGGGCACTCGGAGCGAAGCCGGGCGAAGGTCTCGTGCGGGCAGCGCACGACCTCCGGGTCGAACAGGTTCACGGCGCTCGGATCGACGTCCCTGGGCATGCCGATCTCCGTATCTGATGGAGTGTCAGATAAGGGTACACCGTCCGGACCGCGGCGGGGGCTTCGTTAGCGCTTCGAATTCGCGGGGTTCAGGGCAGCAGCACGAAGCCGGCGACCGCGGCGACGGCGGCCACCAGGCTGGCCAGGGCGGCGGCCCGGGCGTGGGCGGCGCGCGCGCCGCCGTCGCCGCGCTCGAGGCGCCGGCCCTGGACGGCGGCCACCACGAACAGCGCCCCGGCCAGCAGGCCCGCCACGCCGTGGAATGTGCGCAGCGGCTCCCAGCCGCGCAGCCAGACCGCCGACAGCGGCCCGCCCACCAGGCCCGCGACCAGCAGCACCACCGCCGGACGCGCCACGCGCAGGTGGGCGGCGCGGACGGCGCGCAGCGGCGTGCGGGCGGCGCGCGCCCGGCGGATGCGCAGCCCCAGGCGCAGCGCCGCGAAGGCGAGCAGCAGCGACAGCACCATCCACGCCGGGTGCAGGTAGGCCAGCGCGCGCAGCAGCGGATCGCGGGCCGCCGGGTCCAGCCTGCTCCCCTACTCGACCTTGTGGATGGCGGTGTCGGGCAGGCGGTCGAGCAGCGAGTCGAGGGCGTCCTGCACGTAGCCCGGGTCGCGCGACTCGAGGGTCAGCATCACCCGGAACGACTCCTCCTGGATGCGCGGATAGGAGCCCAGCATGAGCTGGGGGAACTGCTCGAGCAGCGAGTTCAGGTGGTCGGCGATCTCGCTCTCCATCTGGGTCACGTAGACACGCTTCAGCACGAAGGGCACCCCGCGGAAGCGGTCGCGCGCCGACTCGAACTTCTTGCGCAGCAGCTCCGGAATGCCCGGCAGCACGTAGACGTTCTCGACGATCACCAGCGGGAACCAGTAGTCGCCCGCGTCCAGCAGGCGGGCGCCCCTCGGCACCTCGGCCATCTTCATCTGGCTGGGCGTGGCCTTCTTGCCGGTCGCCCGCTCGATGCGGCCGGCGATCGACTCGCTGAACTCCACCTCGCGCCCGAAGGCCCGGGCCACGCCCTCGATGGTCATGTCGTCGTGGGTGGGACCGATGCCGCCGGAGGTGAACACCAGGTCGTAGGCGTCGCTCATCGCCTTCACGTGCTGGGCGATGACCTCGACCCCGTCGGGGATCGTGACGATGCGCTCCACGTCGACGCCCAGCTCGCGCAGCTCGCGGCACAGGTACGGGGAGTTGGTGTCGACGACCTTCCCCGAGAGGATCTCGTTGCCGATCACGAGGATGCCGGCGGTGGGCATGGTCCGGCCAAGGTATCACGCCTCCGATCCTCTATGCTCGCGCGGGGGCCCCCCGCGTCCGCATGCTGCCGTCGGGAAGCGAGGAGCGCGTCGTGCGGATCGCCGACGGCGCGACGCTCCACGACGCGGTGTTGCGCGCGCGGCTGCCGATCGCCAGCGCCTGCGGGGCCGACGGCATCTGCGGTCGCTGCGGCGTCGAGATCGTCGAAGGGGCCGACGCCCTTCCGCCCGCCGGTGACCACGAGCGGCGGGTGAAGCAGCGCAACCGCGTGCCCGAGGCGCAGCGACTGGCCTGTCGCGTCGTGCCGCGGGGCGACGTGGCGATCCGGGCGTCCTACTGGTGACGCCGACGGAGACGAGCCGACGCACCCTGCTGCTGGTCGACCACGGCAGCCGGCGCGCCGAGGCGAACGCGCTGCTGGAACGCATCGCCGACGGGCTGCGCCGGCGCACCGGCGACACCGTGCGGACCGCCCACCTGGAGATCGCACAGCCGGACATCGGCAGCGCCATCGACGCCTGCGCCGCCGAGGGGGCACGGGAGGTGGTGGTCGTGCCCTGGTTCCTGGGACCGGGACGGCACACCACGCAGGACATCCCGGAGCAGGTGGCCCGGGCCGGCCGGCGTCACCCGCGGCTGCGCCTGCGCATCGCGGATCCGCTCGGCACCGACGACGCCCTGCTCGACGTGCTGCTCTCCCGCGCCGCGAGCGCGCGCGACGTCTGACGTTGGAGCGACCCCGGACCCTCGTCATCTCGGTCGTGTGGCTGTTCGTGCTGGGCGGGCTCGGCACCTTCTTCCCGTTCTACGGGCTCTACCTGGGCACGAACCTGGGGTTCTCGGGCAGCCAGGTCGGCGTCGTGCTGTCGGTGCTGCCGCTGGTGGGCATCCTGGCCCAGCCGGTCTGGGGACAGCTGGCCGACCGCACCGGATCGCGCACGCGGGTGCTCGGCGTGCTGGCCCTGGGAGCGGCCTGCGGATACCTGGGCCTCTCCCGGGGAGCGAGCTTCCCGTCGATGCTGGCGCTCACCGCCGGGCTCGCCCTGTTCTCGACGCCGCTCATCCCGACCACCGTGGCCGTCACGCTGGCGATCACCGAGAAGGGCGGCGCCCACTCCTTCGGCCTGGCGCGGGTCTGGGGCACGGTCGGCTTCCTGATCGCGGTGGTGGCCTTCGGCGCCGCGTCGTCGTCGCAGCCGGTCACGTTCCTCCGGTGGATCTTCCCGATCACGGCGGCGGTCGTGGCCTGCGGCGGACTCGTGGCGTTCGCGCTGCCGCGCGGCGGCGCGGTGTCGGTGCGCGCGCCGCGCGGCGACTGGCGAAGGCTGTGGGGTCACGCGCCCTACGTGCGGCTGCTGGTCTTCGCGCTGCTCGGCTACCTGACCCTCCAGGGCCCGATGGGCCTGTTCGGCCTGTACGTCGACGCCCACGGCGGCTCGGTCGAGACGGTCGGCCAGCTCTGGGTGCCGATGCTGCTGCTCGAGATCCCGCTGGTGGCGCTGTCCGGGGCCAGCCTCCAGCGGCTGGGGGCCCGCGGCCTGCTGGGGGTGGGCGTGTTCGCCGGCGGCCTGCGCTGGGCCGTCTGCGGCTTCTTCCCCGAGTCGCCGGTCATCTATCCGATCCAGGCGCTGCACGGCGTGGTCGTGGCCGGGCTGGTGGTGGGCGGACCGCTCTACGTGGAGGCGGCGGTCCCCGAACGATTGCGCTCCACCGGACAGAACGTTCTGGCGATGGTGGGAGTGAGTGTCGGGGGCATCGCGTCGAACGTTTCCGCCGGCTATCTCTTCGAGCGATTCGGCCCGGACGCCCCCTACCAGGTGGCCGGAATCGGCGGGATGGTCCTGGGCGCGCTGGTGTGGGTCCTGCTGCCCCGACCGACACGTCCGACGGCGGGTCCGCCGTCACGTCCGACGGGCTGACGGCTACCTACGGGGGGCGGGGCGAGCCCCTGCCCCGGGGGTGTGATGCGGTCGAGAGCGGTTCCTGCGGTCCTGCTGCTGATGTGCGCGCTGCTTGCGTTCGTTCCCGCCTGCTCGAACGGCGGGGGCGGCGGCGGCGGGGGCTCGGGCGAGGCCGGTGCCGACCCCGGGCCGGATCCCGATCCCGACCCTGATCCGGATCCGGACCCCGACCCGGACCCGTGCGCGGGCCAGCCCGACGCCAGCTGCGACAGCGACGGCGACGGCGACGGCGTCGCCAACGCCCTCGACCTGTGCCGCTTCGTCGCCGACCCGCTCCAGTGCGACTCGGACGAGGACGGCTACGGCAACGCCTGCGACTGCGACTTCGACCAGGACGGCGACTGCGACGCGGCCGACGACGCCGCCTTCGACGTCGACTTCGGCACGTCGGGCTTCGGCAACCCGGACCTGGACTGCGACGCCGACGTCGACGCCGACGACGGCGACCTCTTCGACGCGGCGCTGGCCCGCGGCGAGCCGGGACCGTCGGGCCTGGCCTGCGCCGGCAGCGAGCCCTGCCCCGACCGCGGGCTGGTGTTCCCGGGCGGCAGCTGGGCCACCGCCACGCCCACCTCGCGCGGCGTCGATCCGGACCTGCTCCAGGACGCCCTCGACTACCTGGACGGCGTGTCGGGCAACGACGGCATCGACGAGACCATGGTGCTGGTCGACGGCTACTCGATCTGGGACGGCCCCGACGTCGGACAGGTCCACAACACCTGGTCGGTCACCAAGAGCTTCACCGCCAGCGCGCTGGGCGTGCTGCTCGGACAGGGCGCGGCCCGCTACGACACGCTGGGCGCCGACCACGTGCCGGGCCTGGCCGGCGACTACCCGACCGTGAACCTGCGCCACTTCGTCACCCACACCTCGGGCTACGACGCGCTGGGCGGCAGCAACACCTCCCAGCCCTTCCAGATCGGATCGCCCACCTTCACGCCGCCGGGCAGCCAGTTCCTGTACTGGGACTCGGCGATCAACCAGCTCGCCAACGTGCTCACCCAGATCGCCGGCGAGCCGCTCGCGGACCTGTTCGAGCGCGAGGTGGCCGGCCCGATCGGCATGCCGTCCGGCGAGTGGAGCTGGGGCGACTTCGGCAGCCAGCAGGGCCTTCGCGTGAACGGCGGCGCCGGCAACGACGGCGAGGGCATCCGCACCAACGCGCGCACGCTGGCGCGCTTCTGCCACCTGCACCTGGCGCGGGGCGACTGGGACGGCACGCGCGTGCTGCCCTCCGAGTGGGTCGACAACGCGACGCGCACCCGCGTGCCCTACACGGTGCCCGACGCCAACCCGGGCGGACTCGGTCCGGGCGCCTACGGTCACGGCTGGTTCACCAACGGCGAGGTGTCGGCGGGCGTGCGCCTGTGGCCCGACGCTCCGGCCAGCGCCTACATGGCGGCCGGCTTCAACCAGAACCGCTGCTGGATCGTGCCCGACTGGAACCTGGTGGTCGTGCGCGCCGGCACCAACGGCGGGAACTACTCCACCTCCGAGGAGAACGAGTTCCTGCGGCTGCTGGGGCTGGCCGTCGACTAGCTGCGCTGGGTGCCCGCCTTCTTCGCGCTGGCGCGGATGTAGCGCGCCGACAGCGGCGAGATGTCGGTGGGCGGCACGATGCACTCCACGATCGCGAACTCGCGCAGCTGGTGGGCGGCGCGCAGCGCGTCGCGCAGCTCGCCGGGGGTCTCGGCGCGGAAGCCGACGCCGCCCCAGGCCTGGGCCAGGTCGGCGTAGGGCCAGGCCGGGATCTCGAGCAGGTCCTTGCGCCGGGTCACCGGGCGGAAGATCCCCCAGCCCGAGTTGTTCACCAGTACGACCAGCGGCGTGAGCCCGCGCACCGGCGCGAAGGAGATCTCCGGACCCGTCATCTGGAAGCCGCCGTCGCCGCAGACCACCAGCGGGCGCCGGCCGGTGCCGATCTGTGCGCCCATGGCCGCCGGCACGGCGAAGCCCATGGAGGCGTAGTAGCCCTGGGCGAAGTAGAGACCGCCCTCGTGCTGGCGCAGCTCGAGCCCGCCGAACAGCATGTCGCCCGACTCGGCGAAGACGTCGTAGCCGCGGTGCTCCTCCAGGAAGTCGTTCAGCTCGACCAGCATGTCGTTGATCGACAGGGGCGACGCGCTGCGGCGCTTTCGCTCGGCCGCGGTGGCGGGGCGCTTCAGGTTGTCGTGGTAGCGGATGCGCTCGCGGTGGCGCGGCAGCTTCGCCTTGGCCAGCGCGCCGACGAAGTCGCGCACCGTGACCTCGGTATAGGTGTGGAAGGAGACGTTCACCTTGCCGCCCTCGGCCCACACCGACCGCTCGCGCAGCACCTGGGGCTTGCTGGCGCCCAGGTTCATGTCGGTGAGCTCGGTGCCCATGGAGAGCACCAGGTCGGCGTCGCGCACGCGCTTCTGGATCTTCTCGGCGCTGAAGGGTCCGATGTGGATGCCCATGTGCTGCGGGTGGTCCATGGGGAACACACCCTTGGCCAGCACCGTCGTGACCACCGGCGCGCCCAGCTTCTCGGCCAGCACCAGGAAGTCCTTCTCCGCGCCCTCGCGGAACAGCTCGACGCCGGCGATCAGCAGCGGACGCTTCGCCGCCTTCACCCGCGCGATCGTGTCGGCGACCGCCTCGTCCAGCTTGCGCCGGTCCGAGCCGGGGCGCGGGAAGCTGCCGCTCCACTCCTGCACCTCCTTCGGAACCGGGATCGTCACGTCCACCATGTCGCGGTGGATCTCCAGGTAGCCGGGGCGGTGCTCGCTGGCGATGGCGCGCATCACGTCGTGCACCTCTTCCGCCGCCAGTGCCGGGTGGCGCAGGATGCGCGCGTCGCAGGTGACCTCGCGGAAGATCCGCCACTGGCCCTCGACGTCCTTCGCCTGGTGGTGGACGCCCGCGATCTTCTGCTCGGCCTCGCCGGGACCGCCGGACACCACCAGCAGCGGCACCTGCTCGGCGTAGGCTCCGGCCACCGGGTTCACCACGTTGTGGCCGCCGGCGCCGTAGGTGACGCACACCACGCCGAGCTTGCGGGTGCTGCGGGCGTAGCCGTCGGCCGCGAAGCCGACCGCCGGCTCGTGGGAGAAGGTCACGATCTCCAGGTCGCGCGAGCGGCCGAAGCGCTGGAACAGGCCCAGCACCAGGTCGCCCGGCAGTCCGAAGATGTGGTCGACGCCCGCCCGGCGCAGGTAGGCGACCAGGAAGTCGCCGAGCTTCATGCGCGACTGCATCGCCGCGGGCGTCCGTCGTTTCCGCGCCGCCATCGCTACCCCCCGATCTCGCGTCCCAGCGCGCCGTGCAGGTCGAACAGCGAGATCGCCGCCACCACCAGCGCGTGGTCGACGCGACCGTCGAGCACCAGCCGGCGCAGCTCCCGCGGCTCGACCAGCTCGACCACCGTCTCCTCGGTGTGGCCGAGCTGGACGTCGCCCACCCGGCGCGCGCCGCGTCCCAGGAAGACGTGGAGCCGGTTGTCGAAGAGCGCCGGGTTCGGGTTCACGCCGCCCAGCGGCAGCACCTCGGCCGCCTCGTAGCCGGTCTCCTCCACCAGCTCGCGCGCGGCAGCCAGGGCCGGCGTCTCGCCCGGATCCACCATGCCGCCCGGCGTCTCCAGGGTGAGCGTCTCGGCCCCGTGGCGGAACTGACGGACCATCACCACGCGCCCGTCCTCGGCCAGCGGGATGATGTTCACCCAGTCCGGCGCGCCGATGCCGAAGAACTCGTGGTCGCGGCCGGTGCGCGGCGAGCGGGAGCGGATGCGCTGCACGTCGAACACACGGCACTCCTGGATGCGCTCGCGCTCGATCGTCTTCCACGGCCTCAGGCCCGCCATCCCCTCCAGGGTAGCGGGCCGCGCGATGCAGTAGCATGGGCCCCCCTCGCGTCGGGAGAAGGGACCCTTGCCGTACCTCGCCGAGCTGCGCCGACGGCTGTTCGGCGGCTCCATCACACCGCGGACGGTCTACTTCTACTCGATCGCCATCGGCCTGCTGGCCGGGCTCGGCGCGGTCGTCTTCAGCGAGCTGCTGCACCTCGCCACCGAGGTGACGATGAACCACTGGGCGCAGCTCTACCCGCCGCAGCCCCACGGCGAGGCCGGCATCGACCCCGTCCCGGCCGGACCGCCGCGGCGCTGGGTGCTGCTGCTGCTGCCGGTGGCGGGCGGCCTCATCGCCGGACTGCTGGTCAAGACCTTCGCCCCCGAGACCGAGGGCACCGGCACCGACGGCTACATCGACGCCTTCCACAACAAGGCCGGCGCCATGCGCGCCCGCGTGCCGCTGGTGAAGTCGCTGGCCACCCTGGCCACGCTGGCGTCGGGCGGCAGCGCCGGCAAGGAGGGTCCGGTCGCCCAGATCGGCGCCGGCATCGGGTCGTCGGTGGGCCGCTACCTGAAGATGGGGGCGCGGGCGCGGCGCACGCTGATGGTGGCCGGGGCCGCCGGCGGCCTGGGCGCGATCTTCCGCGCGCCGCTGGGCGGCGCGCTCACCGCGGTGGAGGTGCTCTACAAGGAGGACCAGGAGACCGACGCGCTGACGCCGGCCATCCTCTCGTCGGTCACCGCCTACACCGTGTTCTGCTCGGTGAACGGCTTCGACCACGTGTTCGCCTTCGGCGGCGACTCCTTCCGGGCGCCCATCCAGCTCCTGTTCTACGCCGGCCTGGGGCTGGTGTGCTCGGGGGCGGGCTACGTCTACGTGCGCTTCATGCACGGGTCGAAGAAGTGGTTCTTCGACCGGCTGCCCATCAACCGCTACCTGGTGCCGCCGCTGGGCGGCCTGCTGGTGGGCGCGGTCGGCTGGTTCCGGCCCGAGGCCATGGGCCAGGGCTTCGGCTACGTGCAGCAGTTGATCCTCGACCAGCCCGTCGGCGGCGTGACCGCCACCGCGAGCTTCCTGGCGGGGCTCGCGATCCTCAAGATCGCCACCACCTCGTTCACCATCTCCTCCGGCGGCTCGGGCGGCGTGTTCGCGCCCAGCCTGTTCATCGGCGCCATGCTCGGGGGCTGCGTGGGGACGCTGGCCCAGCAGGCCTACCCGGACCTGGTGCCCGACGTCGCGCCCTTCGTGGTGGTGGGCATGGGCGCCTTCTTCGCCGGCGTCGCCAACGCCCCGGTGGCGTCGCTGATGATGGTCTGCGAGCTGACCGGCGCCTACGAGCTGCTGCCGCCGCTGATGGTGGTGGCCGCGGTCGCGCTGGTGACGTCGCGGCGCTGGTCGATCTACACGTCGCAGGTGGACAACAAGTTCTCGTCGCGCGCCCACCTGTGGGAGATGAACCCGAACGTGCTCAAGCGCGTGACGATCGGCGAGGCCACCCGCGGCATCTACCACCGCTCCGGCATCGTGTCGGCGGACCTGCCCATGGCGGCGGTCGAGGCGGCGGCGCGCGACTCGGGGGAGCCGAACCTGCTGCTCCAGAACGCCAGCGGCGAGCTGGTCGGACTGGTGGCCCTGAACGACCTGCCCGGCGACGAGGAGCTGGGCGAGGCGCTCGGCCACCTGGTGGTGGCCCGCGACCTGGTGAACCGCCCGCTCGTGGCACTGACGCCGGACGACACCCTGATCCGCGCCCTCGAGTTCTTCGGCGATGACGACTTCGACAAGCTGCCGATCGTCGAGGGCCCCGACGGCGCGGGCCGCCTGCTGGGCCACGTCCGCTACCGCGACATCATCGCCTTCTACCAGCGCGAGCACGGCCTCTAGGCGCGGCCGCTACAGCACCTCGTCGATCACCACGTCGACGCCGCTGGCGCCGGGCTCGTAGACGCCCTCGGCCTGGCCCTGGAGGTCGCCGGGGGTGCGGCTGCTGGCGTTGCCGTCGCCGTCGATGCGCGCGGTGATGCGCAGCGGACCCTCGAAGGGCATGGCCTGGATCATGCGGTCCTCGGGACCCACCGAGAAGTCGAGCGGCAGGCGCGGGCTGGGAATGCGCTTCACCGCCAGCGGCGGACCGGCCTCGCCCCGGCGCGCGATCAGGAACAGGATGGCGCCGTCGGGGATCGGCGCCGTCACGCCGGCCCCCAGCCGGATCGTGCCGGTGATGGGGGCGGCGTCCCCGCCGGCAGTCCCCGCGGCGGCCGCCTCCTGGGCCAGCGACGGCGCCCCACGACCCGCTCCCGGCGGGGCCGGCAGACCCGGCTCGACCATGGCGGCGCGCTCCGCCCCCTTCGGGAAGATCTTCGACAGGTCGGGCTGGCGCGGCTGCTCGGCGGCGTCGAAGGGCTCGACGTTGCGATCGCAGCCCAGCGTCGGCAGCGCGACGAGCGCCAGGACCAGGGCGAGCAGGCGGAGTGTCGTCATCGGTCCCGACCTTAGCGTTGTTCGCGGTGACCGCCGGTGATAGCGTGACGTCTGCGGAGCCTGGGGGTGGCCCGGACGAATCGGGCCTGAGATCACACCCCTCGAACCTGAACTCGTTCGAACGAGCGTAGGAAAGGCTCTCGGTGGGGAACTCCTCGCTCCGCGAAAGGCGGAGGAGCGGACCATGAGCGACCCCACGCGCTACCGGCTTCCGGAGGGTGGCGGCAACCCGTCGAGCGGAGCTCTCGGCACCACACCGGGGAGCTTCGCCAACGCCGGCGACGTCGGCGGACCGCTGGCCTTCAGCTCCCCGGACACGCCGGGCATGCCGCCGCCGTCGGCGAAGACCGCCTGGGACTTCATGCCGCCGGACTGGCGTCGCGACGCCGACGGACGCTGGCACGCGCCCGAGGGCTTCGTCCCGTCGACCCAGCTCGAGCACGCGCGCCTGGGCACGATCACGCCGGAGATGCGCCGCGTGGCCGAGCGCGAGCCCCACCTGACGGCCGAACAGGTGCGCGACGAGGTGGCGGCGGGGCGCATGGTGATCCCCGCCAACAAGGTGCACCTGGCGCACCAGCTCGACCCGATGGCGATCGGGCGCGCGAGCCGGACCAAGATCAACGCCAACATGGGCGCCTCGCCGGTGTCGTCGGGCACCCACGAAGAGGTGGAGAAGCTCCAGTGGGCCGAGCGCTGGGGCGCCGACACGGTGATGGACCTCTCCACCGGCGGCGACCTGGACGCCACCCGCGACGCCATCGTGAAGAACGCCCACGTGCCGATCGGCACGGTGCCCATCTACTCGATGATCGTCGGCCGCCGGATCGAGGATCTGGACGCGGAGACGGTGCTGGCGTCGCTCGAGCACCAGGCCCGCCAGGGCGTCGACTACTTCACCATCCACGCCGGCGTGCTGCGCGAGCACCTGCCCTTCGTGCGCGACCGCCTGATCGGCATCGTGTCGCGCGGCGGATCGCTGCTGGCGAAGTGGATGCTGCACCACCAGCAGCAGAACCTGATGTAC
>JBNLVK010000313.1:0-12676 GCA_050618055.1 Myxococcota bacterium
CTCGGCGACGTCGTCATCTTCGACGTGGTCGAGGGCCTGCCCCAGGGCAAGGCGCTCGACATGGCCGAGGGCGCGCCGGTCCTCGGCGCCGACGCGAAGATCAGCGGCGCGAACGACTACGCCGGCATCGCCGGCGCCGACGTGGTGATCATCACCGCCGGCCTGGCGCGCAAGCCCGGCATGTCCCGCGACGACCTGCTGAACACGAACCTGAAGATCATGAAGCAGGTGGCCGAGGGCGTGCGCGACAACGCGCCGGACGCCCACGTGATCGTGGTCAGCAACCCGCTCGACGCCATGGTCTACACCTTCAAGGAGGTCTCCGGCTTCCCGAAGAACCGGGTGGTCGGCATGGCCGGCGTGCTCGACTCGGCCCGCTTCCGCGCCTTCGTGGCCTGGGAGCTGGGCGTGTCGGTGCAGGACGTCTCGGCGCTGGTGCTCGGCGGCCACGGCGACACCATGGTGCCGCTGATCCGCTACTGCACGGTCGCCGGCGTCCCGGTCTCGCAGCTGCTGTCCAAGGAGAAGATCGACGCCATCGTCGAGCGCACCAAGGGCGCCGGCGGCGAGGTGGTGGCCCTGCTCAAGACCGGCTCGGCCTTCGTGTCGCCGGCCCTGTCGGCCATCGAGATGGCCGAGTCGATCCTGAAGGACAAGAAGCGGGTGCTGGCCTGCGCCTGCCTGTGCGACGGCGAGTACGGCGTGAACGGCCTGTACGTGGGCGTGCCCTGCGTGCTGGGCGCCGGCGGCGTGGAGCGCGTGATCGAGGTGGAGATGGACGCCGAGGAGCGCAAGCTCTTCGACGCCTCCGTCGAGCACGTGCGCACCCTCGTCGAGCAGATTCAACTCTAGGGGGCACACGGTGAACGTTCACGAGTTCCAGGCGAAGGCGCTGCTGCGCGATTTCGGCGTGGCGGTGCCCGACGGACACCTGGCCAGCACGGCGGCCGAGGCCGAGGAGGCGGCGCGCAACCTGGGCGCCCCGGTGGTGGTGGTGAAGGCCCAGGTGCACGCCGGCGGCCGCGGCAAGGGCGGCGGCATCAAGCTGGCGAAGTCGCCGGCCGAGGCGAAGACCGCCGCCAGCGAGATCCTGGGCATGACCCTGCACACGCCCCAGACGCCGCCCGAGGGCAAGGTGGTGCGCAAGGTCTACGTCGAGGCGGGCAGCGCCATCGCCCGCGAGCTGTACCTGGGCATCGTGCTCGACCGCGCCGAGGAGAGCCTGGCGATCATCGCGTCCACCGAGGGCGGCATGGAGATCGAGGAGGTCGCCGAGAAGACCCCGGAGAAGATCATCACCGTGCCGGTCGACGCGAACCTGGGCTTCCAGTCCTACCACGCGCGGCGCGTGGGCTTCGGCCTGGGCCTCGACGCCGAGCAGGTGAAGAAGCTCGACGCCTTCCTCGCCGGGCTGTTCCGCCTGTTCAACGAGAAGGACGCCTCGCTGGTCGAGATCAACCCGCTGGTGGTGACCGAGTCGGGCGACGTGATCGCGCTGGACGCCAAGCTCAACTTCGACGACGGCGCGCTCTACCGCCACCCGGACGTCGCGGCGCTCCACGATCCCGACGAGGAGGATCCCCGCGAGCTCGAGGCCAAGAAGATCGACCTGGCCTACGTGGGTCTCGACGGCAACATCGGCTGCATGGTGAACGGCGCCGGCCTGGCCATGGCGACGCTCGACATGATCCAGGTGTGCGGGGGCTCGCCGGCCAACTTCCTGGACGCCGGCGGCGGCGCCGACAAGGAGAAGGTGAAGGAAGCCTTCAAGCTGATCCTGCGCGATCCGAACGTGAAGGCCATCCTGGTCAACATCTTCGGCGGCATCGTGCGCTGCGACCTGATCGCCGAGGGCGTGGTGGCCGCGGCCCAGGAGCTGTCGGTGGAGGTGCCGCTGGTCGTGCGCCTCCAGGGCACCAACGCGGTCGAGGGTCGGAAGATCCTGGCCGAGTCCGACCTGAACATCACGCCGGCCGAGACCCTCGGCGAGGCGGGCCAGAAGGCGGTCGCGGCCGCCGCGGCAGCCTAGGACGACACCGTGGCAATCCTCTGCGACAAGAACACCAAGCTGCTGGTCCAGGGCATGGGCCGCATGGGCCGCTTCCACGCCGGGCTCTCCATCGAGTACGGCACCCCGGTGGTGGGCGGCGTGGCCCCCGGCAAGGGCGGCCAGACGATCGACGGCATCCCGGTCTTCGACACGGTGCACGAGGCGGTGGAGAAGACCGGCGCCGACGCGTCGGTGATCTTCGTGCCGCCGCCGGGTGCGGCCGATGCCATCCTGGAGGCGGCGGACGCCGGCATCCGGCTGGCCGCCTGCATCACCGAGGGCATCCCGGCCCTGGACATGCTGCGCGCCAAGCCGGTCATCGACGACTCGGCGATGACGCTGATCGGTCCCAACTGCCCCGGCGTCGTCACGCCGGAGCAGTGCCGCATCGGCATCATGCCCGCCCAGATCACGAAGCCGGGTCCGGTGGGCGTGGTCTCGCGCTCGGGCACGCTCACCTACGAGGCGGTCGACCAGCTCTCGCGCCTGGGCATCGGCCAGTCCACCTGCGTGGGCATCGGCGGCGACCCGGTGATCGGTACCAACTTCGTCGACGCGCTGGCGCTGTTCGAGGCCGACCCGGAGACGCAGGCGGTGGTGATGATCGGCGAGATCGGCGGCTCGGCCGAGGAGACGGCGGCGGCCTTCGTGAAGGAGAAGATGAGCAAGCCGGTGGTCGCCTTCATCGCCGGCCAGAACGCGCCTCCGGGCAAGCGCATGGGCCACGCCGGCGCGATCATCGCCGGCGGAAAGGGCAGGGCGAGCGACAAGATCGCCGCCCTCGAGGCCGCCGGCGTGGCGGTCTCGACCTCGCCGGCCGAGATCGGCGAGACGCTGGCGAAGCACGTCCCGGCGCTGGCCGGCTGACCCGTGGAGCTCCTCCTGATCAGGCACGCGCTGCCCCTGCGCGTGGAGCGGGAGGACGGCAAGCCGGCGGATCCGCCGCTGTCCGAGGCCGGCAAGGCCCAGGCCGAGCGCCTGGCGGCCTGGCTGGCCGACGACGAGGTGCACGCGGTCTACGCCAGCCCCATGGCCCGCGCCCGCGAGACCGCGGCGCCGCTGGCCGACGCCCTGGGCGTGTCCGCGCGCATCGACCCGGGCCTGGTGGAGATCGACCACCTCTCCCACACCTACGTGCCCATGGAGGAGCTGAAGGCCATGGACCGGGACGCCTGGCTCGAGCTGGTGCGCGGCGGCCTCTACGCCGGCATCGACCTGGACGCCTTCCGCGACAACGTGCGCCAGTCGATCGAGCGCATCGTGGCGTCCCATTCGGGCGAGCGGGTGGCGGTGGTCTGCCACGGCGGCGTGATCAACGCCTGGGGCGGCCACGTGCTGGGCGTCCGCGAGCCGTTCTTCTTCTTCGACGCGGGCTACACCAGCATCTCCCGCTTCCTGGCCGCCAGCAGCGGCGAGCGCAGCCTGGTCAGCCTGAACGAGACGTCGCACCTGCGCGGTGCGGGCGGTCGCGGGGCCCGCTGAGTCCCGTGAGCCGCTGGGACGCCCACGCCTTCGAGCCCTCGGAGGACGCGCCCGAGCGCTGCGCCGTCTGCGGCGAGCCGAAGGGGCAGA
The DNA here is from genome assembly GCA_050618055.1 of Myxococcota bacterium. Classification (GTDB taxonomy): domain Bacteria; phylum Myxococcota_A; class UBA9160; order UBA9160; family SMWR01; genus CALDCK01. The sequence continues at coordinate 3,623 of JBNLVK010000313.1, forward strand.
TCCGCCACCACCCCACCCGCGTGCGGGCCGCCCGCATGCTGCGGCGCCGCGGATCCGACGGCGAGTCCTCGCCCGGCCGCCGCTTCCTGGCGCTGGTGGTGGGCGGCGTGCTGGTGGTGCTGCTCAGCGTCTACCGCGCCTGCAGCTAGCGCGGCTGCGGCCACCGCCGCGCGGTCGGAGGGCTAGCTCTCCACTTCCCAGGTGTCGCCCGAGTTCAGCAGGGCTTCCAGGCTGCCGGCGCCGCGCTGCTCGATGGCGTGCTGCACCTGGGCGTCGAGCATGGTGTCGTAGGTGGGCTTCTCCACCGCCCGGATCACGCCGATCGGCAGCGGGAAGTCGGGGCGCTGGAGGCTGGCCAGGGCGAACGCGTAGGCGCGCGTCTCGTGGGCCTCGTGGTGGATGGCGATGCCCTTCTCCACCGGGTCGGCGTCGCCCAGGTGCACCACCGAGGGGATGCCGTCCTCGATGCGGATGCCCTTGCGCTGGTCGTCGGAGCCCCACACCAGCGGCTCGCCCTCCTCGAGCACCAGGCCCGCCTCGACGCGCTGCTTGCGGTCCTCCAGCTCGATCCACTCGTCGTCGTTGTAGACCGGGCAGTTCTGGAGGATCTCGATGAAGGCGGTGCCCTCGTGCTCGTGGGCGCGGCGCAGGATCTCCTGGAGGTGCTTGGCGTCGACGTCGATGGTCCGCGCCACGAAGGTGGCGCCGGCGCCCAGGGCGAAGGTGATGGGATCCACCGGGTGGTCGATCGACCCGTCCGGCGTCGACTTGGTCTTCATGCCCAGCCGCGAGGTGGGCGAGTACTGGCCCTTGGTCAGGCCGTAGACCCGGTTGTTGAACAGCAGCACCTGGAGGTCGACGTTGCGGCGGATGGTGTGCAGCAGGTGGTTGCCGCCGATCGACAGGCCGTCGCCGTCGCCGGTCACCACCCAGACCGACAGCTCCGGGTGGCTCGCCTTCACGCCGGTGGCGAAGGCCGGCGCCCGGCCGTGGATGGTGTGCATGCCGTAGGTGTTCATGTAGTACGGGAAGCGCGACGAGCAGCCGATCCCCGAGATGAACACGAAGTTCTCGCGCGGCACGCCCAGCTCGGGCATCACCCGCTGCACGTTGGCCAGGATCGAGTAGTCGCCGCAGCCGGGACACCAGCGCACGTCCTGGTCCGACTGGAACTGCTTGGCGGTCAGCTTGGCTTGGCTCATGCGGACGGACTCTCCCCGCGCAGCGTCGCGTCGATGCGGGCGCGGATCTCTTCGACCTTGAAGGGCTGGCCCTCGAGCTTCGGCATCGGCTCGGCGGGCACCAGGAAGCGGGAGCGCAGCAGCAGCGAAAGCTGGCCGCTGTTCAGCTCGGGCACCAGGATCTTCTCGAAGCGCCCGAGTACCTCTCCCAGGTTCGAGGGGACGGGGTTCAGGTGGCGCAGGTGGATGCTCGACACGTGCAGTCCGTCGCGCTGGGCCTCCTCGACCGCGGTGGTGATCGAGCCCAGCGTGCCGCCCCAGCCGACCACCAGCAGGTCGCCCCGGTCGGGGCCGAAGGTCTCGACCGGCGGGATGTCGCCGGCGATCCGCGCCACCTTCTCGGCGCGCAGCGCGACCATGCGCTCGTTGTTCTTCGGGTCGTAGGAGACGTTTCCGGTGATGTCGGCCTTGGAGAGGCCGCCCAGGCGGTGCTCCAGGCCCGGCGGGCCCGGGATCGCCCAGGGCCGGGCCAGCGTGTCGGCGTCGCGCTCGTAGGGCTGGAAGCCCTCCGGGTCGGTGCGGTGGGTGACCGGGGCGCGCCGCAGCGATGCCACGTCCGGGATCAGCCACGGCTCGGCGCTGTTGGCCAGGTAGTTGTCCGACAGCATCACCACCGGCGTCATGTACTTCACGGCCAGGTGGAAGGCCTCGAGCATGGTGTGGAAGCAGTCGCCGGGCGTGCAGGCGGCGATCACCGGCACCGGGCTCTCGCCATTGCGCCCGTGCAGGGCCAGCAGCAGGTCGGTCTGCTCGATCTTGGTGGGCATGCCGGTCGACGGGCCGGCGCGCTGGATGTCGACCACCACGATGGGCAGCTCGGTCATGACCGCCAGGCCCAGCGCCTCCTGCTTCAGCACCATGCCCGGACCGCTGGTGGTGGTCACCGCCAGGTCGCCGGCGAAGGCGGCTCCGATCGAGGCGCTGATCGCCGCGATCTCGTCCTCGGCCTGGTAGGTCTTGATGCCGAAGTGGCGGAAGCGGGCCACCTCGTGCAGCACGTCGGAGGCCGGGGTGATCGGGTAGGCGCCCAGGAAGACCGGGCGCTCCATCTGCACCGACGCGGCCACCACGCCCCAGGCGAGCGCCGTGTTGCCGGTGATGTTGCGGTAGCGGCCGGGCTGGATCTTCGCCTGCGGCACCACGAACGAGGTGGGGAACAGCTCGGTGGTCTCGCCGAAGGCGTAGCCCGCCTTCAGCACCCGCACGTTCGCCTCGAGCACGTCGCCCTTGAAGCGGCCCTCGAGCCAGCGCAGGGTCGGCTCCATCGAGCGGTTGTAGAGCCAGAACATCAGGCCCAGCGCGAAGAAGTTCTTGGAGCGGTCGCCCTCGCGGGAAGAGAGCCCCAGGTCCTTCACCGCCTCGCGGGTCATGCTGGTGACCGGGATCTCGACGACGCGGAAGCGATCGCGCAGCGGCGGGAGCGGATCGTCGTCGTAGCCGGCCCGCGCGATGTTCTTGTCGTTGAAGGCGTCGCTGTTGACGATCACCATGCCGCCGGCGCGCACGTCCTCGACGTTGGCCCGCAGCGCGGCCGGGTTGAACGCGACCAGCACGTCCGGGTGGTCGGCGGGCGTGCGGATGTCGGCCGACGCGAAGTGGATCTGGAAGCCGGAGACCCCGGCGAGCGTGCCGACCGGAGCGCGGATCTCGGCCGGGAAGTCGGGCAGGGTGGCCAGGTCGTTGCCGGCCAGGGCCGTCGACTCGGTGAACTTGGTGCCGGTGAGCTGCATGCCGTCGCCCGAGTCGCCGCAGAAGCGGATGGCGACCCGGTCGACTTGCTCGGTGGGCTTCTCGGACATGGTGGGAAGGACCCCTCCTCCTGATCGTCCGCCGGGGACGTGGTGCGAGCGGGTGTGGCCGATTGTATCCAGCGGCCGGTGGGGCGAAACCCCCGGGAAGGCCTTCGGGGGCTTCCGGGGGTCCCCGAAAAGACGCTTCCCGTGCGGCGGGTTCGGCGCTTCGCCTGCGGGCGCGTGAAGCTCAAGTGGAGGGCCCTCCCGACCGATCCATCCGGGCATGATCTTTCCGGCCCGAGCACCTCTCGAGCCCTGCGGGCAGCCGCCGCGTGCCCTGTACGTCTCGTTGAACAGCCCGGTGGTCACCGTGGATGGGCTGCCCACGGGGCCCGCCCAGGCCGCCGTGGCCCTCCACGGCCGGGGCGCCACGCTGTGCGTGCGCTCGGTGCGCAGCGGCCAGGTCGAGTTCTTCACCACCACCGAGGAGCTGGCCGGCGACCTGCGCGTGGCCCTGGACGCCGCCCTGTCCATGGCCGAGAGCCTGGGCTTCCTGTTCGACGAGGACGAGGTGGCCCTGCGCGGCGACGCCGGCCCCGAGGAGGCGTCGCTGCTGTGGCGCGAGCTGTGCGGCGAGGAGGCGCCGCCGGCGCCCCCGGAGGAGAAGCCGGAGGCCGAGATCCTGCTGGACGAGCAGGTGGTGGAGGAGCCGGTGAAGCGGCTCCCGCCGGCCCTGGTGCTGTCGAAGTTCCGCCGGGCCCCGGGCCCGGAGATCACGCCGGATCGGGCCGCCCCGACCGACGTCCGCCTGCGACTGGTGAGCCGCTTCTAGTCCGGCTCCGGAGGGAAGAGCATGTTCCGCGATCACCGAACCACGGTCCTGTGTCTGGGTCTCGTCTGCGTGCTCGGGCTGCCGGGCTGCGCCAGCACCGGCAAGCGCCAGCAGGAGGCGGAGCTGAACGCACGCCGCGCCATCTCCCACCTGAACATCGGCGCCGACCACCTCCAGGCCGGCCGCTCGGCCATGGCGCTGCGCGAGTTCCTGGCCGGCGCCAAGCTGGATCCGCAGAACCCGCGGCTCCAGTACGCCCTGGGCGAGGCCTACCTGGCCCGGCAGCGGCCCGAGGAGTCGGAGCAGCATTTCCTGCGGGCGATCGAGCTGCACCCGGAGCACCACGACGCCCGGCTCTCGCTGTCGGCCCTGTACATCGTGCAGGGGCGCTACGAGGAGTCGGCGGCCACCTGCGACACCCTGCTCGACGATCCCACCTTCCCGTCGCCCTGGCGGGCGCTGGCGAACAAGGGCTGGGCCGAGTTCAAGCTGGGCCGCAACGCGGCGAGCCGCACCAGCCTCCAGCAGGCCCTCGACTACAGCCCCACCTACTGGCCGGCCATGCTCAGCATGGCGGTGCTGGAGGCGTCCGAGGGGCGCCGGCGCGAGGCGATCGCCCTGCTCCAGGAGGTGATCGAGCTCGATCCGGGTCCGCGGGTCACCTCGGAGGCCAACTACCGGCTGGCCGAGAACTACATCGCCCTGGGACGCCGCGATCGCGCCGTGGGCTACCTGACCACCGCGGTCGCCCGGGCGCCCGAGGGCGAGTGGGCGCGCCGCTCCCAGGAGTATCTGAAGCTTCTGAGATAACGTCTCCGCGTGAGCGGCGACGGGTCGCGGGCGTCCATCGGCGAGTACCTGGCCCAGCAGCGCAAGCTGCGGGGCATCTCGGTCGACGAGCTCTGCGAGATCACCAAGATCCCGCGGCGCAACATCGAGCGGCTCGAGTCGGGCGCCCTGGACGGATCGCCGGACGGCTTCGCCCGGGGCTTCGTGCGCGCCATCGCCGAGGCGCTGGGCCTCGACTCGGACGAGGCGGTCATGCGCCTCATGCAGGAGCCCGAGGCGGAGGACGCCCCGGAGCCGCGGGTGCTGACGGTCCAGCAGGTGCGCTGGGTGGGCGTCGCGCTGGCCACGCTGGTGGTGCTGCTGCTGTGGAAGGCGGTCGGCGCCTGGTGGGCGTCGCGACCCGAGCCCGAGCCCGAGGCGCTACTCCAGAAGCGTCACGACGCCGTCGGCGAGCTGGTCCGCGAGCAGTCGGGCGCGCCGCCGCCCGCGGCGGAGGATGCCGCCCGGGAGTAGCCTTGCGGGGTGTCGACCCTCCGCACCCAGGCGCTCGTGCTGCGCTCCGTCGACTTCGCCGAGAGCGATCGCATCCTGCACCTGCTGGTGCCCGAGCTGGGCCGGGTCACGGTCATGGCGAAGCACGCGCGCAAGAGCGTGAAGCGCTTCGGCGGCACCCTGGACCTGTTCAACCACCTCACGGTCGAGATCGCGCGCAAGCGCGCCGGCCTGATGAGCCGGCTCGACAAGGCGCGCCTGGTGCACGGCCACGCGCCGCTGCGCAGCGACCCGCGGCGCTTCGCCCTGGGCTGCTACCTGCTCGAGATGCTCGACCGGCTGGCGCCGGAGGGCGGTCGCGAGGACGACATGCGCAGGCTGTTCGCCTTCGCCCTGTCCAGCCTGGGCTGGCTGGCGGAGCGATCGCCGGACCTCCAGGTCCAGGTGCTGCTGGAGCTGCGCGCCCTGGACGCCCTGGGCCTGCGTCCCGAGCTGTCGCGCTGCGTCCGCTGCGGCAACGATCCGTTCCGCAAGGGCGGAGGCGGCGTGCGGTCGGGCGACCGGGTCGGCTTCCACGTACCCGAGGGCGGCACCCTGTGCGGCGCCTGCGCCCAGCGCGCGACCGGCGTGCTCCAGGTCCACCCGGGCACCCTGCGCGCGCTCGAGCAGGGCCTCGCCTGGCAGCTCGATCAGCTCGAGCGGCTGGTGCTGCCGCCGCGAGCGCTTCTCGAGGCGCACCAGCTGGTGGGACGCTTCCACCGCTTCCACCTGGGGGTCGAGCTCCAGAGCGAGCGCTTCCTGCGCGAGATGCTCGCCGCCCCCGCGCTCTGAGCCCAGGCGGATCCGCCGGAAGAGTGGATATACTGCGCGCCCCATGGCGAACCCCACCGCAGCGACCCAGCGCCTGGAGCGCATGGACGACCTGGTCTCCCTGTGCGCCCGGCGCGGCTTCGTGTTCCAGTCGAGCGAGATCTACGGCGGCATCAATGGCTTCTGGGACTACGGGCCTCTGGGGGCGGAGCTCAAGAACAACTTGAAGGCTCTGTGGTGGCAGCGGGTGGTCCGCGAGCGGCCCGACGTCGAGGGCATCGACAGCGCCATCATCTGCCACCCGCGCACCTGGGAGGCCTCGGGCCACGTCGAGCACTTCAGCGACCCGATGGTCGACTGCAAGGCCTGCAAGAAGCGCTTCCGGGCCGACCAGCTCGACGACGCCCCGCCGTGCAGTGCTCGCGAGGGCACCTCCGAGCACGACTTCACCGAGCCGCGCAACTTCAACCTGATGCTGTCGACCCAGATCGGAGCCTCCGAGGACGCGGCCAGCGTGGCCTTCCTGCGGGCCGAGACCTGCCAGCCGATCTTCAACGACTTCAAGCGCGTACGGGAGGCGTCCCGGCAGAAGATCCCCTTTGGAATCGCGCAGGTCGGGAAGGCCTTTCGAAACGAGATCAACCCCCGGAACTTCACCTTCCGGTCGCGGGAGTTCGAGCAGGCGGAGCTCGAGTTCTTCGTCCACCCGAGCGAGCGCGAGAAGTGGTTCGAGCACTGGCGCGAGCAGAGGCTGCAGTGGCACCGCGACCTGGGCCTGCGCGAGGAGTGCCTGCGCACCCGCCCCCACGAAAAGGACGAGCTGGCCCACTACGCCCGGGCGGCGGTGGACGTGGAGTACCTGTTCCCGTTCGGCTGGCAGGAGATCGAGGGCATCCACGACCGCGGCGACTGGGACCTGTCGCGCCACGGCGAGTACTCGGGCAAGGACCTGGGCATCACCGACCCGGACACCAAGGAGCACTACGTGCCCATGGTGATCGAGACGTCGGTGGGCGTGGACCGCACCTGCCTGGCGGTGCTGGCCGACGCCTGGGCGCTGGAGAACCCGGGAACCGACGACGAGCGCACGGTCATGCGCTTCCACCCGGTGCTGGCGCCGCTCAAGGCCGCCGTGCTGCCGCTGTCCAAGAAGCTGGCCGAGCCGGCCCAGGCGCTGGCCGCCGAGCTGCGCAGGAGCCTGAACGTCTTCTACGACGACGCCGGCAACATCGGCCGCCGCTACCGCCGCCAGGACGAGGCGGGCACGCCCTTCTGCGTGACCATCGACTTCGACACGGTGGGCGACGCCGAGAAGGCGGGCGACGGCAAGGCCACGATCCGGGAGCGCGACAGCATGGAGCAGGTGCGGGTGCCGCTGGAGGGCGTCGGCGCCTGGCTGCGCGAGCGCGTGGGCGGCGCCGCATGAAGCAGGGCGCGAGGCGCCCGGCCCGGCGGGTCTTCTTCTTCGGCGACGGCAAGGCGGACGGCAGGGCCTCGCTGCGCGACGTGCTGGGCGGCAAGGGCGCGAACCTGGCCGAGATGACCCGGCTGGGCATTCCGGTGCCGCCGGGCTTCACCCTCTCGACGGACGTCTGCCACGCCTTCAACGCCGCGAAGGGACGCCTGCCGGCGGAGGTGAAGGAGCAGGCCGGCAAGGCGCTGCGCCGCGTCGAGCGGATCATGCAGGCGCGCTTCGGCGATCCGGACGACCCGCTGCTGCTGTCGGTGCGCTCGGGCGCGCCGGTCTCGATGCCCGGCATGATGGACACGGTGCTGAACCTGGGCCTGAACGAGCAGTCGGTGCGCGGACTGGCGGCCCGGGCCGGCGAGCGCTTCGCCTGGGACAGCTACCGCCGCTTCCTCCAGATGTACGGCGACGTGGTGCTGGGCGTGCCCCACGAGCGCTTCGAGGCGTGTCTGGAGAGCGTGCGCGACGCGGCCGGCGCCCGCGAGGACACGGATCTGTCCGCCGAGGACCTCCAGCGCGTGGCGGCCGAGTACCAGGAGATCGTGAAGCAGCACACCGGCCGCGCCTTCCCCCAGGATCCGCAGGCGCAGCTCTGGGGGGCGGTCGGCGCGGTCTTCTCTTCCTGGGGCAACGAGCGCGCGGTCCGCTACCGGCAGCTCAACGGCATTCCCGACACCCTGGGAACCGGGGTGAACGTGCAGGCCATGGTGTTCGGGAACATGGGCGCCGACTGCGCCACCGGCGTGGCCTTCACCCGCGACCCGAACACGGGCGAGAAGCGCTTCTACGGCGAGTTCCTGGAGAACGCCCAGGGCGAGGACGTGGTGGCGGGGATCCGCACGCCGAAGCCCATCAACGAGGCGGGGCGCCTGCCCGGCAGCGATGGGCTGCCGTCGCTCGAGCAGTCGATGCCGAAGGTCTACCGCGAGCTGCTGCGCATCGCGAAGCGGCTCGAGAAGCACTACCGGGACATGCAGGACATCGAGTTCACCGTGCAGCGGGGCCGGCTGTGGCTGCTCCAGACCCGCGCCGGCAAGCGCACCGCCACGGCGGCGGTGCAGATCGCGGTCGACCTGGCCAAGGAGCGGCTGCTGCGCCGCGACGAGGCGGTGTGCCGGGTCGAGGCGGCCCAGCTCGACCGCCTGCTGCACCCGACCCTCGATCCGAAGGCGGAGCGCCAGGTGCTGGCGCGCGGTCTGCCGGCCTCGCCGGGAGCCGCGGTGGGCGTGGCGGTGTTCAGCGCCGACGCCGCCGAGGCCCGCGGCAAGGCCGGCGAGAAGGTGATCCTGGTGCGCGCCGAGACGTCGCCCGACGACATCCACGGCATGCACGCGGCCGAGGGCGTGCTGACCACCCGCGGCGGCATGACCTCCCACGCGGCGGTGGTGGCCCGGGGCATGGGCGTCTGCGCGATCACCGGCGCCGGCGGGCTGCGCATCAACTACGGCGAGGGCACGGCCACCACCGCCGGCGGCGTGGTGATCCACCGCGGTGACGTCATAACCCTCGACGGCACCGCCGGCGAGGTGATGCTGGGTGATGTGCCCAAGACCGAGGCCAGCTCCAGCGAAGACTTCCAGACCCTGCTGTCCTGGGCCGACCAGCACCGCCGCCTGAAGGTGCGCGCCAATGCCGAGACCCCGGAAGATGCGGCCAAGGCCCGGGAGCTAGGGGCCGAGGGCATCGGCT
>JBNLVK010000314.1:0-5986 GCA_050618055.1 Myxococcota bacterium
CGGATTTTTCACTCCCCCTCGACCGTGTGGGGTAACTTACGGCGCGCCGAATCGCCGGGCCCGGGTCCCTGCGGGGACGAGGCGTCCGCCCGAAGGCCGCGAAGCGAGGTCCAAATGAAGAAGATCGAGGCCATCGTCAAGCCGTTCAAGCTCGATGAGGTCAAGGAGGCCCTGCAGGGGATCGGCATCCAGGGCATGACCGTCACCGAGGTGAAGGGCTTCGGCCGCCAGAAGGGCCACACCGAGCTCTACCGCGGCGCCGAGTACGTCGTCGACTTCCTCCCCAAGATCAAGGTCGAGCTGTGTGTCAGCGACGAGCTGGCGGACAAGGCCGTGCAGGCCATCGTCGAAGCGGCCAACACGGGCCGCATCGGCGACGGCAAGATCTTCGTGACCGACATCGAAGAAGCGATTCGCATCCGGACCGGAGAGCGCGGACCGGACGCGGTCTGAGCGCGGGCGCCCGGCGCCCGGCTTCCCCCCAAACCCAAGTGCGTCAGGCAGGGGCCCAGCCCGCTGCCCTGGCCCCACCCCTGTGCTCGGAGGAGACGACTGGATGAACGCGAAAGAGGTACTCGAGTACGCGAAGAAGAACGAGGTCAAGATCATCGACCTCCGCTTCACGGACTGGCCGGGACAGTGGCAGCACTGCTCCTACCCCATCGGTGAGTTCAACGAGGGCACCTTCGAAGACGGAATGGGCTTCGACGGCTCGTCGATCCGCGGCTGGCAGGCCATCAACGAGAGCGACATGCTGATGGTCCCGGATCCGGAGACGGCCTTCATCGATCCGTTCCTCCAGGTCCCGACGCTGGTGATGATCTGCAACATCGAGGATCCCATCACCCGGCAGCCCTACTCGCGCGACCCCCGCTGGATCGCACGCAAGGCCGAGAACTACCTGAAGCAGTCGGGCATCGGCGACACGGCCTACTTCGGGCCGGAGGCCGAGTTCTTCCTGTTCAACGACGCCCGCTTCAGCACCGGCCCGGACCACGGCTTCTACAGCGTGGACTCGTCGGAGGCCGCCTGGAACACCGGTCGCGAAGAGGTGGGCGGCAACCTGGGCTACAAGCCGCGGCACAAGGAGGGCTACTTCCCGGTCCCGCCCATCGACTCGCTCCAGGACGTCCGCACCGAGATGGTGATGACCATGGAGCAGCTCGGAATCGCCGTGGAGGCGCACCACCACGAGGTGGCCACCGCCGGCCAGTGCGAGATCGACATGCGCTTCACCACCATGGTCGCGATGGCCGACCAGCTGCTGAAGTACAAGTACGTGGTGAAGAACGTGGCGAAGTCCCACGGGCTGTCCGCGACGTTCATGCCCAAGCCGGTCTACGACGACAACGGCTCGGGCATGCACACCCACCAGTCGGTCTGGAAGGGCGGGAACCCGCTGTTCGCCGGCGACGGCTACGGCGGATTCTCGGAGCTGGGCCTGCACTACGTGGGCGGCATCCTGAAGCACTCGCGTGCCATCGCCGCCTTCAGCAACCCGACGACGAACAGCTACAAGCGGCTCGTCCCGGGCTTCGAGGCGCCGGTCAACCTGGCGCTCTCGTCGCGCAACCGCTCGGCGTCCTGCCGCATCCCGATGTACTCGGCCTCCCCGAAGGCCAAGCGCATCGAGGTGCGCTACCCGGACCCGACCTGCAACCCGTACCTGACCTTCGCGGTCATGCTGATGGCGGGGCTCGACGGCATCGAGAACAAGATCGATCCGGGCGAGCCGCTGGACAAGGACATCTACTCCCTGTCCCCGAAGGAGCTGGAGAACGTGCCCACCATGCCGGGCAGTCTCGACGAGGCGCTCGAAGAGCTGCACGCCGACCACGAGTTCCTGCTCAAGGGCGACGTGTTCACCACCGACGCCATCGAGACCTGGATCGCCTACAAGCGGGAGGAAGAGGTCAACCCGGTCCGCATGCGACCGCACCCGCACGAGTTCGAGCTCTATTACGACATGTAGCCGAGCGCCCGAAGGGCGCGCGCGAACGAAGCAAGGCCCCGTCGGCAAGCGCCGGCGGGGCCTTGCCTTGCAGGGCACCGGACGGATCAGGCGCCGCGCTCGACCTCGTGCCGGCTGCACCAGAGCAGGCCGCGGTCCAGGTAGATCTCCTCGGTGATCTTCTCCGCGGCCGACTCGTTCGCCATGAAGCGGATGCGGTTGCGATCCGACTCGATCATGCAGCTCTCGACGTCCGGGTTGGCGAGGATGCGGTCGAAGGCCTGGGTCAGGCTTCCTCGCGATCCGAAGTGGAGTACGTAGACCTTCAACACGCTTCCCCTCCTCCCAAAGAGAAGTGCCCGGATCCCAGCGTCGCCGGAATCCGGGCACCCATGCTCGGACGCTGCGCCTCCTAGGAGAGCGCCGCGTCGCCCTTCTCGCCCGTCCGGATGCGGATGGCGTCGTCGACCGGGATGACGAAGATCTTTCCGTCTCCGATCTTCCCGGTGCGGCAGGAGTCGGTCAGCGCGACCGTCACCTTCTCCACCAGCTCGTCCGGGACCACGACCTCCACCTTCACCTTGGGCAGGAAGTCGACGACGTACTCGGCACCGCGGTAGAGCTCGCTGTGGCCCTTCTGCCTGCCGAATCCCTTCACCTCGGAGACGGACATGCCCTGCACGCCGATCTCTCCGAGTGCCTGCTTGGCGTCGTCGAGCTTGAAGGGTTTGATGATGGCTTCGACCTTCTTCATGACGGCCTCCTAGCTGTTCTCGGTGGCGAGCTGAGTGGCTGCCACCGGTCGGGGGCTTCCGAGGGAGCCCAGTGAATCGAGTGCACCGCCGGCGGCGCCCAGGTCGTAGGCGTGAGCACCGTGCTCGCCGTAGTCGAGACCCTCGATCTCCTCTTCCTCGCTGACCCGCAGGCCCATCACCGCGTTGACGGCGCCGAAGATGGCGAACGCCGACACGACGGTGGCGCCGCCGTAGGCGGCCACACCGACGAGCTGGGTGAGGAAGGAGTGCTCCGGGTTGGTGGAGAAGATGCCGACGGCCAGCGTTCCCCAGATGCCGCAGGACAGGTGCACGGAGATGGCACCCACCGGATCGTCGATCTTGATGCGGTCGAAGAACAGCACCGAGCCGACGACCAGCACGCCCGCGACCAGGCCGATGATGACCGAGCCCAGGATGCCGACGGTGTCCGCGCCGGCGGTGATGCCCACCAGACCGGCCAGGATGCCGTTGAGCGCCATGGAGAGGTCCGGCTTGCTGGCCACGAACCAGGACGTGAACATGGCGGCCAGGGCGCCCGCGGAGGCGGCCAGGCACGTCGTCACCAGCGTGAAGGACGTCAGCTCCGGATCGGCCGACAGCACCGAGCCGCCGTTGAAGCCGAACCAGCCGAGCCACAGCAGGAACACGCCCACGGCGGCCAGCGGCATGTTGCTGCCCGGGATGGGCTGCATCTTGTCGCCGACGTACTTGCCGAGGCGCGGTCCGAGCATCCAGGCCCCGACCAGCGCTCCCCAGCCGCCCACCGAGTGGACCAGCGTCGAGCCGGCGAAGTCGTAGAAGCCCATGGCGTCGAGCCAGCCGCCGCCCCACTTCCAGCTGCCGAGGATCGGGTAGACGATCGCGACGAAGAAGAGGGAGAACAGCATGAACGACGGCAGCTTGATGCGCTCCGCCACCGCGCCGGAGACGATCGTGGCGCAGGTCGCGGCGAACATCGCCTGGAACAGGAAGTCGGTCCAGTAGGTGTAGCCGCCGTCCGCGTAGGCCGGCGTGTTGCCCGCCGCGTCGGTCGCGATGCCCATGCCCGCGAACCCGAGGAACCCGTTGAAGTCGCCGGGATACATCAGGTTGAAGCCGCACAGGGCGTAGGTGAGGATGCCCGCCGCGATGATGAACGTGTTCTTGAACAGGATGTTCGTCGTGTTCTTGGCGCGCGTGAGTCCGGATTCGAGCGTCGCGAATCCCAGGTGCATGATGAACACCAGCCCTGCGGCCAGCATCATCCAGACGTTGTTGGCCACGAACTGACCCGGCGTGACGCCGTCTTCCGCGAGCGCCAGGCCCGGGAAGCAGACGACGCCAGCCAGCACGAGGCCCGGCAGAAATCGTTTCATCGTTTTCCTCCAGTCGAGGTGGGTTCGGGTTGGGCCGCGGCAGCGCGGCCACGACGGGCCCTGCAAAGGCAACCTCCGTGCCAAGCCGCGCTGGGGCGCCGGGCGGGCTCCATGCGGCGGAAACGGGCCGATTCCGGCGCAATTGCGCGGGTTTGGGCGCGCCGACCTGCCCGCTGCCGTGCTCGTTCGTGCCCAGGATCTAGGCAGCGGCCCAGGCGGCTCCGCGGTCGGCTTCCGGACACCCGCCCCCGAAAGGATGTGTTTCTTTCAACACAGGGTGCCAAGTCGCAAGTTCGCTGCTTAACTTCCCGCGTCCCCCCGCATTGACAATCGTGCGCGCAGAGCGAGAAGGACGTCTCACCGGCCGTGAGCGTCTCTTCTGGCTCACCAAATGCGGGACGACGAACGTAACGACGGAGGAGTTATGAACAGGGTTTCGATGGTGCTGGCATGCGCGGCAATGCTGTTTGCCGTGTCGCCGGCGACGGCGAGCGACGACGTCTCGTCCGAGCTCGCCGAGATGCGAGAGCTCGTGGAAGGGCTCAAGCAGAAGGTCGACGCTCAGGAAGAACAGCTTGAGCACCAGGGTCAGCTCCTCGAGCAGGCCCAGGACGTTGCGCGGAAGCATCAGGAAGACAGCACCGGTTCGGGCCTGTCGCCGTTCCTCGACATGATCGAGGTCGGGGGTCACCTCGCCGGCAGCTGGAACTACAACTTCGACGATCCGTCGGGTCAGCTGGGTGGTGCCGGCACGAACATGAACCTGCCCTTCCACTCGGATCACAACAGCTTCACGGTCAACCAGCTCTGGCTGTCCGTCTCGAAGCCTGCGACCGAGGAGAGCCGGGCCGGCTTCGCGTTCGACTTCCTGTACGGCAACGACGCGAACTTCCTGGGCCAGGGCACCGGCTTCGAGAACGACCACGACATCGGTCCGTGGGGCCGGCTGGACGACGTCGACTTCCAGGACGACCCGCTGGGTCGCCGCTACTCGTCGGTCGACTCCACGAGCGACTACTACATCGCCCAGGCGTACGTCGAGTACCAGTGCGGTTGTCTCGGACCCGAGATCAACTTCATGTTCGGCAAGTGGCAGACCCTGGTGGGTGCGGAAGTCGTCCAGACCACGGGCAACTTCAACATCACCCGCGGCATCGTCTACACGCTGCTGCAGCCGGTCGATCACCTCGGTCTGATGGCCACCGCGGGTCTGGGTCCGGTGGACCTGAGCCTCGGCATCATGAACTCGGGCAGCTCGTCGATCAGCTCGCCGGATCTCAACAAGGAGAAGTCGTACATGGCTTCGGCCCTGGTGGGTGACGACGAGATGAACGTGCGCGCCACGTTCATCTACGGCGCCGATCCGATCCTGGGCTTCGCCTACGAGACCTACAGCGACGGGTTCAGCAACGACCACGCTGGCGACCCGGGCGCGGGCATCAACAGCCTGCGCTCCGGTACGGCCGACCTCACCGGTTGGTTCTCGCCGATGGAGGGTCTCGATACCTGGGCCAACTACACGTACTACTACGTGGAGGGCTCGAGCTACTACGCCCACGGTGTGGCCGTGGCGGCTCGCATGCAGGTTCTCGAGAAGCTGGGTGCCGCACTGCGCGCCGAGTACGTGAAGACGGCGGCGCCCTCGGACCGCGACATCCAGAACAAGGTGTTCTTCGGGTTCCCGGCGAGTGGCGAGAACTACGCCCTCACGGGCACGCTGGACTACGCCCTCACCGAGCACCTCACCGCACGCGGCGAGGTCCGGTGGGACATGCTGAAGGACCGCACCAAGGCCAGCCGCGCCTTCGACGCCAACCGCGACGGGTTCGTGATTTCCGGCGGCGGCGGTATCGTCGTGCTGGAAGAGCTGGATCACGCGCTGGCCCGCGGTGCAAAAATCTATG